>NZ_QHJH01000046.1 GCF_003947455.1 Streptomyces sp. WAC 04229 | reverse complement strand
CCCGCCGCGCAGCCCAACCCCAACGCCGTCGCCTTCCTCGCCGACGTCGAAGACGCCCTCAAGGACGCCGCCAAGTCACCCCTGACCATCCCCACCTCATTCCGCAACGACGCCCTGCCCAACACCCCCACAATCGGCGACACCCCGCCAGTCGAGCAGCCAGGCCGACCCGCCATGAGCAAGACCGCCTCCGACGTCAGCGGGATCATGATCGCCAGCAGCGTTCCCATCATCGCCCTTGGTGCAGCAGCAACCGGCGTCCTCTGGGGCTCCGGCCACGCCAACCCCGAGGTCATCGGCTGGATCTGCGCCGGCGTCGTAGCGGTCCCCGCGGCCATCACGGCTCCGATCCTGGCCCTCAAGAGCCTCATGAAGAGCGCCAAGGAGACCGTCCAGGCCGCCCCGCCCGTCATCCACCAGCACTACAGCGGCACCGTCGTCCAAGACCAGCGGACCGTGAACACCAACACCAGCGGCGTATGGGCCCACACCCGCAACCAGCTCCCCAAGTAGCCCAGCGACTGAAGCGACCAGCCCCCGGACCCCACCCGCCGGGGGCTGACGCACGCCGGGGGGAAGGCGTCTCAGACAAACAGCTCCGCATACCCCACACTCAGAACAGCACGGCCCGGAAGGACAACGTGCCTGGCCCTTCTGTCGGTGTCCCCGCGCCCCAGAAGGACCGGGCCGTGCCACACACCCACCACCGCGGCCCCGCCAGCCACCCCCAGCCGGCGGGGCCAAACCACGTCCAGGGGGAACACCCGCACGGAAATCGGCGATCATCCATCTAGGCGCGGGGCCTCACAACACAACATCCACCCGAGCGGGAGCCCCACCGCCATGCCAGCGTCCAAGACCAAGCAAGCCCTCGTCGCCAAGCGACGCTCCGAAATGCTCATCATGAAGATCCAAGGCCGCACCGCAGCCCAGATCGCAGAGCACTTCAACATCACCCCCGGCACCGCACGCTCCGACCTCGCCCGAGCCGTCAAAAAGGCCAAGGCCATGGAGGTCCAAGACGCGGAGCTCTACCGGTTCATCCAAGGCTCCCGCCTCGAGACCCTCCTGCGCGCCGTCATGCCCCTCGCCATCGAGGACAACGACCTCAAGGCCAACGAGCAGGCCCGGAAGCTCATTGCCGACATCACCGAACTGTTCGGCCTGAAGGTCCCCGTACGCACCGAGATCAGCGGCCCCGACGGCGGAACCATCCCCTTCGGCGGTAACGACCTCGCTGAGCTGTACACCCTCATCGGTATCGCCGGCCAAGCCGACGCTACACCGCCACCCCTGGACACTGCCGACGACGAGGAAGACGAGGACGACGAAGACGAAGAGGATCTGGAGGACGGTGAGGATGGCGACGGCGACTAGCGCACGCCACCTCCTCCACGCCTACCAGCAGCTCCCCCCGGAGGAACGGCAGCGAGTCGCCGCCCGCGCCAGCACCGACCTGCGCGCCAAGCTCGCCGCCGTCGAACGACAAATCGCCATGGACCGCTCCCCGGGCGCCCTAGCCGCCGTCCTCACCGACGGCAGGGAGAAACAAGCCCCGCACCTCGACATGATCGACGGCGTGTTCCAGCGGATCGCCGCCGGTGAACGCATGCAAGTGATGATCACCTGCCCTCCGAGGCACGGGAAGAGCCAGCGCGCCTCCCGCTGGGGCCCCCTCTGGTACCTGCGCCGCAACCCCACCGGCCGGGTCATGCTCGCCTCATACGGCGCCGACCTTGCCGACGACCACGGCCGCTGGGTACGAGACCAACTCCGAGAGCACGGCCACACCCTCGGAGTCAGCCTCAACCCAGGAAGCCACGCCGCCAACCGTTTCGACCTTGAAGCGCCACGGAACTCCAGCGTGCGCGGCGGCATGGTCACCGCTGGCGTCGGAGGCTCACTGAACGGCAAGGGATTTTCGCTGGGAATCATCGACGACCCCTTCAAGGGATCCGACGACGCCAACAGCCCGACACAACGCAACCGCGTGTGGGACTGGTACCAGTCCGTCTTCTACACCCGTCGCGCTCCCGGCGCCTCACAGATCCTGATCAACACGCGCTGGCACGAGGACGATCTGTCCGGCCGCATCCTGGCCAACGAACCAGAAAACTGGATGGTCATCGACCTGCCAGCCCTCGCCCTGACGGACACCGACCCCCTCGGACGCAGCATCGGCGACGCACTGTGGCCCGAGCAGTACGACGAGGAAGAACTCGCCCGAACTCGCCGCGCCGTCGGCGAACGCGTCTGGTGGGCCCTCTACCAGCAGCAGCCCCGCCCCCTCGAGGGCGGAGTCTGGCAGTGGACATGGATCACCGCCAACCGCATCAGCCCTGCCGCCTTCCGCGGCGTCAACCTCACCCGCACCCTCATCGCGATCGACCCTTCTGGAGGATCCGGAACCGCCAACGACGAAACCGGCATCGTCGCAGCCGGCCGAGACGCCGACGGAGAGTCCTACCTGTTCGCCGACCGGTCCGGCCGCCACGGAGCGAACGCGTGGGGCACCGAAGCCTGCCTCCTCGCCCTCGACTGCGATGCGGACGCATTCGTCGTCGAAACGAACTTCGGTGGCGACATGACCCGCCAGGTCTTGATTCAGGCATGGCAGGACCTCGCGCGTTCCGGCCGAACCCAGGGCCGGCCCATGCCGCGCATCGTTGAGGTCAACGCCAAGCAGGGCAAACGGCTGCGCGCCGAACCGATCGCCCAGCTGTACGAGCAGGGGCGAATCCACCACGTGGGGGAGTTCCCGGACCTGGAACGGCAGATGGTCACCTGGATCCCGGGGCTCGATAGCCCCGACAGGATGGACGCTGCGGTCCACGCCCTGACCGAGCTCGCCGACCCGGCCGGCGAGGGCCTCGGCACCCAGCACTACACCGACCAGCGGCTCCGCGGCCGCCGATAGCCGAGGGAACCCCTGCCGCGACCGCCCGTACCCTGATCTTTAGGCGCGGGGCCTGTAGGACGAGATCAGCGGAAGGGAACGCTGTGGGCCTCTTCGCCAGCGCCAGGGCGGCGATCATCGACCGCTGGTCGACGTTCAACTACAAACCCCTGTACAGCGACAACCTCGGCATGCCCAACCGGCGCGCCTTCCCCGAAGCCCACGCCACCTGGGTCCCCGCTCAGGACGAGCGCCGCCTCGCCGCGTACAAGCTCCTCACCGCCTACGACCAGAACCAGGCCGCCGAACTCGCCGCGTTCCGCGACGGCGAGGAAGCCCGCGACCGCCGCGAGTTCGGTGACCCGTCGATGTTCGTGGACGCCATCACCTCCTACGTCCTCGGCGACGAGCAGACCATCACCGTCCCCGGAGCCGAACACGCCGGCCAGGACCACGCCGGCCCGGACGCTGAGACGGCGGAGAAGGTCCAGACCCTCCTGCGGGAGTGGGCCGACGAGGAACTCCTCGCCATGCGCCTCCTCCAGACCGAACGCAAAGCGGTCTCCCTCGGCGACGGCGTGTACCTGCTGCACTGGGACGCCGACAAGCAACGCGTCCGCCTCAAGACTTTCGACCCCGGCTTCTACTTCCCGATCCTCGACGAGGACTCCGACGGCTCCGACTACCCCGACCGGATCCACTTCGCGTGGGAACTCCCCGAGGACCAGGCCCGCCGGCTCCCCGCCCGGCTGCGCCGCATCACCTACCACCTGGACTGGATCCGACCCCAGACCGCGAACGGCATCGACCGCACCGGCCGGCCCCTGCGCGCGCCGGTCCTGTCCGAAGCCACCGACGAGCAGCCCTCCCAGCCCGTCCTCGGCCGCGGCGACACCCTGGACGGCAACGGCTCCATCACGCGCCTGTACCCGTGGTCGGAGCGGCCTTCGTACAAGACCGTGTACCTGACGGACGCGATCTGGGAGCTCGGCGACCTCAAAGCGCCCATCGACGTCGACTCCCTGCCGATGGACAAGGCTCAGTTCGCGACGAACGGTCAGGGCGAGGTCCTCGACCAGCTGGACCTGTACCAGGACTTCATCCCGGTCATCCACGTCCCGAACACCGTGCCCGAGCCGGGCGAGCACTGGGGGCAGTCGTCCCTCGCGAAGGTGTTGCAGGTGTTCGACGAGCTGTCCTCGAGCGACACCGACTCCAGCAAGGCGTCGGCGACGACCGGCGCCCCGATCCTCGCCATCTCCGGGCAGAGCACGAACCGGCAGCAGCAGTACGAGGCCGGGCCAGGCATGGTCTTCACCCTCGGCGAGGGCGGCTCCATCACCAGCGTGGAAACCAGCGGGAACCTCGCTGAGCTGCGCAACCACACCCACGACCTCAAGGACCGCGCCGCCACAACCGCCCGGCTCCCCGCCGTCGCCCTCGGCACCTCCGACCCCGCCCAGTTCACCTCCGGCTACCAGCTCGAGTTGGCCCTCGGCCCGCTGGACTCGCTCATCTCGAGCATGCGGCTCGCCCGCGACCACGCCGACCGGCTCCTGCCCAAGTTCGTCCAGCGCCTCTTCCAGGCCGGCCAGCACCCTGACTGGATCGGCCTGCCCGTGCTGCCCGCGAAGCTGACCCGCGGCGCGTACACGCCCACCGACAAGGCCGCCGTCCTCGAGGAAGTCACCAAGGCCCGCACCGCGGGGGTCATCTCTCTGGAGACCGCCATCCGCCGGTTGCAGGACATCGGCTGGCCCATCGAGGACGCCGAAGACGAGATCACCCGCATCGACGCCCGCTCGTTCGAAGCCGCCCGGCTCCTCGCCGACGCCCTCGGCAACCCCGACGAGGTCGCCGCGTTCCTCGGCCGGCAGGCCCCCGACGAACCGGACACCCCGCCCGTCGTCCTGCCGGCCGTCGGCCCGGAGCAGCTCTCCCTCGATGCAGCCCAGGAAGAGCCGGATGCGGGGGAGCAGGGGAGCGGGGGGAACCTGTGACGGATTCTGTGCTCCACTTGATCTCAGGCGCGGGGCCTGGAGAACGAGCGAGTCTGGGAGGACTTGTACAGATGCGTCGCCCCGCGCAGCACCCCGCCCGCACGAGCCTTGCCGCCCCCGGCTGGGCCCACCCCTACACCGGCCTGCCCGGCATCGCCGTCTTCTACAACGACGGCGGAGACCCGGGCAGCGGGCAGCAGGCCGCGCCGGTGCCCTCTCCGGCCGACCTCGCCAACCGGGCCCCCCAGCCGCCCGCACCCGTCCTCCCCCAGGACACCAGCCAGTACGTCCTCGACAAGGACACCGGCCAGCCCATGACCCAGCCCCAGTTCACCCGCATCATGACCCGGGAGAACAACAAGGGCCGCAACAAGGTCCTCCGCGAACTGTGCGAAGCCGCTGGTATCCCCTTCAACCACGAGGACACCGACGTCTCCCGCCTCACCCAGGTCCTCAAGGACGCCGAAACCACACGGCAGGTGCAGATGTCCGACGACCAGCGCCGCACCGAGGAACTCGCCGCCCGCGAGCAGGCCCTCGCCGACCGGGAGACCGCAGCCCAGCAGCGCGAAGCCGAAGCCGCCCGCCGCGACCGGGAGACCCGCATCCGTTCCGTCCTCGTCTCCCTCGGCGCCACCGGCGACGACCTCGAAGACGCCGCCGCTCTCCTCCGCGTCCCCGATGACGCCACCGACGAACAGATCACCCAGGCCGCCACCGACCTGAAGAACCGCCGCGGTGTTCTCTTCGGCACCACGGCCCCCCAGACCCTGCCGCCGGCACCGTCCGGTGGCCCCGCAGGCGGCAACGCGCCCCGGCAGCCCGTCGCCGGCAAGGACGCCGTCCGCGACGCTGCCCGCGCACGGGCCCGAGCCATGGGACTGCGCAACGACGACGCAGCCTGACCAGCACCACCCCAGACCAAGGGACCACGCCCTTAACCCCCGTGGACGGCGCCAGGCAGACGCCCACACCACACCCGCGTATTTCGCGAAAGGGGTCACGGCGTGGACATCCAGCCGTACACCAGCACCGAGACGCTCGCTGTCGGCCGCCCGTGGCTCATGAGCATGCTCGGCATCGAGGCCAACCAGACGGTCACCCTCGACCTCACCAAGTTCGACGAGAACCTCCACTGGACAGAAGCGTCCAAGTACCAGCCCGACCGGAAGCTGAAGTCCGGTATTCCCCTCGGCAAGGTCACCGCGTCCGGCCTGTTCGCGCCGTACAACGCCGTCTCCAACGAGGTTCAGACCCTCACCGTGACCGGCGGACCCACCGGCGGCACCTTCACCATCACGTTCGACAGCCAGACCACCGCGGCGATCGCCTACAACGCCACCGCCGCCACCGTCCAGACCGCTCTCGAGGGCCTGTCCAACGTCAACCCGGGCGACGTCACCGTCACCGGCAACGCCGGCGGACCGTGGACCCTCACCTGGGGCGGCCGCTACCTCGGCGAGAACGTCGCCTCCCCGACGACCACCGAGTCGTTCACCGGCGGCACCAGCCCCGACATCACCATCGCCACCACCACGGCCGGCGGCTCTGCAGCCCCCGCCGACGGCGCCGATGTCTTCGCCGGCTTCCTGTTCACCGAGGTCGCCTTCCACCCCGGCGCCACCAAGGTCGCAGCCCCCCTCATGGTCCACGGCCAGATCGACGTGGCGAAGCTCCCCGTCGCCTTCGACCCGACCGACGTACCGGCGGGCTCCAACTCCCAGTTCGTCTACAAGGTCTGATCAGGAGAACCCGACATGCCGAACGACATGCTGGAGCTCCTGCTCCGCGACATCAGCGCCACCGAGATCAACGCGTTCGCCCGGGAGATCCAGACCCCCGCGGACTACGCCCTCACCCAGTCCGTCATGCCCGAGCGGACCATCAACTCCGTCAAGTGGGAGCACCGCGGCAACCGACGCAGGGTCGCCGCCGCCTCCTACCGCGCGTGGGACGCCCAGACCAAGGTCGCCACGCGTGAGATCACGCAGTTCGCGACCAGCGGGAAGCTCCTGCCCCTCGGGCAGAAGTACATCGTCGGCGAGTTCGAGACCATCCTCGAGAACCTCGACCGCGGCATGGACTCCCGGGACCTCGTCAACGCCGTCTACGACGACGTCGCCGCGCACGTCCTGTCCATCAAGAAGCGCCTCGAGCTCGCCGTCGGGGACCTCCTGGTCGACGGCAAGTTCTCCCTCGTCGGCGAGAACGGTCTCACCCTCGAGGCCGACTACGCCGTGCCGGCCGCGAACATGCCGACCGCCCCGGTCGACTGGACCGACCCGGCCGCGGACATCCTCGCCGACGAGCAGCGGTGGATCGAGGTCCTGCGTTCCTCCGGAGCGCCGGCCCCGTCCCGGGCGATGACGTCGTACAAGACGGCGGCGCTGATGATGGGCAACAACTCCTACCGGGCCGCCTACTACGGTTCGGTCAGCCCGTCCGCGACGCCCACCGCGGTCCTCGCCCCGAACGAGGTCAACGTCGTCCGCGCCCGCTACAACCTCCCGCCGATCACCACCTACGACGTGAAGATCGAGCTGGACACCGGTGCGGACGTCCGCGCGCTGCCGGAGAACATGTTCTTCCTCCTGCCGCCCAACCCGCAGCAGTGGGCGGAGACCCAGTACGGTCTCACCGCCGACGGTCTCATCCTCTCCCAGGGCGGCAACCCGTCCATCGAGCGGGAAGAGGCCCCCGGCATCGTCGTCACCCGCGGCTACCAGGACGACCCGCCGCAGGTGTGGACGAAGGGCTCCGCGGCCGCGCTGCCCGTCATGTACGTCCCGGACATCCACATCGCCGCGACGGTGTGGTAGCCCATGGCCGCCCGACTCGCAGCCACGGTGTACGTGACGGATCCGGAAACGCACCAGACGGTGGAACTGGCGCCGGGCACCAGCCCGGACGCCAGGCTGGCCGCTCTGGTGACGAACCCGGCCGCCTGGGTCGACAGGAAGGTGCCCCGCCTGCCGAAGAAGCAGGACGACCAGCAGACCGGAGACCGGGACCCTACCGGCGACGGCCAGGACGACGCCTCTGGCGCCGCCTCCGCCGACGCTGACCAGGAAGCCGCACCCGCGGCGAAGAAGACCGCCGCGCGTAAGACCGCGGCGACCGGCCGGTCACGGGGCCGGGACGCCGCCGGCGAGGGCACCAGCGGCGAATAGCGGCGTGCGGGCCCGCACCTCACGGTGGGGGCGCCAGCAGGGCGGGCCCGCACCCGCACCACCCCCTTCCCACACCCTGGAGGAAACCAGTCATGGCACTCACCGCCAGCGTCCAAGCCTGGCTCCTCTCCCAGCTCGGCCCGGCAACCTCCGTCGCCGACCTGGAAGGCCGCTACACGCGCCTCGGGGCCGCCCGCGCCGTCGCCCTGGAAGTCCTCAACGAACGACTGGCCGCCCTCCTTCAGCAGCCCACCACCGTCAACGTGTCCGGTGTCGTCGCTGTCGGATTCGCCGAGAACATCAAGGCCCTCGAACGAAAGATCGCCCTACTTGAGTCGGGCCAGCCACCCGCCCCCGACGACCCGGAAGGGCCGGGAGGCCACGGTGAGCTCGGTGTCTTCCGCCTCGTGGAACGGCCCCGGCGATGACCACCCCCGTCCGGCGCCGTGGCCGCACCCTCCGGCAGCGGCTCCTCTCCTACATCACGGACGCCACAAGCCGTCTCCGTAGCGCGTGGTCGATCCTCACCGCCGCCCAGACCCGGCTTCTCAGCGCACTCGCCCGGATCCGGCCCGGACGGACTTCTGGGGGCGGCCGCGCCCTCCGGGCAGCCATCGCCACGTTCAACACGTCCCTGGGTGCTTTCGACCGGGCAGCCATGGCGTTCGCGGAACGCTGGGCGTCCACGGACCTGCCGCTCATCTACCGCGAGGGCGCCTGGCAGATGCTTGAGAACGCCGACCGGCGCACGGACCGGTTCACGTGGACCGACCGGCATCGTGCCGCGGTCACGGCCGCGTCCGCGCAGTACTACGCCGACCTCACCAGCCGCATCGCAGAAGCCCTCCGACGGGCTCGCGCCTTCCTGCGCGCCGCCCAGGATGCCGCCCGCGCCACCGCCGACCGCTTCGACACCGCCCAGCTCCGTGAGGATCACCCGCTGGACACCGTCATCTACTCCAACAACGCCCGGCATCCGGTCGATGCGTGGGCGCGTACAGCGGTCACCTGGCAGGCGGTGACGACCGCGAACACGGCGGCGGCCCGCACCGCGCTGGATGAGCTGGGCACGGAGTGGGTGGAGATCCGTGATGGCGCCGCGTGTGGCTGGACGTCGCACGATGATCCGGACCGCGCCAACCGGACCCTGCGGACCGTGCAGGACGCTCTCGCGCACCCGACGGCACACGCGAACTGCCAGAGAGAGCTGCTGCCCCGCCTCGACCTCATCGGCCGAACCGAAATCCGCACCGGAGCTGCCCTGTGACCGAGACTCCTGACGAGCCGCAGGCCCACGGCGTCCGCATCGACGCGCAGCCCGGCCACGCCGCCATCCGTATCGACGGCAACCTCCTACCCGCAGGAACCGTCACCGGCTACGCCCTCCAGCACGACGTCAACGCTGCCCTGCCCACCCTGATCCTCCACACTCGGCAGCCTGACGACGTCGCCTTCGAAGGCCTCGCCCGCGTCGCCGTCGCCACGCCGGACGACCCCAGCAACACCATCACCGGCTACCTCGCCCAACTCGACCCCGCCGAACTTGAGAACGCCGCCCTCAACCGTGCCGATCTCGGCAACGGCCGCTACGACCTCACCCGGGCCATGCTCCGGCAGGCCGCCGACTGGGCCAGAGGAGACTCCTGATGGCCGGCCTCGACGACGTCCTCGCCCCCGTAGGCGTCTGGCTTCAGGCGAACCTCATGGTCGACATCGTGCGGATCACCCGCCCCGCCGCCGGCGACCCCGTCCTCAACCCCGACACCGGGCTCCTCGAATACCCGGACACGGACCTGGTCTACGAGGGCCTCGGAGCGGTCATCGCGGCCGGCGCGCCGGGCGGCATCAGCTCTCTGCCCTCGGCGACGCTGCCCTGGGCTGAGGAGACGATGTCCCCGGCCCGCCTGTTCACGCCGCTCACCGCGCCGCTGGCCGCCCGGGACGACCTGGTTGAGGTCGTCACCGTCCACAACCCCGCCAACGCGGCGCTGCTGGGCCGGACCTGGTTCTGCCAGGACCCGTCCCGCGCCTCCACCGTGGAAGTCGTCCGCGTCACCCCCATGGACATGAAGCAGGCCGGCAGGGGAGGAACCCCGTGAACCTCGACGACCTCGCTAACCGCCTCGACGCCGCGGCCGACGAACTCGGCGACACCGTCGAACGCCGGATGCGGCGCGTCGGCACCGTGGGCGTGGCCAGGATCCGCGCCAACGCGTCCGGGCGTCCCGGCCCGAACGTCATCACCGGCCGCTACCGGGCGTCCTGGCGTGCCGAGATCAGCGGCATCCCGTACGGCGCGGAGTGCACCATCGGCACCACCGCCCCCCAAGGCCGGCGCCTCGAGTTCGGCTTCTACGACATGACGGACAGCATCGGCCGGCACTACTTCCAGCCGCCTTTCCCGCACGTCCAGCCCGCCCTCGGGCACATCGAGGACACGCTGCACGAGCAGATGCGCGCCGCGGTAGGGGAGCTGCTCGCATGATCTCGAAACGACTGGTCACGGACTGGGTGGAAACCACCCTCGCCACCGCGTCCGGGAGGCCCGTCGGAGACGGACGCAAACCCAGCAGCGGCGCAGCACCCCCCTACTACCTGCTGTACTCCGTCGACACCAACCTGTCCGGGGCGCCGCTCGCCGACCTGAACGAGGACGGATCCTTCGTCTACCAGATCACCAGCGTCTCCGGCCCGGACCCGCAAAACCCCCGATCCACCGCGGACCTCGACCAGCTGGAATGGATGGCCGACAAGGCCCGCACCGTCTTCCTCGGCCGCGACCCGGCGACCGGACTGTGGCTGCACCCGATGACCGTGCCCGGCGTCTCCTGCATGACCCGCACCCTGGAAGCGGAGCCGGGCGGAATACCAGGGGGAACGTCCGAGCAGGAAGCTGGAATCATGACCTATGTGCAGCGGTTCAGGTTCCACCTGACCACGGCCTGACCCTCGAGGTCACGTAACACCGCACCGCGGCGGGACCCCACGCGGACGCCACCAGGCAGGTGGCCGCCACACCAACGTGTAGCAGGGGTCTTGCTTGGCCCCGCATCCGCAAGGGGCCCACAATGCCGCGTTTCAACCGCAAGGGCGTCACGAAGATCCTCTTCGCCGACACCATCGTCTCCACCAGCTACCTCCCCACCTCCGCCGAGCTCACCGGCGCCACCGACTACACCAAGGACATCGCCGCAGTCGAGGGCTTCTCCATCGAGAACCAGGAGATCGAGACCCCCGACATGGACTCCACGTTCGTGTCGAAGATCCCCGGCGACGACTCCGCAGCCGACTCCAGCCTGACCTTCTACGAGGACGACGTCGACGACACCCTCGAGCAGGACCTCGCCAAGGGCACGACCGGGTTCGTCATCATCTGCCGCAAGGGCAAGGCGCCGTCCACCAAGGGCATGGACGTCTACCCGGTGCGCGTCGCCTCCAACTCCCCGGCGATCACCGCGGACAACGAGGCCGCGAAGCTCCAGGTGCGGTTCTCCATCACCGACCGGCCGCTCCTCAACGCGACCGTGCCGTCTTCCTGACCCTCGCCCCCCTAGCCCCCGGCCGGGCCCGACGTACTTGGGAAGGGCGCCGCGCGCCCGGCCGGGCCTTCCCACAGGAGAACCCGAATGACCAGCAGCACCGCGTGGGACGCCATCCAGAAGCAGCTGGACGGCATGCCCAAGCCCACTCAGGTCCTCCGCCTGTGCGCGGACCCCGACGTCCGCGACCGCTACCAGGCCGCCAAGCAGAACGCCGAACGCGCGCAGGCCTACGCGGACTCCGTCGGCAAGGACAAGAACGCCGACAAGGAAGCGCTGGCCCTCGTCCGCAAGCAGGCCCGCGACGAGCAGAACGAGCTGGCGGCCGCCAGCGAGGCGTACGAGGCGGCCACGGTCACCCTCACCTTCCGGGCACTCGAGCACGGCGAACTCAGGGACCTGCTGGCCAAGCACCCGCCGACCGAGGAAGACGAGGCGCAGGACGGCAGCGCCGAGTTCCACTTCGACACGTTCGCGCCCGCCGTCATCGCGGCCGCGAACACCGACGGCATGCCCCTGGAGTACGCGCAGCAGGCCATGGCCACGTGGCCGCTCGAGGACTGGAAGTCCCTGTGGGGCGCCGCCTGGTCGGTGCAGCAGCGCAAGCGGACCGACCTGGGAAAAGGCTGATCGATGATGCCGACTTCCGAGCCGAGATGGAGCTGTGCCGCCAGTACGGCATCCCGCACAGCCTCTACCGCGGCCACGGAGACGGCACCTGGTCCGACCTCGACCGCCGCAAGGCCCGCGCTCTCGAGCACTACCTCAAGCAGGTCTGCCCGACGTGCGGCACCCGCGCCGATGAATGGGACGAAGCCCTGGGAGGCGACGAGGACGCCTACCGGGCCACCACCCACCGCTGCATCGGATGCCAGATCCTCCAGGACCGGCAGAAAGCCCTCCCCGACGGCGACGAGGCCCACGGCATGAAAGTCGCCCTCATCCCCACCAGCGTCGCCGCCGCCCTCGAACTCGAGAAAACCCACCGCCACCAGTAGGAAGGAGCCCCGCCCGTGTCCGAGTGGAATCTGAGTGTCCGGCTGACCGGGCAAGGCTCCGGACTCGCCCGCACCCTCCGCAGCCTTTCCGGCGACGCCCGCACCGCGTCCCGCAACGTCAACGCCCTACGGCAGGACATCGCCCGGCTCCGCGCCGACACCCGCAATCCGATCCGGGTTCGCCTCGACGTGGACGGCGCGCACCTGCGACGCGACGTCAGAGCCGCCCTGACCAGCGCCGGTTCAGGGCAGGGGCTCCGCGTCCGCCTGGACCTGGACGCCGGCCATCTCCGCTCCGACGTGTCCGCGGCTCTCAGCGCCGCCGGTGCGGGCCAGGGCCTGGCCGTCAACCTGCGCCTCGGCAACGCCATGCAGCTGCGCCGCGAAGTCGAGGGCGCCGTGCGGTGGGCGGCGTGGGGGCACCGCATCGAAATCCCCATCGGCCTCCGCGATCCGATGCAACTGCGCCGGGACGTGTCCGCCGCGGTGCGGTGGGCGTCGATGAACCAGACCATCACGGTCCGGGTCACCCCCGACACCAGCGCCCTCCGCGGCCTGGGCAGCACCCTCGGCGGCGGCAGCCGCGGTGGTGGGGGAGCGGACTTCGGGCTGGCCGGGCTGCTGCCCATCGCCACCGCCGCGATCCCCCTCATCGCCGGCGTCGCCGCGAACCTCGCCCCACTCGCCGGGATGCTCGCCGCGACCGGCGGCGCCGCGACCGCCTTCGGTATCGCGCTGGCCGGGCAGATCGAGCCGATGTCCGAGGTCGCCGACGCGGAAAAAAAGTACCAGGAAGCCGTCCGCGACAACGGCCGGTCGTCCAAGGAAGCGATGGAGGCCCAGCTCGCCTACCAGCGGGTCCTCGCTGACCTTCCGCCGGAGACGCAGAAAGCCGCGATCTCCCTCTCCAACCTCAAGGGCACGTTCTCCGACTGGTCGGACGACATGTCGAACTGGACGATGGAGCCCGTCACCAAGAGCTTCAACGTCCTCGAGCAGCTCATCCCGCACATGAGCCGCGAGGTCCAGTCGTTCTCCGGTCAGATGGACCGGCTGGTGAACGTTGCCGGCGGCGCCGTCTCCACACCGGGCTTCGACGCGTTCTCCGACCGGGTCGCGGAACTCACCGACGCGCGGCTCGACGACTTCACCGACCAGGTCATCCACCTCCTGCGGATCGTGTCCGAGGGCGACGCCGACGACGGTGTGATCGGGCAGATCGTCGCCTACATGCGGGAGAACGGGCCCGCGGCCCGGGAGGCGTTGAACGCGATCGGTGACGCCGTCGGCAACCTCGCCGAAGGGGCTGCGCAGGCCGGTCCGACGATGCTGACCCTCGTCACCGCCGCCGCCCGCCTGGTCGCCGCACTGCCGCCCGAACTGGTCGCGATCATCCTCCAGACTGCGACCGCTCTGAAACTCCTCCAGCTCGCCGGGCTCGGCGCAGCCGCCATCGCAGGCGGTATCGGTGCCGTCCGTACAGCGATCGCCGGACTGGCCACGACCGCCGCCGCCGCGGGCGGTGGACTCGCCGGTCTGCGGGCCGCGTTCCTGTCCCTCGGTGTAGCGGCCCGCGCGTCCGTCGTCGTCGCCGGAATAGCCGCCGTCGCCGTCGTCCTCACCCAGCTCGCGGACATCGGGAAGTCCGCCCCGCCGGACGTCGACAAGCTCACCACCAGCCTCGGCAAGCTCGGCCAGACCGGGGAAGTCGCCGGCGAAGCCGCCCGCGCGTTCGGGCAGGACCTCGGAGGGCTCGCCGACAGCCTCCGCACCCTCGCCCGCCCCTCCAACCTCGACAAGACGCAGCAGTTCCTCACCTCCCTCGTCGGGATGGACTCCACCCCGGTCAAGGAAGCCAAGGAGGACCTCGACGCGGTCGACGAGTCCCTCGCGAACTTGGTGAAGTCCGGGAAGGGCGATATTGCCGCGGCCGCGCTGGAGCGGATCGGCGAGGCCATGCGCAAGCAGGGCATGTCCCGCAAGGAGTTGGAGGCGCAGCTCGACGGCTACAAGTCGGCGCTCGCGGATCAGGCGTTCGAGGCGGAGCTGGCCGCGCAGTCGCAGGGCGTGTTCGGGAAGGCCGCGCAGGACACGGCGGCGAAGCTGTCCGCGCAGAAGGCTTCCGCGGACGGGCTGCGGCAGTCCCTGCAAGCGTTGAACGACGTCAACCGGGCCGGCGGCTCCGCGATGAGTGCGTTCGAGCAGTCCATCGACGACGTCACCGAAGCCGTGAAGACCAACGCGGGCGCCTTGAAGATGCGCGGCGGTGAACTGGACCTCGGCTCGCAGAAGGCCCGCGACGCGGAGAAGGCCCTGTCCGACCTTGCCGCGAACACGGACGCCGCGGCGGCCGCCGCCCGGGAGCAGGGCAAGTCGTGGGAGTACGTCAATGGCATCTACACCGACGGCCGCGACACCTTCGTCCAGGCCGCCCGCGACATGGGCCTGACCGCGGAGCAGGCTGGGGTCCTCGCCGACCAGTACCTGAAGATCCCCGACAAAAAGTCCACCGTCCTCGAGATGCGCACCGAGGACGCCATCACCGGCCTGAACTCCGTCATCGCGGCGATCGAGAAGACCCCCAACGCGAAGAGCGTGACGGTAAGCGCGCTGACCACGGACGCGGTCGCTCTGCTGGAGGAGATGGGTTACAAGGTCAAGGAGCTGCCGGACGGCCGCTTCCAGGTGACCGCGGAGACGGGCAGCGCGAAGTCCGGGCTGGACCGGGTGAAGGCCGCCCGGGACGGCCTCACCGACAAGTCCATCACTCTGTCTGCGGAGATCCAGGACGCCATCGGGGACCTCGAGGCAGTCAAGGCGAAGGTCGCCTCCACCAACGGCAAGACCATCACGATGAAGGCGCCGACCACCGAGGCCCGGAAGCAGCTCGAAGCCCTCGGATTCAAGATCCGCGACACCAAGGGCAAGACCGTCACCATCAGTGTCCCCACCGGAAGCCAGCGCTCCAACGTCGCCGGACTCGCCACCGCGATTGCGAGCCTGCGGAACAGGTCGGTGACGGTCACTTACACCACCGTCTACCGCATCCAGGGCAAGCCCGGCGGG
The DNA here is from genome assembly GCF_003947455.1 of Streptomyces sp. WAC 04229. Classification (GTDB taxonomy): domain Bacteria; phylum Actinomycetota; class Actinomycetes; order Streptomycetales; family Streptomycetaceae; genus Streptomyces. The sequence goes on along the minus strand of NZ_QHJH01000046.1, from coordinate 29,217 downwards.
CCCCCGTCCGGCACCTACTACGGCTCCACCGCGGGCCGGTCCGCAGACGGCAACATCTACGGGCCCGCCCGCGTGCAGCGCTTCGCTGAGGGTGGGATGCGGGAGAACCACGTCGCGCAGATCGCCCAGCCCACCTACCGCATGTGGGCCGAACCCGAGACTGGCGGCGAAGCGTACATTCCCTTCGCCCCGTCCAAGCGTCCCCGTTCCCGGGCCATCGCCGAGGAGACCGTCCGTCGGCTCGGAGGCGACCCCGCCTCCATCCAGTGGAACGCGACCGGCGGCATCGAAGGCTGGCAGTACGACCCGATCTCCGGGTCCCTGTACTCGCCGTCCGATGCGATCGCCGCCGGCAACAAGACGAAGAAGGTGCGCACCAAGGTCAAGGGCAAGTGGACGACGAAGGAAGTAGAGTACTTCGACCTGGCCGCGGTCGAACGGAAACTGTGGGACATGGGCGCGGCCACGGTCGCCTGGAACCGGAATTTGGAGAAGGTCGCCGACCGGGCCGGCGGGGACGTCGCCAAGGCCTTGGCCGGGATGGGCGACGAGGGTATGAAGCTCGCGGCGAAGATGGCGACCGGCACGGACAAGTACGTGGCGTCCATGTCGATCGCGTTGCGGCGGATGATGCAGGAAGCCCGCGCCAGCCTGAAGGACTTCACCGTCCAGCTCGACCACGCCACCGCCACGAACCAGATCTTCCAGAACAACCTGGTCAAGCTCGCGGCGATGGGCTACGGAGACCTCGCCGCGCAGCTGTCGTCGCAGGGCGACCAGGCCGCGATCGATCTCGCCGCAGAAGCAGCGGGCAACAAGAGTAAGGCGGCGAAGGCGAACACCGAGGTCAAGCAGGCGAAGGCGCAGCTGACGTCGGAGCAGATGGGGATGCTCATCCAGATCATCGCCGCGATCACGTCGAAGACTGTCGGGATCCATGACGTCGCCGGGAAGACCGGACTCGGTGAGGACGACATCATCACCGTCGCGAACAAGGCCAAGACGCAGATCAGCAAGTCGTTGGGGTCGAAGGCGGTGAAGTTCCTCGCCGACCTCGGCAAGGCCAGCAAGGGCCTCGCCTACGCGGACGGCGGTATCCGCGCGGGGATCTACGCCACCCAGGGCGGCATCGTCCGCTTCGCGGAGCCCGAGACGCACGGGGAGGCGTACCTGCCTCTCAGCCCGTCGAAGCGCCGCACGGCCCTGCCGGTCCTCGCCGACGTCGCCAACCGGTTCGGTGTCGGCCTCACCGACGCCACCGCTGCCCGACCCTTCGTCATTGTCAAGCAGGGTGACACCACACAGGTCTCCGTTACCGCCGTCCGGACAGGCGCCACCGCCTCCGACATCGCAGCAGAGGTGGGGCGCAGTCTGCGCCGGAACCGCAGGGGAGGGGTGGCCGCTCGTGACTGATCCTGAGCTGAATGACTGGCAGTACGACCTCGGTGGTCTTGTCATCGGCAGCGGCACCAACGTCAAGGTCATCGAAACCAATGGCTTGGGGCGCCCGCCGGTGCGGGAGTCGGACGTCGACCAGCCGTCCATGGACGGCCAGTTCGCCGGCCCGGACTACTGGGCGGGCCGGCAGGTCCAGCTTGATGCTGCGATCGTCGTCCCCGGCGACCCTGCCGGCTGCCATGACATGGTCGCGGCCCTCCAGGCGGTCACCGACGCCGCCGACGTCCGCCTGGTCGGCGGGCAGGGCATGGCGTTGCGGATCAAACGGCCCGGCCGGCCGGTGAAGCGGCTCACGGTCCGCGCCCGCCGCCTGGACCCCGAGTACCGGCAGGTCGTCCACGGCTACGTGCCGATCGATATGGAGTTCCTGGCCCACGACCCCGGCTTCTACGCCGACACCGAGTCGACGACGGAACTGCCGTTGGGCTGGCTGACCGGCGGCGGGTTCGCAGCCCCCGTCGTCGCACCGATCTACGTGCAGGACGGGACGGTGGCCGCGGACCGGCCCGGCTGGGTCACCAACAACGGCACCGGCGACGCCTGGCCGATCATGCGGGTCTTCGGGCCGTGCGCGAACGTCACCATCCTCCACGTCGCCTCCGGACGAGCCCTGTCCCTGCCCACCCTGAACTTGCCCGCCGGACGGTGGATCGAGATCGACACCCGTCCCGGCTACCGGACCGTGAGCTGGGACAACGGCGGCAACGCCTCCACCTACCTGTCGCCGGCCTCCCGCATAGACCTGTTCTCCATCCCGCCCGGCACCAGCGAGATGCGCTGGACCGCGTTCGACAACACCAACTCCGCCCGCCTCCGCGTCACCTGGCGCGACGCCTACATAGCCCTCTGAAGGAGAGCCGACATGGCCCTGTTTCCGCGGCCCCTCCTCACCAACGGGGCGACGCACTCCGCGCAGCAGTTCCGCATGATGATCCGCGACCTCGCCAACGGCGCCGAGGGCATCACCCAGGGCGACGACCTGAAAGTGGCGCAGCGCACCACCCCCGGCGGCGGCGTTCTGATCGGGGACGGGTCCGGCGTCATCCGCGGCCGCGCGAACACCTTCCAGGGCCACTACTCGGTGTGCAACGTCGGCACGGTCGACGTACCGATCGCCGCGACCGGTTCCGGGTCCGGACGTTCCGACATGCTGATCATCCGTGTCGAAGACCCGGAGTACGAGGGCTCCCTCAACCCGGAAACCGACCAGATCGTCTACCCGCAGGTCATCTCCAACGTGTCCTCGTCGGCGACGGCGATCCCCGACAGCCGCACCGGTATCCCCCTCGCCCGCATCGACATTCCCGCGAACACGTCCACCATCACCAACGCGATGATCACTGACCTGCGGAAGGTCGCCAACCCGCGACGCCAGCGCTACCTGGCCACCCAGTCCCCAGCCAGCCAGTCCACCGGCATCGGCGCCTCCACCAGCTACAGCTACTTCTCCACCGCCGCCGGATGGAACATCGCCATCCCCGACTGGGCGACCAAAGCCATCGTCCGCGTCGACATCAGCCCCATGCGCTACGCCCTCGGCAACTTCTGGGGCCAGCTCAGTGCGACGTTCGGCGCCAGCCTCGCCACCCAGACCACCCTCCTCGACGACGACCAGGGCACCGGCGTCCGCCGGATCTCCGCGACCGTCGCCGACACCCTCACCATCCCCACCGCCTACCGCGGCACCACCCAACTCCTGCGGGCGCGCGCCTCCGCGTTCTCCACCGGGCAGGCCGGCCGGATCTACGTCGACCAGGGCACCACCCTCATCGCCGACGTGCAGTTCGAGGAGGCCCCCCGGTGACGGTGGCCCCACCGGTCAGGGTCCTCACCCAGCACGCCCTGACGGGGGCGTGGCTGTCGACGGCGCTGCCGGTCACGGACCTGGAGTACGGGCCGGAGGTATCTGGTCCGGGGGAGCTGCGGGGGAAGCTGTCGCCGCGGCTGGTGTCGCAGTCCCCGCAGCTCGCCGACCCGGGCACGACGTTCATCTATGTGGAGTCGGAGGGTCAGCTGGAGTGGGGCGGCCTGATCTGGGACGTCCGCGCCCAAGGCACCGACTACAGCATCGAGGCCGCGTCCTGGTCGTCGTACTTGCAGAAGCGTTTCGACTTCGACGGCGAGCACGGCGGCCGTGGCCCCTACGTCAACCAGGACCGCTGCCACGTCATCCGGCAGATCTGGGAGTACGCGCAGTCCATCCCCGACGGGAACCTCGGCGTTACCGTCGATGCGACCGCCAGCACGTCGAAGGTGGGCACGACGGCCGAGCCGTTCCACTCGTTCTGGTACGACACGACCAGCCTCGGCGATCAGGTCGACGATCTGGTCTCCGACCAGGCCACCCCCGAGTACACGTGCACTACTTCCTGGAACTCGGACAAGACCGGCGTCATCAAGCGGATCAAGCTGGGCTGGCCGCGGCTCGGCGCCCGCCGCACCGACATCGAGTTCTCATCCGGCGTGAACATCATCGAAGAGCCAGAAGAGGTCCGATCCGGTGACGACTACGCGCAGGTCGTCGTCGGGACCGGCGCTGGAGACGGCTCGGCGAAGCTCCGGCAGATCTCCGCGGTCCGCAACGGCCGGCTGCGCCTTGAGGCGACCGCCGCGTTCCCGGAGATCAACGGCAATGACGTGCTGCGGCAGCGCACCGAGTGGGAACGGGCCTGGCGGCAGACCCTTGGGGCAGTCGAGCAGGTCACGATCCGCGACACCCCCGCGGCACCGTTCGGGTCGTGGCAGGTCGGCGACGACGTGTACACCCGCATCCACAACAGCTGGACGTCCTTCACGGGCTGGTGCCGCGTGATGGGCTGGACGATCCGTCCGACTGCACGCGGCGGCCCGCAGGCCGTGATCTCCCTTAAGCCGTCTGCGCAGTTCACTTACGGAGGTGTCTGATGACCCCTGAGCAGATCGGGCGGATGCTCGCAGAGTTCGAGCGACGCCTGGCGCGGGTCGAGAACAGTCCGCGGCTGTCGCACGCCGCCCTCGACAACACCAACCTCGTCGTCAAGGACGCCCTCGGAACGGTCCGCGGACGGGTCGGCATGCAGGACGACGGCACCATAGGTCTGATCGCCGTGGACGGTCCCGCGCCCGGCGCCCCGTCCGCACCCGTCGTCACCTCCTCCATCGGCGGGCTCCGCGTCGTCTGGGACGGCACCCTCGCCGACGGCAACCCTCTCCCTTCGGACTTCGACCACATCGCCGTCCACGTCGCCACCAGCAGCGGCTTCACCCCCTCCGCCGCGACGTTCGTCGGCACCATCACCAAAGCAGGCGACGGGGGGATGCTCCCGGTCATTCCGCTGCCCTACCAGGCGCACTACGTGCGGCTGACCGCCGTGAACACGTCCGCGGCGGTCAGTGATCCGTCCGAGGAGACCGCGGCAACCCCCACCCAGGTGGAGGGCGCCGACCTTCAGGCGGGCTCGGTGACCGCCGGGGCCATCGCCGCCGGCGCGGTGACCGCGGAGAAGCTGGAAGCGGTCCTCCAGCTCGCCACCCGCCTCGTCGCCGGCGATCCGGACGGGGCCCGGGTGGAACTCAACGAGGACGGGCTGCGGGTCTACAACGACACCGATGAGCTTGTGATCCGCTTCGATGCCGCCGACGGTGACGCCACCTTCACGGGCACGATCACGGGTTCTACCGTCACGGGCGGGCTGATCCAGACGGCGCTGAGCGGGGCGCGGATCACCCTGAACGAGGCCAACGCCAACGAGATCATTATCTACAACGAGGACGACGTCGCCATCGGTGAGCTCTCCCCCCAAGGGCTCCTGGTCAAGGGCGAGTCTGGCGCTGTCATGTGGCTCAACCCGAACCTGCCCTACCCGGCCGTGCAGCTGTACAACTCGTCCGGGTCGAACGTCGCCGCGGTCGCCGTATCGGAGCTCACGCCAGGCGACGCCAACCTGGAACTGGTGTCCGGCACGTTCCCCGCCAACGGCTACACGAAGATGCTGTGGCGGTCCGGCCTGTTCAGGGACGCCGCGGTCATTGAGCGACTCGCCCTCGACTCCACACCACCATTGCGTGTGATCGGCGGCCGGATCTTCATGGACGGCACCCTCGCCAACCTCGGATACGTCAACCAGGACAACACGGCGCAGAACACCAGCTACATCGTGGAGCCGAACCTCGCGACCCTCGGCAACGGCCGCCTGGCCATGACACCCCCGGCCAGCACCTTCAGCGGGCTCTACGTCCAAGCCGCGTCCGCTCACACCGGGCCGCTGCTGCGCCTGTACCGGGACACCGACAAGTTCTCCGTCGACAAGGACGGCAACACGTCCGTCGCCGGACGGGTCAAGCCGTTCACCGGCGAGTCGGGCACTCTGTCTCTGCAATCCGGGTGGACGAACTACGACGCCACCAACTACGGCACCGCCACCGTCCGCAAGTCCGCCAACGGCACCGCCTACCTCTTCGGCCGCCTTCAAGCGGGGACCGCCACCAACGGCACCCTCGTCGCCACCCTCCCCAACTCCAGCTACTGGCCTCTCGTCCGGCACCCCTTCCCCCACCGTGCCCCCCAAGGCGGAGTCGACGTCACCCTCCTCGTCAACGAGATCGGCGAACTCCGGATCTACGACATCTCAGGCACCGTCACCAACCTGTCACTGGCCGGAATCTCCTGGCCCCTCTGGTAAGGACCCCCATGGCAACCCGCTACGACCCCTGCCCCACCTGCACCACACAGATCGCCACGAACTTCTGCGACAACTGCCTGAACCACATCCCCCAGGACGTCCCCCCGGCCGTCACCGGCCGCGTCTGGCACCCCGGCCGTCAGGGCTTCGTCTCCGTCGACCTGTGCGCAACGTGCACCGGGCAGGACGTCAACCTCCTCGCCGTCGTCACCGCCCCCACCGACGAAGACCCGGGAGAAGGCGACCCCGGTGAGGGAGAGCCGGGCGGCAGTGAAGGCGAGCAGCCGCCCAGCGAAGAACCCGCCCCCGAAACCCCCACCGAGCAGCCCGTCAACAGCAGCGAAAGCCCGGCAGAGCCCACCCAGTGAGCGGGGGCAACCCCCGGCATCACAGGCCGTAGCCTGAACACAGGGCGACCCTCCGCCCCTCAGCGCCACCCACCGAGGGACGGCCGCACAGCAGCGGCCCGAACACCCTTCCACCTGGGCGCGGGGAGTCTAGGAGCACGGGCCGATGCCCGACCCCAAGCACGACGGCGAGCAGACGGCTGCCCGTACCAAGGACACCGCCCCCGCCCGGCCGGAATCCGTCCCGGCACCCGTCGCTGAACCCCCAGTGACCGTCGACAGCGGCAACCAGTACGAGCCCTACCCCGGGGCAGCGTTCTTCCACGGCGGCCGCTACAGCCCCATCTTCACCGCCGCAGGCGCCCGCCTCACCGCCGAAGGCCACAACCCGCACGGCAAGCGCCTCGGACCGGACTGGACGAACGCACACGCAGCCGCATGGGCCTCCTTCCAGCAGGAGCTCCGCCCCAAGGGCGCCGGCGACGTGTCCGGCATCCCCGACGAGATCGCCTGGGACCGCCTCAAGGTCCCGCGTGTCACCCCCCTTCCCAAGGAGACCTGACAATGAAGCTCGTAACACGGGCACAGCTCGGCTGGCCCGCCTCGGCCGCGCCCAGCCAGACCAGCACCAAGGGCGTCAAGGTCCACTACGAGGGCGCCCCCGTCAGCACCAAGCTCCTCAGCGACCACAATGCGTGCATCGCCGAGTGGAAGGCCATCCGCGCCTCCCACCTGGCGAACAAGACCGAGAACTACTCGGACGTCGCCTACAACTACGCCGCCTGCCCCCACGGCTACCTCCTCGAAGGTCGCGGCCTGCGCAAGCGGACCGGCGCCAACGGCAACCAGACCCTCAACCAGGGCCACTACGCCATCGTCGGCCTCGTCGGCTCCGAAGGCCTCACCCAGCCCACCGACGCCATGCTCTCCGCGATCCGCGACGGCATCGAACTGCTCCGCGCCAACGGCGCCGGCAACGAGATCAAGGGCCACCGCGACGGCTACGCCACCGCCTGCCCCGGCGGCCCGCTCTACGCCTGGGTGCAGAAGGGGGCGCCCCGCCCCAGCACGTCCCAGTCAGCACCCATCCAGACCGAGGAGGAGTCCGACATGCCCCGCTACCTGTCGCTCGGCATGACCAAGCCGTTCACCCTGGAGCCCGGCGTGTGGAAGGCGCTGGCTTTCGACGCCGAATGGGCCGACCAGGACGACGACCACTACGCGGGCGGGCAGACCTTCGCCCACAACGCCCACTACAACGGTGCCCTCTACCTCCAGGCCGACGGCGTGGCCCGCGGCAACGAGGTCCAAGCCCGCGTCGTGGAGGACGAGGACGGCGGCGGGCCCACGGTCAAGCACTTCCCCGCCTCGGAGCTGGTCGGCACCAGCGGCGACACCCTCGGCTGGATGCCGATCGTCGGCGTTGTCGGCGCCGACCACCGCGCCAAGATCCAGGTCATCCACTACGGCGACGACCCGATCACCATCAAGCGAGCCGAGATCAAGGCCCACATCTGGCCGCTCTGACCTGCACCAACCGACCCCACCACCTAAGGAACCGTCATGCAGCCCACCCTCGACGGCGCGTACTGGCTCGGCCTCGCGATCAGCGTCGTCCTGCCCGTCCTCGTCGGCCTCGTCACCACCCGCGTCACCCACCCCGGCACCAAGGCAGTCCTCCTCCTCGCCCTGACCGCCGCCAACGGCTTCCTCGTGGAGCTGGCCAACGCCGGCGACGGCTACCAGGTCGGTTCCGCGCTGGTCCTGTGGGCCGTCTCGTTCGCCACGGGTGTCCTGGCGCACTTCGGCCTGTGGAAGCCGACCGGAGTGTCCGGCAAGGCGCAGGACGTCGGCGCTCGCAGTTCCGTGCGCAGCGCCGCCTGACCATGCCCACCTGGTGCGCGTGGCGTCGACTGGCAGCGACGCCCGCGGACCCCACAACTACAAGGAGCAGCAGAGGTGAATGACCTGTCGGCCGTCAACGTCCTACTGCCGGGCGGGGCCGGGGCAATCGTCACCCTCATCGTGCTGCTCATCCTCCGCGGCAACCTGGTCTCACGCGCAGTCCTCGAGGACGTACGCAAAGACCGGGACGCCCGGGTCGCCGAGATCGCGTCGGAGCGAGACGCGTGGAGGGCAGCCCACCGGGAGAGCGAAGCCGCACGAATCCAAGCTCAGAACCAAGTCGGTGAACTCCTGGAACTGTCCCGAGTCGCCGATCACGTTCTGCGTGCGATACGAGGGGAGGTGCCCGGGGATGCGATGGATCCGACGGTTGCTGCGCCGCCGTCCTGAGCCCGCCCCGCAGCGCCCGGAAGAGTCTGGCAAGACGCACGGGCAGCGGGAAGCCGAATCAGCGCTGTCCCGTGCTCGGGAAGCCCGCCGGGCGGTGGAAGCCCACCGTCCTGCCGTCGCGCGGATTGCCGCGCGGCTGGCGAACGAGCGGGAGAGAAACCACTTCGCGGAGATCTTCCGCCAAGCCTTTGAGGGAGGCCCCCGCTAATGGACTGCGCGCAGCTCGCCAACCTTGCAGCCTCGAGCCTGGTCGCCCTGTGCAGCCTCGTCTTCGGCGTCGTCTACCACCGGTTCGCGCCCTGGCGGTCCACGCCGGTCGGCGTGCACATCATGACGTTCACCCTGGCGATCGGGGCGCTCGGCGCGTACACGGTCGCCATCACGGTCTGGGACCACGGAGCGCCGGCCATGGTGCTCCGCACGATCCGCACTCTGCTCCTGGTGGTCATCGCGTTCCTGGTGATGCAGCGGATCACCATGGTCGTACGCGCCCAGCACCGTGGAGCCCTGCACGACACCGTGCAGGACCAGTCAGGCCCGCCGACTGCCTGAACTGGTGTGCGACCGAGGTCAGGGGGCAATGCGGCCGTTGGCGTTGAACGCGGCGTGGGTGAGGGGCATCAGCTCCGCCCACGCCGCCTCCATCTTCTCCGCCACCATCTCGATCTCCCGCTGCGGGCTGGACTTGATCGCGGCGGCGGGATGGGTGGTGCGCAGGCCGAGGAAGTGCATCAGCGACCTCGCGTTGCAGGTGGCGTAGCAGGAGGAGAACAGGCCGACCGGCAGCACCGATCGGGCAACCTCCCGCGCGATGCCGGCGGCGAGCATCCGCCGATAGGCGTCGTACGCGTGCCGGTACGCGTCGACCATCACCTCGTCGACCAGAGCGTGCTGCGCCGCAGTACCGGGCTCGAACCGGTAGTGGCCGGCCTTCCCCACCTGTACCAGGTTCCGGTCCGGACCGGGGACGTAGAAGACGGGCTCCAGCTCCTTGTAGCGGCCGGACTCCTCGTTGTACGACCAGCCAACGCGGTGACGCATGAACTCCCGGAAGACGAAGATCGGGGCGCTGATGAAGAACGTCATCGACGTCGCCTCGAACGGAGAGCCGTGCCTGTCCCGCATCAGGTAGTTGATGAGCCCCTTGGATCGGGCCGGGTCGGCGCCGATCTGCTCGAGGGATTGCTCGCCCTGGGTGGAGACGCGGGCGGACCAGAGGACGTGGGCGTCGTCGGCACTCTGCTTGACCAGCTGGACGGTGACGTCGTCGCGGAAGACGGGCTCGAGGGCAGGGGCGGGCTCGGCCATGGGGAAAGGCTCCGATCTGGGGGAAGGGCGGTACCCCCAGTGTCCCGGGGCCGCGCCCGGGTGTTCCCTCCGCACGGTCGTACGATGGCGGCATGAGCAGCACCGTCTCCGACAGACCCGTCCCGCCGACCCCTGTCTGTGCGCCGTCGCAGGTGGGGCCGTGTCGTAGCTGCCAGCATCCGTGCCACCGGTACGGGCTGGGCGGGAACCCGCTGTGCGTGCTGTGTACGCAGGCCCTCGAGGAACGGCGGGCGGCAGCCCTCGCGGGGAAGGTGTAGCGCGGTCGGCCATAGCCTCACCGTGTGCTCCTCTCCGACAGAGACCTCCACGACGCGATAGCCCGCGGCCAGCTCGGTGTCACGCCGTTCGATGAGGCGATGCTTCAGCCGGCCAGCATCGACGTCCGCCTCGACACCCAGTTCCGGGTCTTCGAGAGCCACCGCGCCTCCTGCATCGACCCCGCCGTCCAGCAGGACGCCCTGTCCCGCCTGGTCGACGTGAGCGACGACGAGCCGTTCGTGCTGCATCCGGGGGAGTTCGTCCTCGGGTCGACCTTCGAGCGGGTGCGGCTGCCTCGGCATCTGGCGGGGAAGCTGGAGGGCAAGTCGTCGCTCGGGCGGCTGGGCCTGGTCGTGCATTCGACGGCCGGGTTCATCGACCCCGGGTTCGAGGGCCACGTCACGCTGGAGCTTGCGAACCTGGCGCAGCTACCAATCAAGCTGTGGCCGGGCATGAAGATCGGGCAGATCTGCGTCTTCCAGATGACTTCGCCTGCCGAGTCGCCCTACGGTACGAAGGGGCTCCGATCCCGATACCAGGGGCAGCGCGGCCCTACGGCCTCACGCTCCCACCTGGACTTTCAACGCACCAGGCTGCCCAGGTAACGTTCAGACGCGGCGGCGCCCCGGACACTAGACCTGTCCGGGGCGCCGCTGTGCTACTGGTCAGGCGATCGAGTTGCCTTCGTCGTCAGGGAGGGTTCGGAAAATCTCCAGCGCGCGTTCCTGGTCCTCCTCGTGCGCCTCACGCAGCCTCTGGGCGGCACGGTTCCGGGTGTTGTGCTCGGGGCAGGCCGTCCGGTTGCTGTCGTCTTCCCAACCGAGGTCCTTGCGGGCTTGCTCCGCTTCCTCACGGGTGTCGTACTCGCCGTCCATGACGCCCCAGCAGACGTCGCACTTCACCTGGTAAGTCAGGCTGATCGGCATGGTCTTGTCCTCACTTCTCGTCTGTCTTCTGTTCGAGTTCTATCAGGGCCGCAGCAACACGTTCAGGGTCGATGTTCTCCGTCAGGGCTCGCTCGTGCGGCCATCCCTTGGACACCCGGTAGGCCAACCGTGAGTAGGGAATCCCTATCCTCTCCGCCCACTCGCTCATGATCAGAGTGTGGCCGTGGAAGGTCAGTCGGACGTTGCTGCGCTTGTTCCGGGCCTGCTCATCCATCGTCACCCACCGGCAGTTACCGGGCTCGTAGTTGCCGTTGGTGTCGATCCTGTCGAGGGACAGATCCTCTCGGTAGGTGGGGCCCATGTCGGCGTAGAAGTTCTCGAACCTCAGCCACCGCTCGCAGACGGTGATGCCGCGCCCTCCGTAATAGGGGTAGGCCTTGACGTTCGGGTTGGTCACTCGGTTCAGCATGTTCCGCCACGTGCGGTACAGCGGGGTGCGCGTCATGCGGTGGGTTGCGCTGTGCTGCCCTTTCAGGCAGCCACACGACCTCGTGACTCCCTGCCTGAGCAGGGTGCCGATTACTCTCGTGGTCTTCCCGCAGTCGCACTGGCAGAGCCAGGCAACCTTCCTGCCGCTTCGTCCTGCCTCGCCGAGAACGAGGAGACGGGTGAATCTCTGACCTTCCAGGTCGATCTTCGTCACGAGTACCCCTGTTCGCTGGCCATTTCTGTATGACAAGAATAGCTTGGCGACACGAGGTTGTCTATGAAGTTCGGCAGGTGGGTGCTAGTTTCTGTATGACAGCAACCGATGGAGGAGACATGGCAGGCAGGCCCGCAACCGGGCAGACGCCGGCGATCTCGTTCCGGCCGCCCGTCGCGCTCCGCCAGGAGCTGGACAAGTTGGCCAAGTCAGATGGACGGGACCGCTCAGACGTTCTCATTGAGGCAGTGCACGACTGGGTGAGGAAGAGGAAGCGGGAACTCGGGGCAGCGCCTCAGGCATGAAGATCGGGCAGATCTGCTTCTTCCAGCTCACGTCGGCGGCAGAGCATCCGTACGGCAGCGCGGTGCGCGGGTCCCGGTATCAGGGGCAGCGCGGGCCGACCGCATCCCGGTCCTGGCAGAACTTCCACCGCACGGAGATTCCAACTCCCTGATGCAGAGGATGAATGAGACCGCTTCCCCGTCGGCGGGAGCTCTCCGAACGACGATGGCCCCCGCCACGGCGGGGGCCATCGAGGCTCTTTTCGCGGTCAGTGGCGGCTCTGCCACCACATGATCAGGAGGCTTACGGCGCCGCTCCCGACGCCGTACGACACGCCCCGGACCATGTGATCGTGGACAAGACGTCCATGGCGGCGTGGCCATTCCCGCAGGTAGCGGACTATCCCGGCCCGTCGGGTGTCCACCTCCTGTCCGTTCTTGTTACGCTGCTTCACGGTGTTCTTTCCCTGCCTTTCTCTGCTCTGGCTGGTGGGACATCGCGCAGGGAGCCCTCCCGACACTGGGCCTGAGAAACTTCGCGTCGGGGATGGGCTCCTTCTGCGTGAACTAGCCTACCGGCGGGCTGTGATATTGCGAGAACACATCACAGCGCGAAGGCCCTGGGGACGGGCGTCTTGACGGTCTGTCACTGATCCAGTAGGGCAGATGAGCACAGGCGACTACAGAAGCCGACAGAACGCCATAGCAGCCCGGAGCCTTCCACCGACCCGCCCACCCGCGTGTGAGGACTGACACATTTTCCTCGCACGACGTGGAACACTCCGATCTTGAGGTCAGTTTGGGCATGGCTGTCTCCTTCCGTTCGTCGCGCGATGCGGTGGATGAGGAGACGGTAGAGGAAGACCACGTGCTCGCGTGCGGAGGGTCTGCAAAACGCGCCGTGCACCTGCTTGGAGAGAACTGCCGCAGGTCACGACCGGGCAGTCACGGGAATTAACGGGAACTCGGCAAGATTCCGCAAGCAGCCGCGAGTATCCGCGAGGTATTTCCAGGTACCTCTAGCCTGCGGCTCACCGAGTTGTCCGGTTCTCACCGTCGACCAGTAGCCTGCATGACGACGCCCCGGCCTGCTTACCTCAGGCCGGGGCGCCATCACGTCTCGATCAGCAGAATTCCACCGGGACACTCTCGCGGGCGCACAGCTCCAGAAGCTGCACCAGTTCCGCACCAGTCTTCTGGTCATAGTCCCACCCGGGGTCGTCACCGGGTTCGACTCCACACCCAATCTCTTGCAGCGCCCGCTGTAGGGCGGGTGCCAGTTCGGATGCCTGCTGTGGGGTCAGTTCGCCATCGCAGTCGCTGTGGTCCAGGAGGTGTCGGAGCGGGCTGGGCACCGTGGTCCAGTCGCCGTCGCCACCGAACCCGTGCATCTGGTCCAGGTCGACGCCGATGTGCTGGGCCAGCCGCCTCCGGAACTGCCCGAAGCCGAGGTATGACCAGGATGGCCACGGGTCGTTGGGGAGGCGGCCTTCTTCGCGTCCTACGCGAAGATCAAGTCCCATGGGTCGGTGTCCTCACTTGTCGGTGGCGCGGTCGGCGGCGGCTGCGCGCACGACAGCCATCTCGCGGTCCAGCCAGCACCGGCATTCGCCCCGGCAGTGATCGCAGACGCCGATAAGGTCGTGCTTCCGCTCCACGCAGGCGGCCCCGCACGGGTTCCCTGTGATGCGTTCAGCGGCCAGCTCGACCTGGTGAGGCGAGTAGAGGCCGCTGCCGCCCTTCAGGTAGTAGCCGTTGTCCGTGGCGAACATGCGGACGGACGACACGGTCAGCGTCTGCCCCGACTCCGGGCCTTCCAGGACGCGGACCTGGTCCCCGGCCTTGTGGTACTTCCCCATGGTCGGCTCCTCATTTCTCGGTGGCGGCTTGGGCCGCGCGGATCTCTTCGGCGGTCACGGTCTCGAACCACCGCCACAGGCCGCCCTCCCACTGCTCCACCTTCGCAGCGGTGGCCGGGCTGTCGCCGCCGAGGCTGGCGCGGACGAACGCGAAGGTCTTGGCCTCGCTGGTGAACGAGGACGTTGCCTCCACGTCCGGGCCGGTGACGGTCACCCGCCACGGCTTCGACGGCTTCCTCACGGTCATGTCGGTGTCCTCACTTCTTGGCGTTCTTGATGGCGGTGTAGAAGGTCTGCACGAGGTTGTCCGGCATCCGATAACCGACGACCTTTCCGAACCCGGGCCCCTGCGGCTCGATCGGCGCCTGCATCCCGGCCGGCCACCGTCCGAGGGTCGCTCCCCGTTGGAGTGCCGTCTTCAGTGCGGCGCTGTGACCGCGCAGGCTGGAGTTCTCACTGTCGCGCAACTCCTCGGCGGGCACGTACCCGTCGCGGGTGACCGCCTCCTCCAGGATTCGGCGCGCCCTGAGCGGCAGGGAGAGGTAGTAGCTCTCGGCGCGGGGGATGGTCCAGTGGTTGTCCTCCTCCACATCGGCGGCGTACTCCGAGAGAAGGGCGAGGAGGCGTTCTTGGAACTCTCCGGTGGGCTGGTCGATCGTGACGGTGATCCGCATGTCGCCTTCCGTACAACGGACGTGAGTAGATATCAGGCTTACGAGACGAGCATCCCGCGCGGGGTCTCATTCGTCAAGCCTCTATCCTCCTTTACGTAACGAGTGGTCCCTTGCCAGGGGAACACGCTCGAAGATCTCTGGTATCACTTTCCATAACTCCACTTAAGGAAAGTGCTAGTGCCCGGATCCGAAATCGAACCCGTCTACGACGCCGAGATCGTCACAACCGAGGACCGGCTCCCCGCCGTCCCCGAAGTGGTCGACGTCAACGACACCCTCACCGCCGAAGCAGCCGAAGACCTCGCCAACAGCGGCCGCGAGAATACCCGCCAGACTTACAGGGACCAGTGGAAGGCGTTCGCCCGCTGGTGCGCCGCCAACAGCCGCATCCCCGGACCGCCAACCACCTCCACGAACCTGACGTCCTACGTCTCGCACCTCCGCCGCAAGGACACCCCGCCCGGCACCCTCCGCCTGGCCATCACCTCCGTCCGCCACATGAACGCCCGCGCCGGCCACGAGGACACCCCGGACACCGCGGCCGCCCTGAAGATCTACCAGGACCACCGCTACGCCTGGGCCGCCTCCGGCAAGGGGCAGAAGTCCTCCGCACCCGTCGACCTCGAACGCCTCCGGCAGATGCTGGCCGTCTGCTCCCCCGGAACGCTCGCCGGGCAGCGCAACCGAGTCCTGCTGCTCCTGGGCTACTACATCCGCGCCCGTGCCTCCGAGCTCGCAGCCCTGCGCATCGGCGACCTCGAGTTCGTCTCCGCCCAGCTGATCGTCATCACCAAGCGCGTCAGCAAGAACGACAAAAGCAGTGACGGCCGGGAGTACGAGGTCGACGACCCCGACACCCTCGCCGCGCTCCGCGACTGGCTGGCGTCCCTGAAGACCGCCGGCCAGGCTTCACCGTCCTTGCCCCTCCTGCGCAGCGTCGACATGTGGGGCAACCTCGGACCGGCCAACAAGGGGGGTCAGGGACTCACTCGGCAGGCCATCAACAACCTCGTAAAGACGATCGCCAAGACCGCCCAGGTCGACGTCGCCGACGCCATCACCGCCCACGGCCTCCGCGCCGGCGTCCCCACCGACCTCGGCGCCGCCGGCTACAGCGCAGCCGAGATCAAGGACGTCACCGGCGACTGGACCAGCGACGAGATGGTGGACCGCTACCGCAAGGTCGGTCTGCGTCGCGCCGGCAAGCGAGCCGACTCCGCCCACCGCGCCGCCGCCCTGTCCATGCTCCGCATCAACGCCCAGACCGAAGAGGCCACCGAATGAACGCGCCAACCCTGACTGGCACCCTGTACGAGCTCATCGACCCGCGCGATGGCCGTACCCGGTACATAGGCCAGACCACCAAACCACTGCCCGTACGCCTGGCAGGCCACCTCAACAACCCGTCCCGCAAGGTGGGCCCCTGGGTAACGGAACTGGCAGCAGCGGGCTTGCAACCCTCCATCGCGTCGATCCGCGACGCCATCCCCGCCGCAGACCTGCTCGCCGTCGAACGGGAGGAGATCACACGGAGACTGCTGAACGGAGAGCAGCTGCTCAACGAGGCGGCCACTGGTGAGGCCCGCAAGGTGATCCGTCGCCGCGAGGAGGACGCTCGCAAGGAGCGCTACCGGGCCGCCTGGGAGCACGTCGCACACCAGACGCGCTCAGTAGTTGGAGGGCCGCTCGCGCCGGGGACCCTGCCCGCCGTTGAGCTACCGGAAGGGCTGTGGGCAGGCCTGCCGAACCTGTGGCAGGCACAGGAGGACATCGACGCCCGCAGAGAGTCGACGGCCAACGGACCGATCGACATGGAGGTCATCGAAATGGAGGTACGCCTGCTCGACGTGCAAAACCGACTGTCTTCCGCCCTCTCGGACCGTGTGCTGCCGGGCTGGCCCCGCCTGTGGAACGTGGCCGACGACGACACTGCGGAGACCATCAAAGACCTTGTCGGAGGGGTCATCACGACCAGGACCGCGACACCGGACGACGCAGCGCGACTTGTCGCACTGGCCCCGTGGTGCGTGGTGGCCGTCAGCCCATGGGCGTCGCTGGCAGACCGGGCCGGCATCTCCCTGGACCCCGCCAACTTCATTGCCTGGGTCTCCAGCGACCCCGAAGTCCAAGAAGCACTGCACTTCGTCGGCAGGGTGCGCCCGAACCTCTTCAAGACCCTGGCGCGCATGGATCCGCCGTACGACCGCATGCGCATGTCGGACTACCTGGCCTTCACTACCGCCGCACACGCCCCCTTCGACCTCCCCGAAGAACTGCACCGAGACGCACTCACGCTCCTGCGAGACATCGGCCGCCAGAAGATGCTCACCGCACCGATGGCCGGACTGCTCTCCACCCTCGACCCGGAAGCCCTGGACGACCTGTTCGGGCGGGACATCGCATCCAGCGCCGACCGCGACCTGGGCCTACCCGCAGGCACTGCTGCCGCCGTCCTGGGCTACGTCCTGGAGACTGGGCCCTCATCATTCGGGACACTGGATCGCGTGGTGATCCGCGCAACCGGCAAGCTGCCCACTCGGTTCCCTGACTACAGCTCCTGGCGGGGCAAGAGCATCCGCCGAGCCGAGGCCCTCGTCTACACGCTCGTCGGCGCTGGACTACTGGAAGCCCCGGACGGTCAGACGCCGGCGGACATCGTGGACCGGGCCCGCGCCATGTGGCAGCAGGACCACGCTGCTCTCGATCGGATCTAGATGCCAGAGCCCGCTCGGTTCACGACGGCGGCGGCGTGTCCCAGAACCCGGTGTGGGCGACGGTGTCCGCGGTGACGGGTGGGGTGCGTTGGGCGAGGAGGGTGTGGGTGGCGGCCATCTGCCGGATGATCATGTTGGGGTATCCGGAGTCGAGGGGCCGGCCGCCCTGCACGGTGATCAGGTTGTGGACGTCGTCGGCGGGGCGGATGCGGTGGGGGAGGTACTCGACCAGCGCGGCCACCGTGAGGGGTTCGAGGACGTGTTTCTTGCCGACGGCTTCGTATTCGTAGTCGGGGGCTCGGACTTCCCATACGCCGGTGCCGAGGTCGTAGAGGTGTCGCATGTCGACGCGGGAGACTTCGGCCGGCCGCAGGCCTTCGAGGAGGAGGTAGGCGATCAATCGGTCTCGGCGGTAGTAGCGGGCGCGGTCGGGGCCCCACATGCCGATGCAGGTGAGGAGGACGGCGCGTTCCATGGGGGTGAGGCGGCGGGGTGGGCTGGCGTCGCGGTCGACGCCGCTGCGGAGCATGGTGAGGTCGGGGGTGAGGCGGATGGCGCCGCGGTCCTTGGCAGCTTCGTAGTACTGGGTGAGGGCGGTGATCCTGCGGTCGTGGGTGAGTGCGGCGGCGGGGTGGTGTTCGGCGACGTGGGCGAGGGCGTCGGGTCCGTCGAAGGGCCGTCCGTCCAACTGTCGGGTGAGGAGGGTGCCGGTCCAGGCGGCGAAGTCCTCGATGCCGCACCGGTAGGGGTCGACCGGCGGGCGCTGCATGGCGCACCAGGTGAGCCAGCGGTCGACTTCGCGCTGGTACTCGATGCGACTGGAGGACCGCAGGTGGGTTGCGGTGTCGAGCCAGGTGTCGAGGAGCGTGCGCGGGTCCATGCCGTTCATTGTGCCCGCCCCACACCCGTGATCAAGATATTGGGTAAAACCTCGGACCCACCACCCACTGGGGGAGGTCGTGTGGGCGAGGGGCGGCTGGTTCCGCGCCGTGCACCACAACGGGGCTCCTGAGCTGGGGTGTCCCGAGGTTTTACTGAAAGATCAGGATGGTGGTTGGAGGGGGGCCGGCCGGGCAGGGCCGGGGCTGTACGGATCACGCTACGGGGGATTTGGGGAGACCTTCCCTCGGCTCGCCCGCCCTGTGGAAGGCTGACGACCATGACGACCACAGGCGACGAAGACCTGCCCGTTCCCAGTGAGGCCTTCGCCCGCGCGATGCAGCCCACCCTGGACCGGATCCGGGAGGCCATGGCCCGGGACCAACAGGCACGCTTCGAGCAGATGCGCATAGCCATCACGCCGATGACCCGGTTGCAGACCACCTGGGACCGCTACGTACGAGACGTACTCGTGCCGGCGCAGGAAGCCCGCAACAACCAGGCCCACCAGGTGGTTCAGTCCTGGCTCGACAGCTACCGCACCCAGTACCAGTCCGCCCGGTGGCAGTCCCCCCTCCTCCAGGCAGCGGCCCGTGCAGCAGCCGGCTTCGACACCACCGGCCTGAACCGTCTCCTGCACGACGTAGACGCGTGGCGCGCGCTGAGCGACGAACAGCGGACAGCCACCGTGGCCGCCGCGGAGAGCGCATATCTGTCCGCCGACGAGGACGCCGTACCGGACGACCTGGTCGCCGAGCTGGAGGAGACTGCCCGCGAGTTCGCCGGCGGCGACGTCCAGTACCTACCGATTGAGGTGCGCCGTCAGTCGTTCGTCCTGTTCGTCGGAACCGTCGTCCTGCTGGCCCTGATGACGCTGTCGTTCTCCAACGACACGGCCGACGAGGTCATGGCCAAGGCCCTGGAAGTCGGCCCTGCCGTGGGACTGGTTGCCCTGGCCGCCGGACGCGCCTGGGACCGCAACTACGGTGTACGCCGAGACGACGACAACGGCGAGGACTCCTGACGAGGGATCGCCTACAGGCCGGGTATCGGCTCCTGGTCGACGTCGTACCGGCCGTAGCCGTGGCGCGGCTCGGGATCGCATTCCGGGCCGAGGCGCCGGCTGCGCGAGGTCTCGTCAGAAAGTTCCCGGCCGCAGGTCCGGCACCAGATACGGGCGCGGCCGCCGGGGTCGATGAGCAGCGTCTCCTGCCGTCTACTGACCATGCGGCCAGTGTGGGCTCTCGGCGGCGATCGGTCCCTCGCCAGCGGCTGCACGCAGCTCGTTGATGTAGGCGATGAGGTCCGGACCGGGGTGGAACCACTCCCGCCTTTCGGCTAGGAGGTGCTTGAAGCGGCGGTGCAGCTGCCGTTCGCGGACGATGTCCCCGGGTTCGGTGGCGAGGGACCGCGTCACCAGGGCCTTCATGCGCTTCTTCAGGTCGGTCGTCCATCCGATCTTTATGAGGCGTTCCCGACGGGCGAAGTAGACGAGCGGGGCGTGCTGCATGTTCTGCGGGATCGGGGTGAGGGCGTAGCCGTATCGGCGGTACAGGGTGATCGGGCTGCGCTGTAGCGCGTCTTCCAGCTCTTGGAATTTTGCTGGTGCGGCAATCTGGGCGAGGAGGCTGGCTGCTTCGTCCTGGTGCTCGGGGCAGAACTGCAAGGGTTCCTTGGTCGTGGCGAGGGTGCGGCATTCTCCGAATGTGCAGCGCCGGCTGGCGGCTCGCAGTTCGTCGATACGGATGCGTGCTCCGCAGCCGCAGCGAAAGGCGTTGCGTCCTGAGCGTCCGTCGAGGTGCATGGATCGGCCGCATCCGCATCTGACGGCGAATCTCGACACAGTTACGTTCTCCCAGTTCAGCGAAGGGGGGTGGTGCTTGGGGACTTGATTTTGTAGACTGCCGTCACGCACTTCGTGTGACTAGGCCACCTCCCCCGTACCGGGGTTGGTGGCCTTCGTCGTTCCTAGGCGGCGAGGCGAACGCGGGGCCGGTAGTCGGCGTCGTCCTTGTCGCGGGCCAGCTCGTAGAAGAAGAGGGCCTGGACGTCGTCGGTGGGCTGGTGCTGCGGGGGCGCGTAGGTGGTGTTGGCGGGGTGCTGGAGGGTGTAGCTGATGCGGTGTTGGGTGTAGGAGAGCACGCCCGCCAGGTGGAATTCCCTGCGCTCGCCGCGGAGCCGGCACATGGCGATGATGACGATGCCGCCGCCGCGGATCTCGCCGGTCTTGGTGATGCGGACGCTGGTGGTGCGGAGTTCGATGATCTCGATGGTTCGCACGGTGGGCTCGGTTTCGCCGGGCTTGAGGTAGGTGATGGTGACGGCGTGCTGACGGTCCAGGCTGCGGTAGAGGTCCGCGAGGGTCTTGGTCTGGGTCTGGCGTGCGGTCAGCTTCACTGTGGGCTCCCCGTGTTGGTGCGGTGCATCCACCCTAACGCGATACACATTGCAGCGCAACGTGTAGTGATGTACTGTAGTGGTTGTCGGGACGCCGTCCCGCCTGCCACCCCCTTAGACGTGGCGGTGCAACGCAGATTGGAGGACACTGGCGTGAACAACGCCCCCACGCGTCCGCCCACCTACCGATTCGGGCGGAGCACCAAGAGAGGACACCGCCTCGTGCCCCGTTCCGCTGCCTCCCAGCGCCTCGAGACCGCCGCCGCCCAGCTGGAGCAGGCCGCCGGCCTGTTGGGCGAGTCCGGCACCTTGTCCTCGGAGGACAGGGAGGCATACCTGGAGTCCGCGCATTACGTCCGGCTGGTCGCCGGCCCGGGTGGGTGGAGGCGTCTCCAGGCGTCGGGCGGCTCGAGCGGCCCGACGAAGAACATGGCGCTGACGCTCGACAAGAACCTGAAGGGCGCCCTGGTGGCCGCGTCGGAGGAGTTCGAGACGCCGCTGAGCCAGGTGGTCGCTGAGGGCTTCCAGGCCGTGTTGAACGGTACGTGGACGCCGCCGCGGGTGCCCCGGAACCTGAATGCGGAGCTGGCGACGCTGAACGTGCGGGTCGATAAGGGGCTGGCCGATCAGGTGCAGGCTCTGGCGGTGGAGCTTCAGGAGCGGCTGGGGTACCGGGTGAACCAGTCCCGGATCGCGGTGTCGTATCTGGCCTGGGATCTCGGTGTGGAGCAGCCGGGTGTCGGTGAGGACGTTCTGTATCTGGCTTTGCCGAAGCCGTTGGCTGAGTATCTGGAGTCTCGTGCGGCGTCGGAGGGTGTGACGCTGCGGGAGGTTGCGGAGGACGGCATCCGGGCTCTGCTGGATGGTTCGTGGTCTCCGGAGTTTACGGAGCGTCCGCGGACGGCTTCTGGCACGTACAAGGCGCAGTATGCGTCGGGTCCGAACGGGGAGGTCGAGAGGGCTGGCATGTCGATCCGTGTGGACGGCGAGCTGCTGGATTCCCTCCGTGAGTGGGTGGCGCGGATGGCGCAGGACGTCGACTTTCCGATGCACCCGGGGAAGGTCGTCCGACGGATTCTGACGGACCGGCTGGGAGACCCCGCCGCGTAGGACTTCTGGGCGTGGCCGGCCTGGACGCCGACTTCTGGGCCGGGACCCTGCCGTATCTCATCACTGCACAACCTCATAGGAGTGACCTCATGGCGCAAGCCGTTGAGGCCCCCGCCGGGACGATGGCGGAGGGCCCCACCTCGCACACCCAAAATCAGGCCGGACGTTTCTCCCCGTACCAGCTGCGGATGCTCCACGGCGGTATCCACGCCAACCGGGTCCGCATGCTCCGCGGCATGGCCCACCTCGAAGCGTGGGACGTCCGACGGCAGCTCATCCGTGTCTTCGGGTTCGGCGGGTTCTCCATCGACACCGTCAGCCTGGACCTGGTCTCCGAGCGGGAGACGAAGAACGGTGAACGGTCGAAGTGGACCATCGTGTACCGAGCGCAGGTTCGTCTGACGCTGTACACCCCCGACGGCCGGAAGATCACGCACTTCGAGGACGCAGCCGCAGGTGACGCCATCAACCAGCCGTCCATCGGTGATGCGCACGACCTGGCGATGAAGACCGCGGTGTCGCAGGCCTTGAAGCGGTGTGCGGTGAACCTGGGGGACCAGTTCGGTCTGTCGCTGTACAACAACGGGTCGTCGGATCCGGTGGTGCACTTCTCGGCTGCGCATCCGCCGCAGGAGTGGAAGCCGGTGGAGCCGCCGGCGCCGGAGCCGGAGGACCCGCCGGTGCAGCCGGAGCCGCAGGCTGCGAGCGCTTCCCCGGAGGCTGTTGCGGAGCCGACCGCGGCTCAGGGGCGGGACTACCTGCATGAGGCGCACGAGGCGCCGGATGCGGCCACGGTGCGCCGTATCTGGCAGGCGGCTCGGGCGGATGGCGCGGTTGAGGAGTACCTGGCGCAGATCGCTGAGGTGGGCAAGGGGAAGGCCGCGCAGGGCGGCGACACGGAGAGGAGCGCCGCCTGATGGCCGGCGAGCGGGAGCACGGCTATGCCCGCTACCGCTTGGACGGATGCCGCTGCTACATTTGCGGGTTTGCCCGCAGCGAGTACGACGAGAACCGGTCGAAGGCCATCACGGCTGGCACGTGGCAGCCGTGGGTGGACGCCGAACCGGTCCGTATCCACCTCCGCCACCTCCAGTCCTGCGCCATGGGCCTGCGCACGATCGCGGCACAGGCCGGCGTGGCCCGACGGAGCCTCCAGGCGATTCTGTCTGGGCGGTCGGATCGGGGCAGTGGACCGCAGGAGCGGGTCCGGCCGGATCTGGCCGCCGCCGTCCTGGCCGTGGAGCCGGTGCTGGAGAACCTGGCGCCCTCCACGCCGGTGAGCCCTGTGGGAACGCGGCGCCGCGTTCAGGCGCTGGTTGCTATGGGCTGGCCTCAGCAGCATCTGGCTGAGTACCTAGCGATGCGGCCGGGGAACTTCAGCATGATGCTGAACCGGGAGCACGTCCTGGTCGGCCGGGTGTTGCAGGTTCGAGCGATGTACGACGCTCTGTGGCGGGTCGATCCGGGAGAGGCTGGGGCGACGGCTGCCGGTGTCACCCGGGCCAGGAGGCATGCGGCTGAGCGGGGCTGGCCTCCGGTGGGGGCGTGGGATGACGACACGATCGATGATCCCGATGCGTTTCCGGACTGGACCGGCCGGTGCGGTACGGAGGAGGGCTACCAGGCGCACTACGTGCTGGGTATCCCGTATTGCGGGCCGTGCCGGTCGGCGCATAGTGCGGCCAAGCGGCGGCAGCGCCTGGCCAGGCGATCGTCGCTCGCGGTGACGCCTGTTGGCGCTAGGAACGCCATGGTGCCCCTGCCGAAGTCTGCTTGATCTGACCTGGGGCGTCGCCTCCTTGAAGTCCCCGTCTTGGGGCGTCTGCTTCACCCATCCCGTTCCGGCGGCTGCCGGTTGGAGGTTCGTCATGCCTGTTTCCGTGTGGTGGCTGCTGGGCCTGCTGGTGGTGTCGGCGGCTGGCTGGTGGTGGGAGGCGCGTCGTGAGCGGCGCCGGCCGTCGTCGTACCGCCGCCTGTGGGAGGCGGAGATGGACGCCTGGCGGCGGCTGCCGAACGAGGTACAGGCCGCCCGGGATGAGGCGGCCCTGGACGCGGGGGAGGCGGCGGAGATCGCCGCGGCCCGCACGAACTCCTTGTACCACCCCTGATCCCTGTTCCTGTTCTGTCCGTTCCTTCCCCTGTTCTTGGAGGTGAGCGCTTTGGGTGCTCGAGCTTGTTTGTGCGTGTCGGCCGTCGTGGCGCTTGCTGCGGCGGCCGCCGCCTTTGGCGTGGTTGCTGTGCGGCGTCGGGAGGCGCGGCTCAGGTGTCGGGCGGTGTCGGCGGAGCTGATGGCCGGCTGCGCGCACCGGGACGGTGCGGCGCTGCGGGCGCAGCTGGATGGGTTCCGACGGCGCCTGGACACGGAGTTGGCGGCGTCGGCGGTCGTGGTGGCTGCCGGCTCGGTGGTGGATGAGGCGTGGGCGTCGGCCCCGTCCGGGATTGATCCGTCTTCGGAGGGAGGAGTGCTGTGACGTCTTCGAGTGCTTTGAGGCAGGCGTGGGAGGACCACCCGCACTACAGGTACCGCGGGTGTGCGGAGGATCAGGTGGAGCGTGGCCGTGCGGCGGGCAATACGTCGCTGTCGCTGGACGCCTGGCATGGGGATGACCGGGACGGGTCGGAGCCGCAGCGGGTGCGGGAGGCCCGGCAGGCGGCGGCAGTGGAGGTGTGCCTGAACTGCCCGGTGATGGTGGCCTGCGACTCGTACGCGAACTCCGTCGTCCGAGAGGCCGGCACACCGCGCCTGGCGGAACCGGACGGTATCTGGGGCGGCAGGACGGCTCTGGAGCGGCATCGGGCGTTCATCAAGCGGCAGCACGAGCTGGTCGCGGCCCCGGACCGGCTGTTGCAGACCCCGCAGAAGCGGGCCCTGTTGCGGGCTTTGGCGCAGTTCTGGCGGCCGGTGGAGGTGGCGGAGGCTGCGGGGTTGCCGGATGTGCGGACGGCGAACTGGCAGCGGTCTCAGGTGACGCGGCTGTTGGGGTTGCCGAAGTCGGTGTCGCGGATGCGGGTGCTGGAGGCGGCCCGGGAGCGGGGCCTGCTGGACGGTGTGACGGTGGTGCCGGATGACGGGTCGGTGCCGGCGGTTCCGGTGGGTGTGGAGGATGTGCTGCTGGAGGTTGGCGGGCAGCTGTTGCTGTGGCCGACGAAGCGGTCTGAGTTCCGGCGGCGTTCGGGGCGTCGGGTGGGTCGGGGTTTCCGGCGGCGGCCGTTGCGGGCGCGGTTTGTGTCGGTGGCGGGTCAGGTGGACCTGGATGTGGCCGAGCTGGATGGCCTGGCCGATGTGCGTGATCTTTTCCCTTCTGAGCCGATGGAGGCCGCAGCATGACCGAGACGACCCCTGCCCCTGTCCCGTCCGCCTCCGGCGATGACGCGGGGTTCGAGACGATGCGCAACGATGCGGTGCTGTGCGGCCGCGCCATGTCGTCGGGGGAGTTCCTGGCGGGGCTGATCGCGAACGCCCAGCTGGAGACGGTGGGCCGTCCGGACAAGCTGGCCCGGGACTTGTGGCCGGACGCGGATCCGGTGCTGATCCAGGCGGTGTGGGATCGGGCGTTGGCGGTCGGCTTCCACGCGGGGCGGGTGTCGGCGGCGCCGCGCATGTTCCGGGATCAGTTGGACCGCCTGGCGGGCGTGTTCGCGAAGGCGGGCTTCCATGCGATGGCCGGGAGTGTGGCGCGGTCGCGACGTCTGGTGGCTCCGGAGGCACCGCCGCATCCGGCGGACGGCGAGACAGAGCACGGGCACTGATAGCCCGTCATGTGCGGTGTGACAAGTGGGATTAGGGACACGGGGGAAGGAGCTGGGACAGATGGCAGGCTCAACGGGTAGCATGTGGTACACGTCAGACGACCGGTCAGGTTCGGTCGCTGACCACAAGACAATAGGAACGGCCCCCGTAGTGGTCCGGATGCTCGCAACATCCGGTACAGGGGCCGGGCCGACACTCAACCAGCTACTGAAGGTGCCGACGATGGCTAAGAGTACCCGGGGTCTATCCCCCTCAGACAGGTCACCCCGAAGTTTGTGCGTATCCGGCGTGAAGATCACACCGCCGACGCAGCCGGGCCCTGTCCCCACTACCCCCGCAGTCGCATGACCGCCCAGGGCGGTGCGGCCAGCGCCCGCGTCTGGGAAGTCACCGTCTCTTGCCCCCGGCCGAAGCCTCGCATCCCCGCGCAGCGGCAGGCATGGCACCTTGAGCCCGAGAGGGCGAAGCGCAGCATCCAAGTCTTCTTCCCTCGTGGCACCTCGCTGACCTTCACGGCGCGCACTGTTCGTCTGCGCACGAGCCTGTCCGAGGCCCAGCTCACTGGCTGGTACGCCCCGCACAACGTGGAGAGGATGCTGGCCGAACTCCTGCACGGCATGTACTTCGACACGGAGCTGTCGGGGGCTTCCGGTCTCCCGCACCCGGTCCGCTTCAACATCGTTAAGCGGATCGACCAGACCCCGCCCATTGAGGGAGATCAAGTGACGTAGCGATCGCTGCGGCGGGAGGTCCTTGTGCCCCTTGGCGGGGGCTCATCCTCTACCGCCTGGCCGCTGGTGTTGGCGCACCGCGCGCGGCCTTCATTCCACGGCTCGAAGTTGGCGCTTCGAGCTAAGGCTCCGGTCTCCCGGAGCGTCCAACAGGTTCTCTCCGAACCATCCGAAGTCCCAACCGGGCCTTCGTCGTACCTCAGCAGTACGGAGACCATAGTGCCTCAGCGCACCCCTTCTTGTCAGCTTGGCGCTTCCCCGGCGCCCGTTTCGCGAGGAACATCCCCCCACACGGGCGACACCCAGTGCCCCCCGCACCCCCTCGTGCACGGCACCGCGAGCCAGCACATCGACCACACCACCTCCCGCCGCAGCGGGCCGAGGAAGTGGCTCCAGGCCGTCACCTGGCTCATCAGCGCAGGCCTCCACCCCAAGGCCAACCACACCACCCTCCGCATCACCGAAGACCTCGCAGCCCGCATGGACTACGACACGGGGCACGTCCGCTACTGCCTCGATGAGATGGCCGCACGGCTCGGCATCTCCCGCGCCTCCATCAAGCGGCACGTCGGCTACCTCCGCGAGCTCGGCGCGCTCGCCTGGGTCCAGCACGGCACCCGCGTGAACATCCGCCGCGCGATGGGGCTCAAGGGCTACGCCGCCACCGCCACCATCTACGCCGCCGTCATCCCCGCCGCCTACGACCACGCCATGGGCCACACCATCATCGGCGCCGGCTACCAGGCCCGCATCGTCATCGACCAGCGCGACCAGCAGACCCCCGTCATCCCCGCCCAGACCCGCTCTGAGCCTGTGGATAACCCGCCTGTGGAAAACCCCGGTCTCGAGGGCCTTGAGCCCCCTTCCCTTACCTGGCTTAGAGAAGAGAGTCAGGTACAGGTAGTAGAGGGTTATAACTACACCTCGCAGGCTCGGCAGCCGAAACCGCGAATCCCCCACCAGAGCACCAGCATCAACGGCCGACGCCGTACCGCGGCTGATGTCCAGAAGGCTGGCAACACGACCCGCCTGGTCCGGGCGATGGTCAACTGGACGCAGGCAGCGCCCCTTCGGCAGCTGGAGTTCGTCCTCCGAGCCTGGACCGACCGCGGCAAGGACGCCTACGAGATCTCCGCCGACCTCAACGGCTGGTGCCACGGCATGCGGTGGAAGCCCACCAACCCGGTCGCGTTCATCAAGGCCAGTCTCGCCGCCGTCCAGGAGCAGCAGCAGGAAGCCCAGGCCGTACAGGCTGCTGCCGACCGGTACGAGCTGGAGAACCCTGCCCAGGGCGCCTTCCAGGCCCGCATCAGCACCCGAATCGACGTGATGGCCGCCAACAGGCAGGGCCTCGCCCGCTACCAGAAGCAGTGCCAGGCCCGCGGCCTCGACGACCTCTCCACCGGCGCCGTCGACACGTGGGACGCCGAAGCC
Source organism: Streptomyces sp. WAC 04229 (assembly GCF_003947455.1). Lineage (GTDB taxonomy): Bacteria > Actinomycetota > Actinomycetes > Streptomycetales > Streptomycetaceae > Streptomyces. Next base: position 1,446 of record NZ_QHJH01000046.1, on the reverse strand, counting down.
GACATCCTCGCCTTCCTCAACGGGAGCCCCGCATGAGCCAGCAGCCGTCCGGGATCGACCTCGCCCGCGCCGCCCTCGCCGCCGCCCGAGCCGACGCCAAAACCCGGCCCACCCAACCCCAGCGGAAACGCCGCACCACCACCAGCAGCTCCAGCCGCCGGCCCGGCGACCCCATGGGACTCGGCGCCGCCATCACCCGCATGATGACCGAACGCGCCTGGCAGCCCCCCGAGACCGGCGGCAGCATCCTCGACCAGTGGCCCTCGATCGCCCCCGAACTCGCCGACAAAGTCGCCGCCGTCCGCTTCGAGCACGACACCGGCACCCTCCACCTGCGGCCCGCCTCCGACGCCTACGGCGCCCAGCTCCGCCTCCGCCAGCCGCAGATCCTCACCCGCATCCAGCAGACCCCTACCGGCAGCAGCGTCCGCGCGCTGAAGATCCTCGCCCCGGGAGCGGCCGCGCCGGCGCACAGCGAGGGCGCTCCCGAACCGGAGAAGCCCCAGCAGCCGGCGCCGGTCCGGACCCGTGAGACCGCCTCGACCGGCTACCGGCAGGCCCTCGCCGCCGCCCTCGACAACCGTCCCGCACCGCCTCCGGTCAACCCGTACCTCGAGGAAGCACGCCAACGGCAGATAGCCGCCCTCCGCGCCAACCGGCAGCCCGAGAGCGAGCACCGGGACGCAGTGTGGGAGGTCGACCGCCTCGAGACCGCCCAGGCCCGCGACAACGACGCATCCCGCCAGGCCGCCATCGCCCGAGCCCGCCACGAGAAGGCGGGTGGCACCATGCCCCGCAAAGCCTTCGACGCCGCCTGACAAGACACGGAGCACGCATTGACCGAACACCCCCAGCCGGCCAGCCGCTCCAGGCAGGGCGTCATCGAAGCCATCCGCTGGACAGAAGACCACCTCGACCAGAAGTTCAACGTCGAAGACCTCGCCATCCGTGCCCACGTCAGCCGGAAGACCTTCCAGCGCCACTTCCACGCGGTCACAGGCTCCGCACCCCTGGAGTGGCTGATAGCCAGGCGCATAGACCTTGCCAAGCACCTTCTTGAGACCACCAACTTGCCCATCAGGGCCGTCGCACGCCGCTCCGGCTTCCACGGTGAGTCGCTGTTCCGCTACCACTGGCGTCGGCTGATGGGCGGTACACCCTCTGCCTGGCGAACCCACCGCTCCAAAGATCAGCAGTCAGCCTGAGCCAGGGGAACACCCGCCGGATTCTGCGGCACCGTTGCAGCGATCAACACCGCACGAACGGAGACCGCCCATGGCCCACACCCCCGACTGGTCCGACGGCCTGCACGCCCTCGCCGAAGCCGACGAACGCACCTGGCTCGACCAGTGGGCCCGCGGACTCATCAACCCCAACACCCTCGAACCCGCCGCCCCCACGCCCGTTCCCGCCCTCGCCGGAGCCACCCGATGACCGCCCCCGCAC
>NZ_QHJH01000465.1 GCF_003947455.1 Streptomyces sp. WAC 04229 | reverse complement strand
CCCCATGGAACACCGATCCCAAGCCCTACGTCTGGATGAAGACCGCAGACGAGATCCTCGAACGCCTCGCCAGCTATCTGAACAGAATTCCTGACTCAGAAGACTAGGTCCTGTCGTCAAACTCCCGTCGTCCGCCCGGAGGGCGGGCCCGGCGGCGTCAGGTGCGTGCTCTCGGCGCGCGGGGCCCTGATCCTCGTACTGGATGTACTTGGGTCAGGGCCCCGTGCC
>NZ_QHJH01000464.1 GCF_003947455.1 Streptomyces sp. WAC 04229 | reverse complement strand
CGGGTACTCGCCAGCCGCGCCCGCGAGGGTCTGAAGCAGGCCTACCTCCAGGCCCACGTCAGCGACACCCTCACCGGCGACGAGGAGTGCGCCCGTTACGCGGACCAGCTCGGCACGTACGCGCGCGGCAGGCTGCGCGTCCGGGCCGAACGCGGGCTGCGCAAGCACCTGGAGGAGTGCGCGCGGTGCCGGCTGGCCGCCACCCAGATCGAGGAGGTGGCGAGCGGCATCCCCGCCGT
>NZ_QHJH01000463.1 GCF_003947455.1 Streptomyces sp. WAC 04229 | reverse complement strand
CGGTCGTCACGACGGAAGCCACCGCGCTGCCCGCCCCGGTCGTCACGACGGAACGAGGGACGGTCACCACGGTCGTCACGACGGTCATCACGACGGTCATCACGACGGTCATCGCGGCGGTCGTCACGACGGAAGCCACCGCGCTGCCCGCCCCGGTCGTCACGACGGAACGAGGGACGGTCACCACGGTCGTCACGACGGTCATCACGACGGTCATCACGACGGTCATCGCGGCGGTCGTCAC
>NZ_QHJH01000462.1 GCF_003947455.1 Streptomyces sp. WAC 04229 | reverse complement strand
GAATCAGCCCGCCGCAAAGCCCTGCCGGCCTGGCTCCATCACTACAATCACCACCGCCCCCACACCGCAACCGACGGCAAACCGCCCGTCACCAGGTTGACCAACGTCCCTGGGCAGTACACCTAGTGATCTGGTCTTGAGTTCACGTCTCGCCACGTGAGTCGTGGTTCGTTTCAGATTTCGGCTCGGGCGGTGACAGCGGCTGGAGGCTGCGGTCTGCTGGAGGAATGGGGGACAGCAGGCTGCAA
>NZ_QHJH01000461.1 GCF_003947455.1 Streptomyces sp. WAC 04229 | reverse complement strand
TCAGGTGCGTGCTCTCGGCGCGCGGGGCCCTGATCCTCGTACTGGATGTACTTGGGTCAGGGCCCCGTGCGGCGAGAGTGCGTGCATGGCGCCGCCGGGCAGACGGGAGTTTGACGACAGGGCCTAGTGATCTGGTCTTGAGTTCACGTCTCGCCACGTGAGTCGTGGTTCGTTTCAGATTTCGGCTCGGGCGGTGACAGCGGCTGGAGGCTGCGGTCTGCTGGAGGAATGGGGGACAGCAGGCTGCA
>NZ_QHJH01000460.1 GCF_003947455.1 Streptomyces sp. WAC 04229 | reverse complement strand
CAACACCGAACGAACAGCAGCCCTGGCAGACTTCCTCCACAGCTACAACCATCACCGCTGCCACACCGCACTCGGCGGCCAGCCACCGATCAGCCGCGTGAATAACGTTGCGGGTCAATACACCTAGTGTCCCGGTCCGGAGATCCTGTCGCAGTAGCGGCAGATGCGGTCGATGATCTGGTCTGCGGTCTTGGTCCACTTGAAGGGCCGGGCTTGCTCGTTCCAGTTCTTGATCCAGTCCTCGAGCGC
>NZ_QHJH01000459.1 GCF_003947455.1 Streptomyces sp. WAC 04229 | reverse complement strand
GTGAGTACAAAGGAAGCGTCCGTTCCTTGAGAACTCAACAGCGTGCCAAAAGTCAACGCCAGATATGTTGATACCTCCGGCCTGATCGGTTCATCCGGTTCAGGTTGAGGTTCCTTTGAAATACACAGCGAGGACGCTGTGAACGGTCGGATTATTCCTCCGACTGTTCCGCTCTCGTGGTGTCACCCGATTACGGGTAAACATTCACGGAGAGTTTGATCCTGGCTCAGGACGAACGCTGGCGGCGTG
>NZ_QHJH01000045.1 GCF_003947455.1 Streptomyces sp. WAC 04229 | reverse complement strand
ACCCCCGGCCTACCCCGCGGCACCCGGCGGACCCGACCCCTTCGCGCTGGACCAGCTGGCCACCGACGCCGCCGCTCGCGCCCACGCCCTGCTCACCACCGGCCGTGACCCGGTGGGCGGGCTGACGCTCTGGCAGGACGCCGCCCGTCTCGCCGCGGCCCGCCCCGGCTCCGGTCTCACCGCCGGCACCCGGGCGCTCTACGCCTCCCTGGCCGGCGCGGCGGGCCGGGACCAGGCCGACCTGGCGCGCGCCGTGGCGGCCTGGCGACAGGGCGGCGCCGACGGCCTGGACGTACTGGAGGAGGCCTGGGACCCGCCGGCCGGCCGCTTCGACCGGGCCCGCCCCCTGCTGCTCGCCGCCGACCTCCCCGCGTTCCGGCCCTGGCGCAACCGCCTCACCCATCCCGGAGGCCATGTCCAGCTCCGGCTCGGCCGGTCAGGGCTCTGGTACGCCTACGAGTCGGAGCCCGGCCGGGAGGACTGGTGGCCACGGGGCACCCCCGACCTCGACCCGGTGGGTGCCCTCACCGGCCTGGGTTCGTCCGACGACCTCTGACCGGCCGTCAGCGGCCACTCCTGCCAGGGGTCACCCCTCGGCGTCACGCACCAGGAGGGCGATCTGCACCCGGTTCTCGACCGCCAGCTTGGCGAACAGACTGCCGGTGTGCGCCTTGACCGTCGCCACGCTGATGTGCAGCCGCCGGGCGATCTCCGGGTTGCCCAGCCCGTCGGCGATGGCCCGGGCGGTGTCGAGTTCCCGTTCGGTCAACGTGGCCAGCTGCTTCCGCGCGGCGTCGCGCGAGGAGTCGCGGGCGTGCGAGGAGTGCGGACCGGTGGCCGCGGCGATCACCCGGGCCGTGGCGGCCGGAGACAGGACGGGATTGCCGTCCGCGACCGTCCGCACCGCTTCGAGGAGCTGCGGCGGCTGGGTGTCCTTGAGGACGAACCCGAGCGCTCCGGTGCGCAGGGCGCCGAGCACCAGATCGTCGGAGTCGAAGGTGGTGAGGATCAGCACCCGCGGCGGCGCCGGCCGGGTGAGCAGCTCCCGGGTGGCGCTGAGACCGTCACGGCCGGGCATCCGCACGTCCATCAGCACGACGTCCGGCCGGTGTTCGTCCACCACGGCGATCGCCGTGTCGCCGTCGGCCGCCTCCGCGACGACGGTCAGGTCCGGTTCGCCGTCGATGACGAGCCGCAGCGCCATGCGCACCAGCTGTTCGTCGTCGACTACGACGACCCGCACCGGCTCCCGCTCGCTGTCCACTCATGCTCCCTTTTCGTGTGTGGGGCTCGGCCAGGGCAGTTGTGCGCTGAGGAGGTAGCCGTCGTCCCGTGTGGGGTGGTGGCGCAGCTCTCCGCCGGCGAGGTCGACACGCTCGCCGAGGCCGAGCAGGCCGAATCCCGACGCCGGCGGCTTCGCGGCCGTCGTGGTCGACGGGGAGTTGCGGACGCTCACCCGGAGGCTGTCGCCCGCCGCTCCTTCCAGGGTGATGCGGATGCGCGCGTCCGGGGCGTGCTTGGCGGCGTTGGTCAGCCCCTCCTGGACGACCCGGTAGCCGGTGCGGCCGACGAGGTCGGGCGGCGTCCCCGTCACGGTGCCGGCGAGCGTGGCGTCCAGCCCGGACGCGCGGGCGTCGGCCACCAGGTCGGGGACGCCGTCCAGCGAGGGCTGCGGCGGTTCCGGGAGACCGGGGTCGGCCCGGAGCACGCCGAGGACGTCCCGTAGCTCCTCCAGGGCGAGGTGGGACCCCTCGGCGATGCCGCGGACCAGTACGCGGTTCTCCTCGGCCTTGAGATCCCGGCGGTGGTCCAGCACGCCGGCCTGCATGGCGACCAGGGAGATGCGGTGGGCGAGGACGTCGTGCATCTCGCGGGCGATCCGGTTGCGTTCCAGGGCCCGCGCCTGCGCCGCCCGCGCGGACTGCTCCCGCTCCGCGCTCTCCGCCCGCTCCCGCAGGGACCGCACCTCGACGCGCCGGGCCCCGACGGCCATGCCCATCGCCACCGCGATGCCCGCGGTCAGGAACGGCGTGGCGACCTGGTACCAGAAGGCTCCGGGAGGGGTCTCGATCGGGTAGAGCCCGGCGCCGAACTGCGACGCGGTCAGGTGGACCGCCACGACGACCGCGATCTCCACCGGACGACGACGGGTGGAGACCGACGCCAGTGCCAACAGCGTGGCGCCGGTGGACATGACCGACACGGTCGAGGCGGCCGTGACTCCCAGGGCGACGGCGACCGGGAACCGCCGTCGCCACACGAGCGCCGTCAGGCACCCGAGAGCCACCAGTGGATCGCCGACGAAGTACCAGGTACCGGGTTCGCCCGCCGGCCCGTTCGACACCGCCACGCCGGTGGTGATCCAGAGCACCAGGCCAAGGGCCGCGGCCGCCGTCAGCCGCCAGGTCTGCTGCCACCACCCGAGCCGTGGTGCGACGTCCATGTTCACCAGGCCATTATCGCGAAACAGTCGCGCCGGTGACTCGGCCCGAGGACTGAGACGCCCTAGACCAAAGTCGAATTCCCGCCTCGCCCGTGGTCCAAGACGTTCCGGTCCGCCGGGCCGATGTGCGGGGCCGCGCCGCACGAACAGACTCCCTCCAGCGCCGGGACACAACCGAAGGCGAAGCGAGCAGAGGGAGTGGGAGGCATGTTCGACGACGTGCGCCGAAGGCGGGCCATGGGTCGGGTCAGGCCGGGGGACGGGCGGGCGCTGAAGCCTTTCCGTTGGTGGCAGTTGCCGTTCCGCGCCCTGTTCTACCTCCGGCTGCCGAACGACGACGGCGGCCGCAGCGTCTACGCCGTCGACGTCAGGCACGGGAAGAGCGACGACTCCGGCAGGGTCAGCGCCCAGCTGTACCTCGACGGCAGGCAGCACGCCGAGTCGAAGCTCCCCGCCGCCTTCCCCGTCCCGGGCGGCGTCGTGGAGGTGAGGCGGAGCGAGTTCGGGCTCAAGCGTTGCCACTACGTCACCGACGACGGGACCGAGTACCCACTCGTCCCCGACCGCGACTCGGCCGAAGGGCGCCGCGCCCACTTCGACCGCAAGCACCCCGTGGTGAGCCGCGCCGTCGACTTCCTCTCGGCGGTCGTGCTCCTCGTCGGCCTGTTCCTCGTCCTCACGCAGCTCGCCGAACAGCTCACCCGGCCGGAGGAGATCGCCCGGCACGTCGGCGGGACCTTCACCGCGCCCGTCGACCTGCCGGCCTGGGGCAACACCGTGGCCGGCCTCATCACGGTGACGGCCAGCACGGAGCGTGCCCTGCGGCTCCGCTACAGCCGACTCCTCGACGGCGCGGCGGGCTGACCCGCCCCTGCCCCCCCACACCACGCTCCACAAAGCAAAGAGCAAGGAGTACTGCATGCGAAAGCTTCTCGTCGGGGTCCTCGCCACCCTCATGGTGGCGCTGCTCACCTGGCAGGGCGCCTCCGCGCAGACGGCACCGAGCGCGACGGCGCCCCCCGGCCGGATCAGCTGGGGAGAGTGCCCCGGCACCCCACTGCCGAGACTGGAGTGCGGCACACTCAAGGTGCCGCTGGACTACCGGAACCCCGACGGCAGGAAGATCGACGTCGCGATCTCACGCCTGGCGAGCACGAACTCCGAAAGGCGCCGAGGCGTGCTGTTCACGAACGCCGGCGGACCGGGGGCGCCCGGCCTGAGCTACCCGCTGGTGCTGAAGTACTACGGCGTGCCGCAGAGCGTGCTCGACACCTACGACGTGATCGGCTTCGACCCCCGAGGCGTCGGCTACAGCGCGCCGGTGACCTGCGGCCTGGAGGGGGAGGCGACGGCGACGGCGAACGTCCCCGACTACGCGCTGAACCGGGCCGACGTGGCCCGGCAGGCCGAGCACGCCGCCGAGGTCGCCGAGAAGTGCGGTTCGGCGGCGACGGCTTCCCTGCTGCCCCACATCAGCACGGCCAACACCGCCCGTGACATGGACCGGATCCGCGCCGCCCTGGGCGAGCCGAAGATCTCCTACCTGGGCGTCTCCTACGGCACCTACCTCGGGTCCGTCTACACCACGCTGTTCCCGCGCCGGAGCGCGCAGTTCGTGCTCGACAGCGCGATGGGCCCCGAAGGCAGCGGACCGTCGGCCACCCGCGGATTCGGGGAGGGCGTCGAGGACAGGTTCCCCGACTTCGCGACGTACCTGTCGGAACATCCGGAGTACGGCTTCGGCACCTCGGTGGAGCGGATCAGGGAGAAGTACTTCGAGCTCGCCGCCCGGCTGGACGCGGAGCCGAGGCCGGACGGATTCGACGGCAAGAAGTTCCGCAAGGTCACGTTCGAGCGGCTCTACCTGGACCTGTGGCTGCCCGAACTGGCGGAGATCTGGCAGGCCGTCGACACCGGACGGGCCCTCCCGCCGACACCGCCCGTCGAGGTGCCGCCCGGGCAGCCGGCCGACAACCCCGCCGCCGGTCAGCTCGCCGTGCTCTGCAACGACCGCGACTGGCCGGAGTCGGTCGCCACGTACCAGCGCAACGTCGGGACCGACCGCGTCCGGCACCCGATGTTCGGCGCGGCGGCGGCGAACATCTGGCCCTGCGCGTTCTGGCCGACGGAACCGTCCGAGCCGCCCGTGCGGATCAGCGACCGGGGACCGTCAAACGTGCTGATCGTGCAGAACCTGCGCGACCCGTCCACGCCGCTGTCCGGTGCCCGCGCACTGCGCGCGGCCTTCGGCGAGCGGGCGCGGATGATCACCGCGGACCAGGGCGGGCACCTCGCCTACCTCTACCTGAAGAACCGCTGCCTCAACGACGCGACGACCGCTTTCCTGGTCACCGGGGAGCGCCCGCGAACCGACCGGGCCTGCGCGGCCGAACCGGGCGCGAGCCGCGGCGGCCGGCCCGACGCCCCCTGAAGCGGAAGCACCGGAGCCGGCATCCGTGCGGCCGTGCCGACCTCAGTCGTCGTACGACAGGCCGTGTCCCATGCGGAAGAGGACCCTGGCCGGATCGTCGGCCCGCTGGACGGGCACGGGCAGCTTGCCCCGCGGATCGACCCGCCCGGCGATCACCCGGGCCGCAGCGCGCAGTTCGACCTCGGTCCAGCAGTAGGAGACCAGTGAGGCCCGGACGTCGCCGAGGTGGGCGATGTCGTAGGGGTTGCGCACCGCGAGGTGGACGACGGGGACGCCGGTCGCGAGCAGCCGGGAGACCAGGGTGCGCTGCGCGCTGGTGGCACCGACGTTGTCCGTGGTGACCACCACCGCGTCCCGTCCCCGCGCGGCGGCCACGGCTTCGTCGATCTTCGCCGCGTCGGGTGTCCGGCCGGTGGCCAGGTGGGTGGTGCCGTAGCCCAGTTCACCGAACGCCTTGGCCAGCTCGGGCACCGTGGTGCGGTCGGCGTCGGTCGGGAAGGCCGGGCTGGCGCCGACCACGAGCAGCCTCCGCTGCCCGCGGCGCAGCGGGAGCGTGTCGTCCTCGTTGACCAGCAGGGTGGTGGTGCGCTCGGCGATACGGGCGGCGGCGCGCTGGTGGCCCCGGGCGCCGACGACCCGGTCGACCTCCCTCTGCGACACGTAGGGGCTGCCGCCGAGCAGGCCGGCCTTGTCCTTGATCCGCAGGACGCGCAGGACCGATGCGTCGAGGCGGTCCTCGGTGATCTCCCCTCCCCGGACGGCGGCCAGCACACCGTTGAAGGCGACGTCCATGTTCGGCGGGAAGAGCAGTTGGTCGACGCCGGCCTTGAGGGCGAGGACCGGCACGCGGTCGTCGCCGTACTTGGTGCGTACGCCCTGCATGTTGAGGGCGTCGGTGACGATCACACCGTCGAAGCCGAGTTCGTCGCGGAGCACGCCCTGGAGGATGGCGGGCGACAGGGTGGCGGGCTCGTTGCTGGGGTCGAGCGCCGGGACCTGGAGGTGCGCGGTCATGATCGAGTCGACGCCGGCGGCGATCGCGGCCCGGAAGGGCGGGGCGTCGATGCGCTCCCACTCCTCGCGGGTGTGGGTGATCACGGGCAGCCCGGTGTGGCTGTCCTCGCCGGTGTCCCCGTGGCCCGGGAAGTGCTTGGCGCAGGCCACGACACCGGCCCGCTGATAACCCGTCACCTGCGCGCCCACCATGCGACCGACCTCGCGGGCGTCGGCGCCGAAGGAGCGGACGTTGATGATGGGGTTGGCCGGGTTGACGTTGACGTCGGCGACCGGCGCGAAGTTCTGATGGATGCCGAGGGCGGCGAGTTCGGTGCCCGATATCCAGCCGGCGGTGCGCGCGTCGGAGAGCGAGCGGCCCGCGCCGAGCGCCATCGCGCCCGGCAGCTGGGTGGCGCCGCTGCCGATGCGGACGTTGACGCCGTGCTCCTGGTCGATGGAGATCAGGGAGGGGATGGGGGTGGGCAGCGCGAGCGAGGCCCGCTGCACACCGTTGCTGAGGTCCGCGACCTGGCGGGGGTCCTGGATGTTGTTCGCCCAGCCGGAGAAGTAGATGACCCCGCCGACCTGGTACTTGGCGATGAGCTCGGCCACGGTGCGGACGCCGAGTTCCTTGAGGTTGCGGTCCTGGTCGAGCGGGCTGGGGGAAGTCGCCGACGTACCGTAGAAGTACGGCACGAACAGCTGGCCGATCTTCGCCTCGACGCTCATCCTGGAGATGATCTTCTTGAGGCGGCGGTCGCGCGAGTGGGCGACCGCCGGGGTGGCTGCCACACCCGAGACGGCCGTCGCGCCCGCGGCGACCACGGTCGCGGAGGCGAGCACGGTTCGTCGGGAAAGACTCCGGTCCTGCATGCGGACTTGCTCCTCCCACCCTTGCCCATCAAGGGACTTGACGGATTCTTGAAGGACTCCGAGCAGCGGGAAAGGTAGCCCGCGGGTCGCGGGTGGGGCAATAGGTCTAGACAAAATAGGTCCGGACGAAGCGAGGGGCTCTGCCGCCCGAGGGCCCTGCCGCCTGGGGGCTCCGGCCCACGAGGCTCCGCGTTCCCAGGCTGCGCGCGTCCTTCAGGCGACCGGCTGGGCGGACCACTCGGCGATGACCCCGCGGGCCGCCTCCTGGGTGGCGTTCACATCGAAACGCTCTGTGTGCCAGGTCGTGGAACGCAGGACGCCGCGGTCCCGGTAGGCGCGCATGATGCGGACGTGGTCGTGCCGGGCGACGAAGCCGCGCAGGCCCTCCTCGTCGCGCCACACCGAGACCGACCCCGAACGAGGGCGCGACAGGCCGGGGACGGACCAGAGCCAGAGCCCGATCGCCCCCTCGACGTCACCCCAGCCGCGGCGCAGGGCGGCCCCGGCGACGTTGACGCCGAGGGAGGTCCAGGGGCGGTGCGGGGCGAATTCGGTGACGCTCACGACGGCCGGACCGCCCGGACCGGTGTCGGGGCCGGTGTGTCCGGCGGGGCCCGGCTTCCACGGGGCGAACCAGATGGGGCCCGGCATCGCGCCTCCTCGCAGCACTAAAACTGAACGGTCGGTCGTGCTAATATATCAGGCCCTGACGCGCAAGCGAGGAGCCGTGAGCATGAAACCCACCGAGGCAGTCGCGAGTACCGCCCTCAACGCCCTCTCCCTCGTCTCGGGGCGGCTGGCGGGCAAGGGGGCGTTCGCCCTGTTCCACATGCCGCTGGTGCGCAGCCGGCTGCGGTCGTCCGAGCGTGAACTCCTCGACAGCGCGCGCGTGGGGCGCATCGAGGTGGGCGGCGGCAAGTACGCGGTGACCTACCGGTGGGGCGACGGCAGTCGCCCCGTCCTTCTGGTGCACGGGTGGCAGTCGCGTGCCTCGCGGCTGTCCAGCCTTGTCCCGGGGTTGCTGGAGCGCGGTCACAGCGTCGTCACCTTCGACGCCCCGGCCCACGGGGACGCGGGCGGACGGGGCACGACGATCCTGGACTACCGCGACATCGTCTCCGAGCTGCACGCCGAGTACGGCACCTTCGACTGCCTGATCGCCCACTCCATGGGCGTACTGGGCTCGTTCTTCGGCCTGCGGAACGGAGCGGTGGCGCGGAAGGTCGTCACCGTCAGCGGGGTCTGCGACTTCGACTACCTGATCGAGGAGTTCTCCGCGGAACTGAACCTCCGCGGCAGCCTCAAGGCACGGCTGCGCGACGAGATCAGGGTGAACCTCTTCCCCGACCTGCCGCACGACGAGGTGCCTTTCTCCCTCACGGACATGACCGAGACCGTGAGCGCTCCGCTCCTCGTGATCCACGACGAGGACGACACCAGGATCCGGGTGGACCAGGGCCGCAGGATCGCCGAGGCCTTCGGTGACCGGGCGCGGCTGGTCGTGACGAGCGGTCTTGGGCACCGGCGCATCCTCGGTGACGAGGAGGTCGTGCGGACCGTCCTGGACTTCGTCTCCCAGGGCCGGCGTCCCGCCGACGGGGTGGAGGCGCGGGCGGCCGTCCTGGACTGATCCCTTCCGGTTCGGACATCAAACCGCACGAACGTCCACTCATTCGCTACACTGTTGACGCCTCAACGGAGCCGAGAAAGGCCGGCTCCAGGAGAGTAGGTGCACATGGGCGTGGCAGGAACGCAGGCCGACGGACGGGTCGTGCGCGGTAACCAGACCCGTCAGCTGATCCTCAGACGGGCGGTGGAGATCGCCTCGGTGGAGGGCCTCGCGGCGCTCTCCATGGGGCAGCTCGCCAATGAGCTGAAGCTGAGCAAGAGCGGTGTCTTCGCCCTCTTCGGCTCCAAGGAGGACCTCCAGCTCGCGACCATCCGCGCGGCCATCACCGTGTACCTGGAGCACGTGGTCCAGCCTGCCCGGGACCTGCCGGCGGGCGTCGGCCGCCTGTGGCGGCTGTGCACGGGGTGGCTCACGTACTCCCGGGAGCGCGTCTTCCCGGGCGGCTGCTTCTTCTACTCGGTCTCCGCCGAGTACGACGCGCGCGAGGGCAAGGTCCACGACATGCTCGCCGCGGCACGCGCCAACTGGTTCTCGTACCTGGAACAGACGGCACGGGAGGCGCAGCTGGCCGGCGAGATCGCGGACGACATCGATGTCCCGCAGCTCGTCTTCGAGCTGGTGGCGTTCCTGGAGATGGCCAACGCCGAGTCGGTCCTGCACGACGACTTCACCTGCTACGGCAAGGCGGAGAAGGCCGTGCTGAGCCGCCTGCGCACCGTCGTCACCGACCCGTCGTCGCTGCCCGACGGCACCTGAGCGCCCCGCGGAGGGCACGGTGGCGGTCCGTCCGCCGCCGTGCCCCCCCCTCACGCCCCGATGGCGTGCACGCCGCCGTCGACGTGCACGATCTCCCCCGTCGTCCGGGGGAACCAGTCGGACAGCAGGGCGACGACGGCGCGGGCGGCCGGCTCGGGGTCGGAGAGGTCCCAGCCGATCGGGGCGCGGGTCTCCCAGACCTCACGGAAGGTCTCGAAGCCGGGAATGTGCCGGGCCGCCATGGTCCTGACCGGGCCGGCCGCGACCAGGTTGCAGCGGATCCCGCGCGGGCCGAGGTCGCGCGCGAGGTAGCGCGAGGTGGCCTCCAGCGCCGACTTGGCGACGCCCATCCAGTCGTACGACGGCCAGGCCGTGCTCGCGTCGAAGTCCAGGCCCACGACCGACCCGCCGCGCTCCTCCATCAAGGGCAGGCACGCCATGGCCAGCGACTTGAGGGAGTACGCGGAGACCTCGACCGCGGTCGCCACGGAGTCCCAGCCGGTGGCGAGGAAGTTGCCGCCCAGCGCGTCCTGCGGGGCGAAGGCGATCGAGTGCACGACGCCGTCGAGACGCGCTTCGCCGCCCACCCGGTCCCTGACCCGGCCGGCCAGGCTCTCCAGGTGGCCCGTGTCCCGGACGTCGAGTTCGACGAGCGGGGCCGGTTCGGGCAGTCGCCGCGCGATCCGCTCGACGAGGCCGAGCCTGCCGTACCCGGTGAGGACCACCTCGGCGCCCTGCTCCTGGGCGAGCCGGGCGGTGTGGAAGGCGATGGAGGACTCCATGAGGACGCCCGTCACCAGGATGCGCCTGCCCGCGAGCAGTCCGCTCATCGCGCCGCCGCCCTCGCCCGGCCACCGCGCCCGCCGGGCTCCCGTCCGGTGAGGAACCGGGAGACCGTGTCGACGACGACGGGGGCTCCGAGGATCCGCCGGTGTCCGAGTCTGCGGGTGACCACCAGCCTCGCCCGGTCCGCGAAGGCTCCGGCGAGCCGCTCGGCCTGTTCGGCGCCGACCGCCTCGTCGTCCTCGTCGTGGACCAGCAGGAGCGGTACCCGTAGTCGAGGGGCGTGGTGGAGGACCGAGAAGCGGGTCCACATGTCCTCACCCGGGTACAGGTCGCGGTCCAGGCGGTCGCGCAGCTCCTGGCTCGTCCGGGCGTCCAGGGCGGTGTGGGCGCAGAACGAGTCGACCAGGTAGGCGAAGTCGGGGACCGTGCTGATCGCCACCATCCGGCGGGCGACCAGTCCCTGGGGCAGCGACAGGAAGAGCGCCAGCGCGCCGAAGGAGTGGCCCACGACGGCCTCGAAATCACCGTGCGCGCGGTGCAGCGCGCGGATGGCGGTGCGGTAGTCGACGAGGGTCGCGCTGTCCCCCTCGGACTCGCCGTGGCCCGGCGCGTCGAAGGAGACCGGGCTGAGGCCGAGTTCGAGAAGCCGGGTGACGAGCTTGGCGTAGCGCGACGCGCGCGACTCCCAGCCGTGCACCAGCAGCACGGGGCGTTCACCGGTGCCCCAGGTGTAGGTGACGACCTTGCCACCGCCGACGCTCAGCTCGCCGGTGCGCGCGCTCTCGATGGCGGCCCGCTCGTCGGGCCGGGGCCTGCTGCGCCCCTGGGGCCGCCGGAAGAGGTCGAACATCCTCTCTCCCTCGGTCCTCGGGACCGGGTCGGCCTCCGTCGTCACGAGGTCCATGGCACGCCTCCAGATCGATCAGCGGACACGGGATACTAGCACGATCGTTCGCTCATATTTATACCAGCGCATCGGGCCCGCGAGTATAAAACTGAACGAACGATCGTGCTAATCTGCCTCGCGTCAGCGCTCCCGCTTGGAGGACGACATGGCACTCTCGTATCCCGCCGCCCGCACCACGCAGACCGTGGCGGACCGGCAGCCCGGCCCCAACCAGTGGATCAAGGACCACCTGGATTCGGTGATCGACGCGGAGTTCCTGAGGGACCACTCTGCCGAGCCCGCCGACCAGCGCGCGGGAGTTCGGTCATGACCGGGGGATCCGCGACCAGGGAGGCTCCCCGGGGGCGCGTGGGCATCGCGGTGGCGTCCGGCATGTTCAAGGGGGTCTACGGCCACGGTGTGCTGTCCGCCTTCGAGGAACGGGGCCTGACCGCCGACGTGTACGCGGCCGCGTCGTCCTCGGGGCTGTCCTGCGGCCTGGCCGCGATCGGCCGTGCCCGCGAGGTCGGCGTCGACTACTGGCTGGGTGCCGCCGCGGCCGCGGGTGAGCACGGGATGAGCCGCGTGGTGCTCGACAGCATCGCCACGTACGGGCCCCGCCTGCGTGAGGGCCTGTTCCTCCCCGGTGCCCCGGAGTACCTGCTGGCGACCAGCAAGGTCACCGACGAGGCCGCCGCGGAGACCACCCGGGGCCCTGGCGCCAAGGTGCTCGGCAAGCAGTTGCTGCGGAACGTCTTCACCGGCGACCGGAGCTGGGTCGAGCGGAACCTGGCCCCCGTCGTCTTCTCCTCGCGGGCGGTGCCAGGCGAGGGACGGCCGCGTCTGACGCCGGGGAACCACGACGCGGTCGCCTACGCCTCCACACGGATGCTGCACGCCTGGGCGGTCCCCGCCGAGATCGACGGCGAGGCGTACGTCGACGCCTCCTACACCTGCTCCTGCCCGGCCCGCGAGGTCGCCGCGCGGGGCGTGACCGAGCTGATCGCGATCGGGTCCGACCCGTTTCCGCTCTTCCGCGACCTCTACGCGTCCGAGGAGATCGCCGACGGCTCCGTACTCGACGGGGCCCGGGTCATGGTCGTCAAGCCGCAGGAGGACCTGAAGAGCCTGGGCGTCGACTACGCGGCGGCGACCCCTGAGGGCCTGGTCAAGGCCTACGAGGCCGGACTCGACGCCGGACACGGCTTCCTGGACGGACGGCCCGGGCTGCTCGCCGCGCCGGCCGCGCCCGGGGAGGGAGCCGCGTGACGCACGTCGTCACCGAGCAGTGCGTGCGCTGCAGGTTCGCCGAGTGCGTCACCTACTGCCCGGTCGCCTGCTTCCGCGAGAGCGACACGTTCCTCGTGATCGATCCCGAGGAGTGCATCGACTGCGGCAACTGTGTCGAGGCGTGCCCGGCCGACGCGATCTACCCGGAGGACGAGCTGCCTCCCGACCTCCGGCCGGCCCTTGAGTGGAACGCCCGCCTGGCTCCCCGGCTGCCGCTGGCCACGACGGACGTCGCGGCGCTCGCCGAGGCCGACGCGTGGCTGGGCCGCCCGGACAAGTGGCGGACCCTGGAGGGGGAGCAGGCCCCGACGGCCGGTCGTCCCTGAGCGCGAGACCTTCCGGAGCGGCACGACGACGAGAGTGGGGGGAAGGCCGGTCCCGTCCTTCCCCCCACTCGTGCGGACCTCAGACGGCCATGGCCTCGCGTTGCGCACGGGCGGCCCTGATGCCCTCGCGGCGGTCCGTGAACGAGGTCGCCTTCCTGTCCAGCCGCTCGACGAACGCGGCGAGTTCCTCTCGCGCGGCCTCTCCCCGCGCGCCGAACCCGTCCCGCTCGAAGACCCGGAGCTTGCGCAGGATCGGCATCAGGACGCTGTCGTGGTGCAGGCGCAGGTCGTAGATGCCGGCGATGGCGATCTCCGCGGACTTGCGGCCGAAGTCCTTGATGGTGGAACCGGGCATCTCGAAGCCGACGACGACGTCACGCACCACCTGCATGGCCGTGTCCGGCGCGAACTCGAACGCGGCCTCGACGAGGTTGCGGTAGAACACCATGTGCAGGTTCTCGTCCGCGGCGATGCGTGCGAGCAGGGCGTCGCACCGCTGGTCCGTGCTCACCAGACCGGTGTTGCGGTGGGAGATGCGCGTGGCGAGTTCCTGGAACGCGGCGTACGCGATCGCGTGCAGCGCGCTGAAGCCGTCCGGCCGGTCGTAGCCGCCGGACATGTGCGTCATGCGGGCGCGTTCCAGGGCCTGGGGGTCGACGGCCCGGGTCACGAGGAGGTAGTCCCGCAGCGCGGTTCCGTGCCTCGCCTCCTCGGCGGTCCAGCGGTCCACCCAGCTGCCCCAGGCGCCGTCCTTGCCGAACTCGGCCACCGCGAAGTGGTAGCCGGGCAGGTTGTCCTCGGTGAGCAGGTTCACCACCAGGGAGGTGCGGGCCACCTCCGGCAGGGTGGCCTCGTCCGGCGTCCACGGCTCCCCGCCGAGCGGGCCGTCGAACGTACGGCCCTCACTCCACGGGACGTACTCGTGCGGGAACCACTCCTTGGCGACGCCGAGATGACGGTGGAGGTTGGCCTCCACCACCGGTTGCAGTTCCGCCAGGATGGAGTGCTCGGCTCGTCCGGCGCCGCGGTCCGATCGGTCGATGGGTGGCATCGTGCTCTCTTCCTCGCGTCCGCGCGGGAGCCGTCGGCTCCCGCCGTGGGTCTGGCTGTCACGTGTGCCGTGCGGCACGGGACCGGATGGCCGGCGCCGCGGCGGCGGCGCCGGCGGCACCGATGGCGCAGGCGAGGAACACCTGCAGGTAGCCCTCGTCGTCGAGGACGTGGTGGCGTTCGAGGATGGCGGCGAGCGCGGCGATGCCCAGGGCGCCGCCGATCTGCCGGGTCGTCATGAGCAGTCCGGTACCGGAGGCGTAGCGCTCGGGCGGCAGCGCGGCCGTCGCCGCGTTGGAGATCGCGGTCAGCGCGGCACCGATGCCGACGCCGGCCAGGATGCCGATGGGCAGCCAGACGGCCGCGTACTGCTTCTCGGTGCCGAGCAGCAGCCACATCGCCGCGCAGGAGGCGCCGAAGAGCGCGGAGCCGACCGCGACCGCCGCCCACTGTCCGGCCGGCCGGACCCGCTTCCCCACGGCCATCGCCCCTATCGCGGCGGCGAACGCGCCCGGCGTCACCGCGAGACCGGCCTTCAGCTCCGAGTAGCCCCACACCGCGTTCAGGAAGAGCAGGGAACTGAGCAGGTACGAGTACATGGCGGCGCCGAAGAGGACCGAGGTGACGTTGGTGGCCGCGAAGGCCCGGCTGCGCCACAGGTCCAGTTCGAGGGCGGGCGCGGCCCGCAGCCGCGAGAGCAGCAGCGCCACCACGAGCAGCACGGCACCGCCGGCCAGCAGACCGAGCACGCGTCCGCTGCCCCAGCCCCACTCGGTGCCCTGGGTCACGCCGAAGACCACACCGCCGACACCCAGTGCCAGCGCGAGGGTGCCGAGCGGGTCGGGCAGCTTGCGCCCGGTCGGCGTGTCGGAGGCGAGTCTGGCGGCGCCCGCGAGGATCACGAGCCCGATCGGCAGGTTGATGAGGAAGACGCTGCGCCAGCCCCAGACGTCCACGAGCAGTCCGCCGAGGCTCGGTCCCACCGCGGCCGCCATGCTGCCGACCGCGCCCCAGACACCGATGGCCACTTGCCGGCGTGCCTGAGGTGTGTGCTGGAGGACCAGGCCGAGTGCCGCGGGGATGAGGCCCGCGGCACCCACCCCCTGCAGGGCCCGGGCGGCGATGAGCATGGGCACGTCCGCGGCGATCCCGCTCAGCAGCGAGGCCGCGATGAACACGCCCGAGGACCACAGGAACAGCTTCCTGCGGCCGATCACGTCGGCGACCCGTCCAGCGACGGCCAGCAGGGCGGCGAACACGACGGTGTACGCCGTGACGACCCAGGTCAGCTGGGACAGTGAGGCGTCGGGGAAGTCGGTGCGCAGGTCGGCGAAGGCGATGTTCACGACCGTGGTGTCGAGCACGGCGAGGAAGGTGGCGCCCGACGCGACGAGCAGGGCGAGCCTGGCCGTGGCCGCGGCGGCCGCCGAGGTCCGTGACTGCTCCGGATCGGCCGGCTGTGGTGTCCGGGGCGGGCCGGTGTCCGGCGAGTGGGGGGAGGCGGTCGTCATGCGAGGTGATCCCTTCGTCCGATGCGCCGTCGTCGCGCGGTTCGCGGCGGCCGCACCCACAGCAGTAAAGTAAACGACCGTGCGTACATTTTAAAGTGGGATCGCGCCGTGCGGGCACGCACGGCCGGAAACAGGCGGTGCCCGCGCCTAGAAGCCGTCCCGGCCGACCGCGCGCACCGGGTCACGGCTCGCGGCGAGGGCCCGGTCCGTCAACTCCCGCGCGGCGCCCGTGTAGGCCGCCGGGTCGAGGAGCGCCTCCAGATCCCGCGCGGTGAAACGGGACGCGATCTCCGGCCGTGCCGCGAGCAGCCCGGACAGCGGTCGGCCCGTGGCCGTGCTCTCGGCCGACGCCCGTGCGACCGCCTCCTTGGCCGCCGCCTTGCCGAGGGCGGAGGCGAGTACGGCGGCGAGGCGCTCGGAGACGATCAGGCCACCGGTCAGCCCCAGGTTGGCGCGCATCCGCTCGGGCGACACCACCAGGCCCGACACCAGCTCGCGCGCGGTGTGCGCGGCTCCGCCCGCCAGTCGCAGACACTCGCGCAGCGGCTGCCACTCGGCGTGCCAGGCGCCCGCCGAGCGCTCGTCCTCGGACAGCATCGACTGCGTCAGCACACCAGCGTACGCGGGGACTTGGAGGGCGGCGGAGCGGATCAGCGTGGCCAGCGCCGGGTTGCGCTTCTGGGGCATCGCGGAGGAGACGCCGCGGCCGGCCGCGGCGGGCTCCGCCAACTCGCCGGTCTCGGTACGGGCCAGTGACTGCACATCCACGGCGAGCTTGCCCAGCACGCCGGTGACCAGGGCGAGTTCACCGGCCAGGCCCGCGACCGGCGCCCGGTGCGCGTGCCACGGCAGCACCGGGGCGACCAGGTCCGTCTCCGTCGCGAACCGGGCCGTCAGCCGGCGCGCGTACGCGTCCGGCGAGGCCTCCCCCCGCTCCTCGCGGTGCAGCCGTTCGTACTCGACGTATCCCGCCAAGGTGCCGGCCGCGCCGCCCAGCTGCACGACCAGTCCTTCGTCCCGCACCCGTCGCAGCCGGTCGGTCGCCGAGGCCACCGCGACGAGCCAGCCGGCCGCCTTCAGCCCGAACGTCGTCGGTACGGCGTGCAGCGCGAGGGTGCGCGCCGCCATCAGCGTCCCCCGGTGTTCGCCGGCCAGGGCGTGCAGGTAGCCGGCCACCTCCTCCAGGTCCGCCAGCAGCACGTCCAGGGTCCGGGCCGCCACGAGCATCAGGGCGGTGTCGAAGATGTCCTGGCTGGTCGACCCCCGGTGCACGTAGTCCGCCGCGTGCGGGTCCTCGGCCGCCACCAGCGCGGTGAAGGCCTGGACCACGGCCACGACCGGGTTGGCCGCTCCCCGGCTGAGCACGGCGATCTCGCGCGGGTCCAGGTGGTCGGCCCGGGCCATACGGGTGATCGTGCGCGCGGCGTCGACGGGCACGTTGCCCAGACTCGCCTGGGCCCGGACCAGCGCCGCCTCCGCGTCGAGCATCGCCTGCAGCCAGGCGTGGTCGCAGGTGGTCTCCTCGGCGGGGGTGCCGGCCCGCACGGGGCTGAGGATCCCGGCATCGACGGTCACGGCCCTCATCGCGTCAGCTCCCCGACCATCTCCTCGTCCGGCCGCAGGTCCGCGGTGCCCGCCAGTACCGCGCACGCGATCGCGTCCGAGTCCTGCAGGGTCACGGAGTTGACGCCCGGCCGGATCCCGGCCGCCGTCGCCCAGTGCAC
Organism: Streptomyces sp. WAC 04229; assembly: GCF_003947455.1. Lineage (GTDB taxonomy): Bacteria > Actinomycetota > Actinomycetes > Streptomycetales > Streptomycetaceae > Streptomyces. The sequence goes on along the minus strand of NZ_QHJH01000045.1, from coordinate 28,520 downwards.
CGACTCCGTGGGGACGCCGAAGGCGAAGCGGCGCGGGTGCGCCCGCCCCGCGGCGTCGATCAGCCGGAACGGCGCGTCGGTGACGTCGAGTCCGCCGGTCTCGTACGGCGTCCCCCCGGGATCGGGTATCGCGTACGGCCTGCACTGTCCGGACTCCAGGAGCGCGCGCAGCAGCGGGTCGGCGGTGGTACGCAGGTCGGTCTCCGGCAGGCGCGCCTCGATCAGCGTGGTGGCCCGGGTCCGGGAACCGGGAACCGCCGGGGACTCGACCGTGAACACCCCCGCCGCCTCGTCGGCCACGGCGTGGGCGTCGGGGCCGAGGACGCTCAGCACCCCGGCCTCGATCAGGGCGATCGCCTGCTCGATCCGGGCGGCGGGGGGACCGATGGACAGGAAGGCGTTCAGCGGCGTGTACCAGGCCTCCAGGTGCTGCCGGTGCGATCGGCCGGTGAGGCCGCCGTGGTCGACGACGAGCCGCAGTTCGTTGCGCAGGTCCCGCAGGACGTCGAGCGCCGCCTTGAGCGGACCGTGGACGTTGCCCGCGCGCGCCGCCGCGAGGTCCGCTCGCAGGTGGCCGAGCAGCCAGCCCCGGAAGTCCTCCGGCGAGCCGAAGTCCCGTCCCGCGTACGGCCGGGCGATCCTGGACCAGTCCCAGCGGTCGGCGGGGGCGATGCCGAACAGGTCGAGGACCTCCCGTTCCTGCCGGCCGCCCGGCGGCGCCGCGAGGTAGGCCGCGCGCAGCCGGCGTGCGTCGCCCGCCCGGTCCGCGCCGGTGAGCAGCGTCGTGTAGTAGACCGTCTCGACTTCCTTGGAGACCAGCGGCCAGACGGACTCGCGGAAGTCGGTCCCGCCCGTGCGCCGGGCCGACTCGCGCAGTTCCCCGATCACTTCGGCGGTCAGCACCGCCGGTTCGTGCCGGCCGTGCGCGCCCTTCTGGTTCTCGCCCCGTGCGTGGAAGGGCAGGCCGCGGCGGGAGCCCGCGGCCAGCCGGGGTTCACGGCCGGACGGCAGGTAGACGAGCCGCTCGCCGCGGCGCTCGAACCTCCCGCCGCGGCCCAGGGTGAGCAGGGCCAGATAGTCGAAGAAGTTGAGCCCCAGCCCGATCAGCGCGACCGTCTCGCCCGCCGCCACCTTCGTCAGGTCCACGTCCGCCGGGTTGGCCGGCGTGACGTGGCCGAGTCCGCGGTCGGCCGCGAAGTCGCCCAGTGCGCGCCGCTGCCGTGACGGCCGCACCGGCAGATGCCCCTGGGCCAGGACCACGGCGTCCAGGCCCTCCAGAAGCGTCCCGTCGTCGAGCCGCACGCACTGGGTGCCGTCGCTTCCGTCGTCGAGCCCGACCGCGTGGGCGCGGTGCACGACGGTGGACACCCCGGCCGGCGCCGTCTTCGTGACCCGCTGGAAGACCCACTCCAGGTAGTGGCCGTAGAAGGAGCGGGTGGGATACGAGTCGGGGCCGAGTGCGCGTGCCTCGCCGAGGACCCGCTCGTCGTGCCGGGGCCCGCCCATGGGGCCGATCAGGGTGAGGAAGCGCGCCCACTCGTAGAGGCTGGGCCCCGGCACGAGCCTCCCCTCGATCCGCACGCTGTCGTCGGTGAACATCGTGACCTGGGAGGTCACCGTGTTCATCAGCAGATGCCTGGACTGGTCGGTGCGCCACACCCGGCCGGCGCCCGGCGGGTACGGGTCGACCACGTGCACGGTGACGGCGGTGTCGTCCGCAACCGACGCGGCGTTCGCACACAGCCGTTCGAGGACCGAGAGGCCACGCGGCCCGGCACCGATCAGGCAGACGTCGAGCCGTCGGCTGGTCATAGTCACTCTCTCCACTGGGTCGGAAGTCGTCGTGGGCCCGGTCGGCCGCCCGACGGGTGGCGGCGGGATCGCCGACCTCTCATTGGCCCGCGGCCGCGCCGCTCAGGCTCAGGTCCGTCCGCCCCTGGATCAGCGCGCGTCCACGGACGCCGCGGACCAGGGCGTCGTTGAGGCGGGCCCGGTCGGCGGAGCCGTGGGCCGGCGGGGCCACGGCCAGGTCCCGCAGCGCGTCCACGGCCGTGTTCAGTTCCAGGACCAGCTCCGTCAGAACCTCGGCGACCGCGGCCGCGTTCGAGCTCAGGATGTCCGTCCACAGGCCGGCGTCGCCGGCCGCGATGCGGGTGGCGTCGCGCAGCCCCTGCCCGGCGAGTTCGAGGTGGGACTCCTCGCCGTTCAGCAACCGCGCCGCGAGCAGGCTCGCGACCAGGTGCGGCGCGTGCGATACGAGGGCCACCGCCCGGTCGTGCCGGGCGGCCTCCATCACCACGGGCCGCGCCCCGCACAGTTCGGCGAGCGACCGCGCCCGGGCGATGCCGCGCTCGCCGGTGTCCTCGGCGGGAGTCAGTACCCAGGGCCTGTCGTGGAACAGGTCGGCCCGCGCCGCGAGCGGCCCGGACCGCTCCCGGCCCGCCATCGGATGACCGCCCACGAACCGGCCCAGGTCGCAGCCCAGTTCCGCCGCCTCCCGCTCCGGCCGTACCTTGACGCTGGACACGTCGGTGAAGTCCTGTGCCAGACCGCGCAGCTGCTGCTCGCGCAGACAGGTCGCGACGAATCGCGGCGGTACGGCGAGCACGGCCAGGTCGACCGGCACGCGGGGCGCCCCCACCACCCCCGCGCCGAGACCGGCCGCCAGCCGCGCCGCCTCGGGGTCCGCGTCGAGGAGGTGGGGGACGATGCCCCGGCCTCGCAGGGCCAGGGCGATCGACGTACCGATCAGGCCCGTTCCGACCACCGCGACACTGCGCATCAGCGGGTGCGCCACAGCACCGGGAGGAAGTCGGGGTCCGCGTAGTCCGGCGTGCCCTCGGCCGTTCGGCGCACCACCATGTCGTGGTTGTAGGTGACCTGGGTGCCGTCGGAGCGGCGGAAGGCGCGGTAGCGGTTCCCGCCGTCCTGGAGGTGGAAGGAGATGGCGCGCCGCGGCCGGTCGCTCATGTTGGCGCCGCTGCCGTGATAGGTGCGGCAGTGGTGGAAGCTGACGTGCCCCTTCGGGATGACCATCGGGACCTTGCGGACCTCGACGCCGTTGTACGCCGCGTTCTCCTCCAGCATCTGGTCGAGCTCGCCGCGGTCGCGCTCGGCGAAGTGCAGGGAGGTGGCGTCGTTGGCGGCGGTCTCCTTCCACCGGTGGCTGCCGTCCACCATCGTGATGGTGCCCATCTCCTCGTCGCAGTGGTGGAAGGGGATGAACGCGGTCAGCATCCGCTCCGAGGTGGACGTGGCCCAGTAGTGGCGGTCGAAGTGCCAGGGCACGATGTTCGACTGCTCCCCGGAGACCGGCGGCTTGTAGATCAGGGTCGACTGGAACACCCGTATCTCCTCGGCCTCGGCGAGCCGCGCCGCCACCGCGCCGAGCAGCGGCTTGCGCAGGATGCGGCCGATGGTGTCGTCCTCGTAGTGGATGTAGTCGTTGTGCCGCTGGACGGAGCCGTGGCCGGGCTCCCAGTAGGCGAGCTTGGGCGGGCGGACCGGCAGGGTTCGGTCGCGGTGGCCGGCGTAGAACCGCTCGGAGGCCGCTTCGAGCAGCTCGGTCTCCTCGTCGGTGAAGAGCTTCCCGGACAGGTACCAGCCGTGCTCGGTGTAGAAGTCGACGTCCTCGTCGGTGGGCAGGAGCGCGCGCTCCTCGTCGGTCAGCGTGAAGGGAGCGGTGTTCTGTGTGGTCACGGTCTTCCTCGGTCGAGTGAAGCGGTCACGGGCGGAGCGGGCGGAGGTCAGGCCATCGCCCTCTCGCGGGCCACGGCCTCGTAGAGGGCCTTGATGTTGCCGCTGCCGAAGGTGCGGGCGCCGTGCCGGTCGATGACCTCCCAGAAGAAGGTCTTCCGCACGTGCATGGACTGGGTGAAGATCTGGAACACCTGGCCCCAGTGGTCCTGGTCGACCAGGACGTTGGTGCGCCGCAGGTCCTCCAGGCGCAGGTCCGGCCGCTTCAGACGCCCGCTCAGCTCGTCGTAGTAGGAGCCGGGCGTCTCCAGGAAGGCGACGCCGCGCGCCTCCAGCGCCGGGACGGTGGCGACGATGTCGTCGGTGAGCAGGGCGAGGTGCTGCACACCGGCCCCGCCGTGCCGGGCCAGGAAGGTGTCGATCTGGCCGGGGCGACGGTCGGTCACCGGCTCGATGAGGGTGAAGGTGACCTTGCCGGACGAGCTCTGCACGACCTTGGAGTCCATGGCCTGCTCGCCGACCTCGATGAACTCCTCGAAGATCTGGCCGAACCCGAACACCTTCTCGTAGAAGGCGACCGTCGGACCCAGCTCGCCGGCCGGCAGGCAGATCGCCGCGTGGTCGACGGTGTGCAGGAGCTGCTCGCTCTCCTCGGGGTCGGCGGCGAAGATGTCCATCGTGCCGGGCAGGAACTCCTCCCGGTCGCCGGTGCGCTGCACGAACCGGTGGGCGACGTCACCGAAGCCGAGGACGGAGGCGGTGACGACCTCGGTGCCGCACTGGCTGTGCACGACCGGTTCCTCGACCGCGGTCGCCCCCTTCGCGACCGCACTCTCGAAGGCCTTGGCGGCGTCGGGCGTACGGAAGGCGATGTTGGCCACGCCGTCGCCGTGCCGGGAGACGTACCGGGCCGCCGGGTGGTCCGGGGTCAGCGCGGAGGTGAGCACGAGGTCGACACCGCCCTGGCGCAGCAGCAGGGAGCGGCTGTCCGCCTGCCCCGTCTCGGGCCCGGCCTGGCCGCGCACCCGGAACCCGAATGCGGTGCAGAGATAGAACGCCGACTGCTGGGCGTCGCCGACGTAGAACTCGACGTGGTCGACGGCTTCGATCTTCACGTGCCTTCTCCCTCTCGCTGTCGTGTGGTGCGGGTACTGGCCGTGCCGAAGAGCAGGCTGACGTTGTGACCGCCGAAGGCGAACGAGTTGGACAGGGCGGCCTCGACGGGCCCGCGGCGCGCCTCGCCGCGCACGTGGTCGAGGTCGCAGGCGGGGTCCACCTCGTCGAGGTTGTGGGTGGGCGGCAGGATGCCGCGCGAGACGGCGAGCGCGCAGACGGCCGCCTCCACGGCACCCGAGCCGCCGAGCAGGTGCCCGGTCATCGACTTGGTGCTGCTCACCGCCGGGGAGCGGTCGCCGAACACGGCCCGTACCGCCCTGGTCTCGGCGATGTCACCCAGCTTGGTGGCGGTGCCGTGCGCGTTGACGTAGCCGACCTCGTCGGGCGTGCGACCGCCCGTCCGGAGGGCACCGCGCATGGCCTGGGCGGCTCCCTCGCCGCCGGGGCGCGGCGCGGTGGGCTTGAAGGCGTCGGTGCTGGCGCCCCAGCCGAGCAGGTCGGCGTAGCCGGCCGCGCCGCGGGCGTCCGCGTGCCCGGCGCGCTCGACGACCAGCACCCCGGCGCCCTCCGCGAGGACGAACCCGTTGCGGCGGCGGTCGAAGGGGCGGCTGGCCGCCTCCGGGTCGTCGTCCCAGCCGCGCGCCAGCGCCCGCGCGTGGTCGAAGGCCAGCGCCGAGGTGGCGTTGAGCGGTGCCTCGGCGCCTCCGCAGACCACCACGTCGGCCTCGCCGTACCGGATCAGCCGGGCGGCCTCCGCCACGGCGTGGGCGCCCGCCGCGCAGGCCGTGGAGACGGCCGAACTCCAGCCGCGGATGCCGTGCTTGATGGCGATGCGAGCGGCCGCCATGTTGGGCAGCATGCCGGGCAGCAGGTAGGGGCTCACCGCGGTCCGGCCACGGCTGACGCGTTCGTGGGCCTGAGCCTCGTACGTGGTCAGGCCGCCCGCGCCGCTGGAGACGACCACCGCGACCCGCTCCGGGTCGGCGTCGCGGCCGACGACGAGCCCCGCGTCGGCGAGGGCGTCGTCGGCCGCCGCCAGGGCCATCAGGGCGAAGCGGTCCACGAGCCGTCCCTCGCTGGGCGGCAGTACTTCGGGGGCCTCGATGTCGGGGGCGATGCCGGCGGAGCCCACCGTGCCGTCCAGCAGGTGCCCCGTGGGCGGTCGGCGCAGACCGGACTTGCCGTGGCACAGCGCGTCGAAGGTGTCGACGGCGCCTCGGCCGAGCGGGGTGAAGGTGCCGAGCCCGGTGATCACCGCGGCCGGGTGCGTGGCGGTCATACGGCCACCTGCCTGGGAGAGGGGTCCCGGCCCAGCAACTCGCCGTCCAGGAAGCGGCGACGGAGCAGGATCTTGCGCACCTTGCCGGTCGCGCCCAGCGGAATGCGATCCGGGCCGACCACCACCACCCGCTCCACCGTGCGGGCCACGTGCTCGTCCAGCGCGGCGAGCACCTCGGCCGTGCGGTCCACCCCGGCGTCCGCCGCCGGGTCCAGCACGAGCAGCACCGAGGTCACCACCCGGCCCTCGCTCGGCACCGCGACGACCGTGCACTCCAGCACGTCGGGGCAGTCGGCGAGGACGCGCTCCTCGCACAGCATGGTGTACAGGCGGTGGCCGTCGCCGAGGTCGACCGCGTCCACCAGCCGGTCGACGTGGTAGTAGTAGCCCTCCTCGTCGCGGTGGACGAGGTCGCCGGTGAGGAAGTAGCCGTCCCGGCGGGTGCGGTAGGTGGTCACCGAGTCGTTCCAGTAGCCCAGCGACAGCGTCGGCGCGCTGATGGCGAGCTGGCCGACCTCGCCGGTACCGAGCTTCTCGCCGTCCTCGTCCACGACGGCGACGTCGGAGAAGGCGTGCGGCTTGCCGATGCAACGGCCGTACCGGCTGGTGTCGGGGGTGTGGGTGATGTGGAACTGGGAGTGGCCCATCTCCGAGGAGCCCAGGCCGTCCACGAAGAAGGAGCCGGGCCGGGTGACCCGCCCCCGCTTGGTGACGGACTCCCGCGTGCCGTTGGCGATGAGCTTGCGGATGTGTGCCTCGTGCGCGCAGTCCCCGGTGTTCCACCAGGTGCGCACCGAGGTGAGGTCGCGCTTCGACAGGTCCTCGCCGGCCAGTTCGGACCAGGTGGCGGCGAACCCGAGGACGCTGGTGGGCTGCCAGGACTCGATGGTGTCCAGCACCAGCGTGCCGGTCTGCCGGGAGAGGACGGCCAGTTGGGCGCGGTTGGTCAGGGCGAGGTTCACCGCGATGACGGTGGCCGCGTGCGCCGACGGCAGCGCTCCCAGCATCCGGTCCAGACCCTGGCCCCTGGGCAGGGACAGCCGGTGGCGGATGGCGGCGAAGAGGCTGTGGTGGGAGTGGGTGACGGCCTTGGGCAGACCGGTGGTCCCGGAGGAGTGCGTGATGACCACGGGCTCGTCGCCGTGGTGCCGGTACGGCGCGGGCGCCTCGGCCGGATCGCCCTTGCCGAGGTCGGCCGGGTGGGCGAGCAGCGGCGTCGAGCCGCCGGCCGAGGACAGCAGCTCCCGGTGCGGGCCGTCGGCGATCACTCCGACGGCCCCGAGCCGCCTGATGTACTCGGCCGCCTGCTCGGCCGGCAGCCTGCCGTTGACGAGCGCGGGGATCGCGCCGAGGCGGGCCAGCGCCAGGTAGCCGAGCACCTGGTCGGCGCCGTCCGTCACCCAGACGGCGACCGGGTCGCGGGGCCGGACGCCGAGGGCGTGCAGGGCGCAGGCCCGGGCGGCGACGCGCTCGGCGAGCCCGGCCAGAGTGAAGGCCCGCCAGGCCGGTTGGCCGTCGACCTCGGTGTCGAAGGTCAGGGTCGGAGTGTCGAGGCCGGTGCCCCGCTCGGTCAGTGTGGTCAGCACGTTGCCCACGCCGAGTCGTTGATCGGCCGCGAGCTGTGCGCGCTCGTTGTTCGGGTTCATTCCCGGGTGTCCCTACGTGTCGGGCCTTGTTGCCAGTGACTTGTCGGGTACGGCTGATGCCGCCCTGACCTGCGCGTACGGTGCCGCCGTCCCTCCCGCCCGCCGCGTGGGCGTGCGAGCGGGGAGGCGGCTGCGGGCCGGGCCGTGGCCGGCCGGGGACTCACCTGGCCGCGGCAGCGGCGGCGGCCCGGTCGACGATCTCCTTGACGAGCCCGGAGACGGTGAGGAGCGCGACGGACTCCATCTCGTCCTCCTCGAACTTCACTCCGTACGTGTCCTCGACCTGGATGGCGATCTCCGCGACGGAGAGGGACTCCAGGTCCAGTCCGGCCGGACCGAGCGGGGTGTCGCCGGTGACCTCGGACACGTCGTAGTTCATGTTCTCCAGCGCCTCGATGATGAACTTCTCGACCTCAGCGGACATTTGATTGACTCCTGTTCATGGATGGGCACCCGGGCATGGACCCGGACACGGTGACGGTGCTGTGGTGCACCACGGACGGGGACGAGCGCACGACGGCACGCTCGCTGCTGCTGCGGAACGCGGCCGCGATGCTCGACGTCCCGGAGTCCGAGGTCTGGATGGAGCACGAGCCCGGCGGCCGTCCGTATCTGGGCGGTGCCGGTGAGGGGCTGAGCGTGAGCGTGGCCCACACGCGTGGAGCACTGGCGATCGCCCTGTCGGGGCGGTGGCCGGTGGGTGTCGACTTGGAAGGGGTTCGTGAGCTGCGCGCCGAGGCGATGGCCCGGGCGTGGCTCCACCCCGCGGAGGCGGCCTGGATCGGAGCGCTGCCCGAGCGGGAACGCTCCCTGGCTTTCCTGTGGTTGTGGACGCAGAAGGAGGCGGTCGGCAAGGCACTGGGCCGCGGACTGCGCGGCGGGGGCATGGGCCGGGCGATGCCGTTGCCGGAGCCCTGGCCTCCCGGACCGCACCCGCCGTCCGCCCCGCGCGCGCTGCCGGACGCCGAGGGTGTCGTCTCGCTGGCGCTTCAGGTGGGCGGCGGCCGCCATGTCGTCGGCGTCGCGTTGCGGGGTGAGGGCGCGGACGGTCCGGACGGGGCCGGTTCAGGCGAGGGCGGTGTCCGGGTCCAGGTGCGCCGGATCTCCTCCGGGGGCCGCACCTGAGCCCGCGGTACACGCCGCGGTCCGTACGGCGGCCCGCAGGACGTCGGCGTTGCGCACCGGCTTTCCGGTGACGGTACGTGGGATCTCGGGCAGGGCGTGCAGGACGCGCGGCCGTTTGTACGGTGCGAGCCGCGCCGCGAGCAGGGCGGCGAGGCCGGCCTGGACGTCCGGCCCCGTCGTGGTCACGAAGGCCTCGATGCCGCTGCCCCGGACGACCACCGCGTCGGTGACCCCCGGCAGCGAGGTGAGGACCTCCTCGACCTCGGCGAGGTCGACCTTCAGCCCGCCGACGGAGACCTGCGCGTCCAGCCTGCCGTGCACCGTCAGCAGGCCGTCCGCGCCGAAGCTGCCCGCGTCCTTGGTGCGCAGCCAGCCGTCGACGAAGCGCGTCGGGTCGGCCGGCCCCACGTAGGGCGTCCGGGGCAGGCCGAGGAGGATCTGGCCGTCCTCGACGCGCACCTTCATGCCGGGGGCCGGAGTGAGGCCGGGCACGGTGCTTCCGGTCAGGTCGGTGGCGATGACGCCGGCCTCGGTCATGCCGTACATGACGCCGAGGCCGGCACCGTACCGGCGGGTGAACCGTTCCCGGACGTCCGCCGCGACCGGTTCGCCGCCGACGATCATCCGGCGCAGCTGGGGAAGGTGGGGCGGGTTGCGGTGCGCGGCGAGGAGCGCGGCCTGGGACGGGACGCCCAGGAGGGTGGTGGGTTCGTCGCCCGCGGCTACGGCGCGCAGGACCCCGTCGACCGTCTGGGTACCGGGCAGGACCACCTCCGCGCCGGAGGCGAGTCCGTGCAGCAGCCCTCCGACGAGGCCGAGGACGTGCACGACCGAGGCCAGCACGACGACGCGTTCGCCTCTGCGGGGAAAGCCGTCCAGCCGCGCGTACCGGTCGAGTTCCGCCAGGAGGCTGCCCACCGGGCGGCCGATGACCTTGGAGGGTCCGGTCGAGCCGGAGCTCAGCTGCAGCAGCGCGTCGGGTGACGCGGCCGGACGGCCGCCGTGCAGAGGGGTGATGCGGGCGGTGACGTCGAAGAAGCCGCGCAGCCGGCCGGTCGCCTCCTCGACCGGCTCGACGACCAGTTGCGGGGTGAGCCGCGCTATCGCCTTGCCGACCTCGTACGTGGTCAGCCGGTGGTCCAGCAGCGCGACCTGGGCTCCCGCGCGCCACCCGGCGAGCATGGCGACGACACAGGCCAGGGAAGGGGGCATGCGTACGGCGAGCGTGCCCCCGCCGACCAGTCCGGCGGCCCGCAGCCGGTCCTGTTCGCCGGCGACGAGCAGGCGCAGTTCCTCCAGGGGCACCGGCCTGCCCAGGTGGAGGGCAGTCCTGTCGCCGTCCCCCTCGAGTAATATGTCGTCGATCCATGCGCCTTCGAGACAAGCGGCCTTATTCGGCACCGCTATCCTCACTTAAATCCCCACCCATCGGAATGTGGAAACGAGCGGCGGCCTTCTCTATTTCTCGGTGGCGCCAGATTCATCGTTGCTCACTACCTGTGAGTAAGCAAGCGAAGTTTTGGTGACCTGTTGCACTGCGGCGATGTCTCTGAGCAGGTATTTCCGGGCATGCCGAATGACCATTCATCCGGTCGAGGAAAGATGAATGGGTGGCGATCGGGGGTCAGCGTGAATTCACCGGAGAGTAACTCCCGAGGGGCCGAAAAGCGGGATGCGCGGGGCGCCCATGAGGGACATGACTTCTTCGAACTCGTCCATGAGGACCCGCAGCACCGCAAGAACGCCGGCGCGGCCGGAATGTGCGAGCCCCCACAGGACCGGGCGGCCCACGAAAACGATGTCGGCGCCCAGGCAGAGTGCCTTCGCGATGTCGGCGCCGTGCCGGATCGAACCGTCGAGGACAATCGGACATCGGCCCGATACGGATTCGGCAATCTCCGGGAGTGCCTCCATCGCGGGCCGGGCGAAATCGAGCTGGCGCCCCCCGTGATTGGAGACGACAATTCCGTCGGCGCCGTGCTTCACCGCGAGTTCGGCGTCCTCTTTGGTGAGCAGGCCCTTCAGGACGAGCGGCAGCGACGTGCGTTCGCGCAGCCAGGCCAGGTCCTCCCAGGTGACGGAAGGGTCGAACTGCTCGCGGGAATGCCGGGCGACGGCGGACTCGCCCGGCCGGTCGGTATGGGAGGAGGACATGACGGCGGGATCGATGTTCACCGCGCGGATGCCGTCCGGTACGGCGAAGCCGTTGCGCGCGTCCCGCGGGCGGTGGGCGACCCGCGGGGCGTCGACCGTCAGGACCAGGGCCCGGTACCCCGCCTCCTCCGCCCTGCGGACGAGGTCGAGCATGGGCTGGCGCCGTCTGAGCCAGTAGAGCTGCAACCACAGCGGACCCGTCGCAGCGGCTGCGATCTCCTCCAGGGTGCGGCTGGCGAACATGCTGACGGTGAGCAGTGCGCCGGCCTCTCCGGCCGCCCGTGCCGTCGCCGACTCGCCCTCGTCGTGCGCCAGTCGGTGGTAGGCCATGGGGGCGATGCCGAGAGGCGCCGCCAGTTCGGCACCCAGCAGCGACGTGCGCGGGTCGCAGTCCGAGACGTCGACGAGGCAGCGTGGCCGCAGCCGGATCCGGTCGAAGGCGTCGCGGGCGGCCGACAGCATCGACTCGGTCCCGCTGCCGCCCGCCAGGAAGTCGAAGACCGGGCCGGCGAGCCGCTCCCTGGCCACCGCCTCGTACTCGTGAAGCGCCAACGACATCAGCGAACACCCCCGTGTTCTCGGCCTGTTCCGGCGTGTTCGACCGTGCTTCCGAAGTAACCGCACGCGCGTACACTGACCGAACTCTCCCACATGACCGCACGGTCGTCCACATAAACCTGGAACCGGCTGGTCACGGCGGACGCACCCGGTGGGAGGCATCGAGGAGGTGTTCCTTGGCAAGAACAGACACGGACGGACGGATCGAACGGGGCAACCGGACCCGGCGGGCGATCCTCCAGCGAGCCGTCGCGATCGCGTCGGTGGAAGGCCTGGAGGGGCTGTCGCTCGGCCGCCTGGCGAGTGAGCTGAACCTCAGCAAGAGCGGCGTCTTCGCCCTGTTCGGATCGAAGGAGGAACTGCAGCTCGCCACCGTGCGCGCCGCCATCAAGGTCTTCATCGCCCGCGTGGTGCAGCCGGCCCGCGACCTGCCCGCCGGCCTCGGCCGGCTCCGCTGCCTGTGCGGCAACTGGCTGGCCTACTCGGCTCAGCGCGTCTTCCCCGGCGGGTGCTTCTTCTACTCGGTGTCCGCCGAGTACGACGCCCGCCAGGGCAAGGTGCACGACGCCGTGGCGGGCGCGCACGGCAACTGGTTCACCCTCGTGGAGCAGACGATCGACGAGGCGAAGGCGGCCGGCGAGGTCCGCGCGGACGCCGACGCCGCCCAGCTCGCCTTCGAGCTCGTCGCCCTGCTGGAGATGGCCAACGCGGAGTCCGTGCTGCACGGGAACTTCGCCTGCTACGGCAGGGCCGCCGACGGCATCGTCGCCCGGCTGCGCGGCATCGCGACGGACCCGTCCGTGCTGCCCGACACCCTTGAACCGCCCGCGACCGCAGTGATCGCGGGCCTGGAACGGAGGCATCATGCCGTTTGACCCGCAGTTGCAGGCCCTCTACGACCGGCGCGCCGAGCACGGCGTCCGGCCGCTCTACACGATGACGCTCCAGGAGGCGCGAGCGGCCGACCTGGCGGACGTCCAGGGCGCGGCCGGCACCCCCGAGCCGGTGCGGGAGGTGCACGACCTGTCGTTCGACGGCCCGGGCGGCCCGTTGCCGCTGCGCGTGTACCGCCCGTCGGGTGAGGGGCCGCTGCCCGTGCTGGTCTACTTCTTCGGCGGCGGCTGGACCCTGGGCTCGCTGGACACCAGCGACGCGCTGTGCCGGCACCTGGCCAACTCCGCGGGCTGCCTCGTCGTCGCCGTGGGCTACCGACTGGCCCCCGAGCACAAGTTCCCCGCGGCACCCCGGGACTGCTTCGCGGGCGTGCGGTGGGCCGCGGAGCACGCCGGCCGGTTCGGCGGGGACGCGAGCCGTCTGGCCGTCGCCGGTGACAGCGCGGGCGGCAACCTCGCCGCGGCCGTGACCCTCATGGCCCGCGACGAGGGCGGCCCGGACCTCGTCACCCAGGTGCTCGTCTACCCGAACACCGACTACCTGGCGGACACCCCGTCGCGCCGGGAGAACACCGACCCGCTGCTCTTCAACGACAAGTCGGTGCACTGGTACTGGGACAACTACCTCGCCACCCCGCGGGACGGTACGCACCCCCTCGCCTCACCGCTGCGGGCCCCCGACCACTCCGGCCTGCCGCCCGCCCTGGTCATCACCGCCGAGTACGACCCGCTGCGCGACGAGGGCGAGAGCTACGCAGCACGGCTGCGGGCGAGCGGCGTGCCCGTCGAGTCGACCCGCTACCCGGGGCTGGCCCACGGCTTCTTCACCATGTCCGGCACGCTCGACGCGGCCCGCCGCGCCGTCGGGCAGGTCGCGGCACACCTGCGCACCGCCTTCGCCGACGCCGCGAGCGGGGACTGACCATGACCGACACCACGACCCCCCGGGCTCTCGCCCTGGACGACCTGCACGCCTCGCTCACCGACCCGGTGCTGGACGCGATGAACTTCCTCAACGAGGTCGTCGCCCGCTTCCCCGAGGCGCTCTCCTTCGCCCCGGGCCGGCCCGCCGAGGGCACCTTCGAAACGGACGATCTCGCCCGCCACCTGCGCTCCTACACCCACCACCTGGAGCGGGCGCGCGGCTGGTCCAAGGACCGGGTGCGCACTCACCTCTTCCAGTACGGGCGCACCAACGGCATCATCCACGAACTCGTCGCCCGCACCCTGGCCAACGACGAGGGGATCCACGTGGCCCCGGAGTCGGTCGTCGTCACCACCGGCTGCCAGGAGGCCATGCTGCTCACCCTGCGGGCCCTGTTCGCCCGCCCCGAGGACACGCTCCTGGTCAGCTCGCCCTGCTACGTCGGCGTCACCGGCGCGGCCCGGCTGCTCGACATCGCGACCCACCCGGTGCCCGAGGGTGCCGACGGCCCGGATCCCGAGGCTTTCCTGGCCGCGGCCCGCCGGCTGCGCGCGGCGGGCAGGCGGCCGCGCGCCCTGTACGTGGTGCCGGACTTCGCCAACCCGTCCGGGACGAGCATGACCCTCGCCGCGCGCGAACGGCTGCTGTGGGTCGCGGCGGAGGCGGACCTGCTCGTCCTGGAGGACGACCCCTACGGGTTCTTCGTCCGCGCCGGTTCCGCCCGCCCCACGCTGAAGGCGCTGGACCGCGAGCGCCGGGTGCTGCACCTGGGGTCGTTCGCCAAGACGGCGCTGCCCGGCGCGCGCGTCGGCTACGTCGTCGCCGACCAGGAGGTCGTCGGCCCCGGCGGCCGGCGCTCCCTGCTGGCCGACGAGCTGTCGAAGATCAAGAGCATGACCACGGTCAACACCTCGGCCGTCGGGCAGGCGGTGATCGGCGGGCTGCTCGTGGAGTGCGACTGCCGGCTGCGCGAGGCCAACGCCGGGGCCATCGCCCACTACGCCGGCAATCTGGCCACCCTGCTCGACGAACTGGAGCGGCACTTCCCCGAGGGGCGGCGGCGCGCCCTCGGCCTGAACTGGAACGAGCCGACGGGGGGCTACTTCCTCGTTGTCGACGTCCCCTTCCTCGCCGACCACAAGGCCCTGGAGGAGTCCGCGCGCACCTACGGGGTGCTGTGGACCCCGATGAGCGACTTCTACACGGACGGCGGCGGCGAACACCGGCTCAGGCTCTCCTGCAGTGCCCTGACGCGTGATCAGATCGTCGAGGGGGTGCGCAGGCTGGCCCGGTTCGTCGAGTTCCGGGCCACCGGCGGGGCCGGGCACCGCTGACGGGCGGCCCGGACCGCCGGACGTCATCGACGGGCCGCGGGTCGGGGCACGGGTCCGGGCATGAGCCTGAAACTGAACGCACGGTCGTGCTAATGTTTCTGCCCGGACCCACTCACTCGCGAAAGGGCCCGCATGGATATCCGGAAGCTCGACCGGACGGCTGTGCTGGAGACCGTACGCCTGGTGCGCCAGGCCGACCCGACCCACTGGGACCTGCCGACACCCTGTGCCGGATGGACGCTCAGCCGGCTCGTGGCCCACATGGCCGCCCAGCACCACGGCTTCGCCGCGGCCGCTGCCGGTGGCGGTGCCGACCTCGCGGCGTGGCAGCCCCGCGCGCCGGGTGACGACCCGTCGGCCACCTACCGGGACGCCGCATGGGCGGCCGTCGACGCCTTCGCCGAGCCCGGCGTGCTCACCCGGGAGTTCACCCTCCCGGAGATCAGCACCACCGTGCGTTTCCCGGCCACGGTCGCCATCGGCTTCCACTTCCTGGACCATGTGGTCCACGGCTGGGACGTCGCCCGCACCCTCGGCGTGCCCCTGGAGCTGGACGAGGCGACCACCGAGGCCGCCCTCGCCTTCGCCCTGCGCGTTCCGGACGACGAACGCAGGCTCGTCCCCGACCCCCTCTTCCGTCCCGCACTGCCGCCGCCCCCCGGCGCGAGCTCCCTCGACCTCGTCCTGACCTCGCTCGGCAGGTCACCCGACTGGTCCGCCGCGCCCGCCCGTTAGGCCCGCGCCCGCCCGTCGGGCCCGCGTCCGACACACACAGGGAGACACCTTGCTCACCGAACTCAAGCAGCACGTCGCACGGCGCCTCGGCCTCACGCCGGAGGAGGTGTTCGCCGGGCAGCCGCTGTCAGCGGTCCTCGTCGCCTCACCGACCGCGATCAACTCCATCGACCTGCTGGACGCGTTCGCGGGCGCCCTCGCGGACACCGGCTTCGACGACGACGTCGAACTGCCGACGATGACCCTCGACCACACCGCGCAGGACGTCGTCCAGGCCCTCGGCAAGCAGCTCGCACCCACCTCGTCCTGAGCGGGATCCTCCGCACGGGTCCGCCGCAACGGAAGGCGAGAGACATGCTGATCATGACCGACATCGTGGGGGAGCTGCGCGCCGGCGCCACCATCACCGACGTCCTGCGCGTCCAGCAGAGCTACCACGAGCGGCGCCGCTGGTCGTCCGACGACCTCTTCGACGGCCGTCGCCTGACCCGTCCGGGCGAGAGCGACAAGGCGGCCCTGTGGCACGCCGCCCGAGCCGAGCTCACCACCCAGCCGGCCGGTATCCGGCTCGCCGTGGACGGCGTCAAACTCGCCCACGAGATACGCGAGTCCAACCCGCTGGGAAGCGACGTCCTGCACGTGGCCGCGGCCTGGTCGGCCCGCTACTGGCTGGAGGAGGAGGCCCACCACGAGGTCTCCTTCGGACGTCTGATGGAGATGGCGGGCATCGACCCGATCGACACCGAGGAGGTCGTGGAGCACCGCGGTGCCTTCCCGACCGACAACTACGCCCGGGTCTGCGTCCTCCAGGCCTGTGTGGAGATCGAGGCCTGCGTCTCGTACCAGCACGCGGCCCGCACGAGCGACGACGAGCTGGTGCACGACGTCTTCCACACGATCATGAAGGACGAGGTGCAGCACCGGCAGTACTTCGCCGCCTTCGCCAAGGCCCTGGTGCAGTCCGGCGTCTACCCCGTCAAGGACGTCCTGTCGATGGCGTACACCTGGATCCGTCCCGACGGCGGTGAGACCTACGGGTCCGCTCGTGAGGCCCAGACCGAGCGCCAGGGGTTCGTCAACTGGTGGGAGCGGATCCGGACCGACGAGGACGAGTTCGCGCTGGGCGACGACGCCCTGCACGAGGGCTCGGTGCACGCCCGCAAGCTCAGCAGTGTGTTCGCCCTGGTGCGAGAAGTCACCGGCATCGAGACCCGATCCTACGAGGACCTGAAGCGTGCCTACTTCGCCAGCCTCCGCACGAACGATGTCGACCGGATTCGATCTGCAGTCCGTCGCGGAGCTGGCTCAGCGGCGGCACTTGCGCGATAGCGGCACGGTGTTCACCGAGGGGGAGCGGGCGCACTGCCGCTCCCGCCCCGACCCGGACGCGTCCCTGGCGGGACTGCTGTCCGCCAAGGAGGCCTTCGTCAAGGCCCTCAGCTCGATGGGCGGCGCGCCGGCGTACAACTTCCCGGAGATCGAGATCGACCACGGACCCGCCGGCCAGCCCCGGCTGCGGCTGTACGGAGAGATCGCCCGCTGGTGCCGGGAGCACGGTGTCCGCGCCGAGGTGTCGATCAGCCACACCGGCGGCATGGCCGGCGCGGTGGTCGTCCTCCTGGCCGGGACGACGACGAACGAAGGGCAGGTCGCATGACCACCGCCACACCACCCGTCCTGGAGCACGTCTGTGAAGTGGCCCTGCGTCCCAACGACTTCGACCGGGCGGGACATCTGAACAACAGCGTGTACGTCCAACTGCTGGAGACCGGCCGTTGGGAGTGGGGACTCGCGCACGGTGCCGACGCGCGCGAGGGCACCCTGGTGGCCGTCGTGCTCCAGCTCCGTCTGGACTTCCTGCGAGCGGTCGACTGGGACCCGGTCGGCCGCCTTGCCGTGCGCACGTCTCTGGCGGGACGCTCGCCCTACAGCTTCTCCCTGGCCCAGGACGTCGAACTGCCCGACGGCACGGTGGCGGCCCGCGGCCGGGTGCGGCTCGGCCTCGTCGACCGCCACACCAAGCGGGCCCACCGGGTCGATCTGCAGGCCATGTTGGACACCTCCGCGAGCCCGGCATGAGCCGGCGGGCACACCCCACCCTGTCCGCCGCCCTCGCCTCCCAGGCGCACCGCGACGACGCGACCGTCACCTTCGGCACCTCCGCCCGGCGGGAGACCCTGACCTACCCCGAGTTCGCCGAGCAGGTCGCGGCGGCGGCCGGCGGCTTCGCAGCCCAGGGCGTAGCAGCCGGGGACCGGGTGATGCTGCGCGTGGGAAGCTCCAGGGAGAGCGTGCTGGCGCTGCTCGGGCTGATGCACCTGGGGGCGGTCCCGGTCTCCGTGAAGCCGCGCGTGCCCGGCACGGCCGTCGAGCGGTACCTGGCCCAGGTCGCCCGGCAGCAGCGGGCCCGCCACGCCTTCCGGATCCCGGGGCACGGCATGAACGAACTGGCCCTCGACACAGGCCCGCACCGGGCGCCCGGAGCCGCACCGGGGGAGCCGGGCGACCTGGCGTTCGTCCAGTACACCAGCGGCTCCACCGGTATGCCACGCCCCATCCCGCTCAGCCACCGCGCCGTCCTCGGCAACATCGAGGCCATCGGCGGGGTGTCCGGCATGCGGCCCGGCGACACCGGTCTCCTGGCCCTGCCGCTCCACCACGACATGGGGCTGATCGGCACGTTGACCGCCCTCGTCCGGGGCGCGGACCTCGTACTGGAGGATCCCGGCACCTTCCTGCGCAGACCCATGGCCGCGCTGCGCCTCGTGCGGGACGCCGAACGCGTCCACAGTGCCTTCCCCGACTTCATGCTGCGCTACCTGGCGGCCCGGATGACGGAGACGGCCGCCAAGGAGGAGCCCGATCCCGGGCTGCTGCGGGCCTGGAGCACCGTCTTCTGCGGTGCGGAGCCCATCCGCCGCCGGACCGTGCGCACCTTCCTCGACACCACCGCCCCCTGGGGTTTCGGCTCCTCGGCGCTGGTCTTCTGCTACGGCCTCGCCGAAGCCGTCCTGATGGCCACCGCGCACCGGCTGACGGATCCCACCGCCGGCTTCCGCACCGGTGGCCCGGTCGGCACCGCCTGCCTCGGTACCCCCGTGCCCGGCCTCGCCCTGCGCGTCGTGGACGAGAGGGGGCGTGCCTGCGTCCCGGCGGAGACGGGCCGTGTGCAACTGCGCGGGGAGACCCTTTTCGACGGCTACGACGGCGCCACCGACCACCGCACCACCTGGTTCGACACCGGCGACCTGGGCCACCTGGACGCGGGCATGCTGTATCTCGACGGCAGGCGCTCCGACCGGGTGTGCGTCAACGGTGCCAACGTGTTCGTCGCCGACGTGGAACACGTGGCGGCCGCGGAACCGGGCGTCGCGGAGTGCGTCGTGCTCCCGCACGGCGCCTCGTTCGTGGTCGCGTTCGTCGCGGAACGGGGCCGCCGGGTCGACACCGCCCGCGTCGCGGCCCGAATCACCGCGGACTTCGCCGTCGCCCCGGAAGCCGTCGTCGAGGTCGCCCACAGCGCCGTCACCCGCACGGTCAGCGGCAAACCGGCCCGCACGCACCTGGCCGCACGGCTCGCGGAAGACGGTCTGCTCCCGGGCCCCTGAGGGGGCGCCCGGCTGCGGCAGTCGTGCGCACGACCGGCACGGCCGCCGAACAACGCGGCCGTCGCTGCCCGTCCAGCAAGGCTCACCGTCGCCCTGCGGAGTACATTGCGGGGCATGCTGCGAGAGGCACGCCGCGAGAAACTGCTCGCCGTTTTCGGTGGGGAGGGCGTACCGCCCGTCCGGCGGCTCCTCCCGGACGCGAGCGACGTGCTGAGGGACGGCAGCGTGCTGGACAGCACCCATGAGGAGGCGCCGGTGGAACGGGCGACGACCGACGCCCTGATCACCGACGACACATCGGACCCGGCCACCCTCGCGGCGTTCCGCGATGCCGGGACGGAGGTAATCACCGTATGAGGCTCACTCTGCTCGGCGGCGGCGGGTTCCGCGTACCGCTCGTCCACCGCGCCCTGGTCACGGACGACGGCGACGCGGCCGGCCGGTGCACCGAACTGGTGCTGTACGACACCGAGCGGGCGAGGCTCGACGCCATCGCGTCGGTCCTCGCCGAGCAGGCGGCCGCGCTCGCCGGGAACGACCGGCCGGCTCCGCCCGTCGTCCGGACCACCACCGACCTCGACGACGCGCTGCGCGGCGCGGACTTCGTCTTCTCCGCGATCCGCGTCGGTGGCCTGGAGGGCCGTGCCCGGGACGAGCGTGCGGCACTCGGCGAGGGGATCCTCGGACAGGAGACGGTCGGCGCCGGCGGCGTCCTGTACGGGCTGCGCACGGTGCCCGAGGCGGTGCGGATCGCCGAACGGGTCGCGGCCGTCGCGCCGGACGCCTGGGTCATCAACTTCACCAACCCGGCGGGCATGGTCACCGAGGCCATGCAGCGGGTTCTCGGGGACCGCGTCATCGGCATCTGCGACTCGCCGGTCGGACTGTGCCGGCGGGCCGCACGAGCACTGGGAGCGGATCCGGACCGCGTGGGCTACGACTACGTGGGGCTCAACCACCTCGGCTGGCTGCGGCGGGTCACCGTGGACGGCCGCGACCGGCTGCCGGAGCTGCTGGCGGACGCCACCGCGCTGGAGTCCTTCGAGGAGGGCAGGCTCTTCGGCGCCGACTGGCTGCGGACGCTCGGCGCGCTGCCCAACGAGTACCTGCACTACTACTACTTCAACCGGGAGGCGGTCACGGCGCTGCGGCAGGCCCCCGCGACCCGCGGGGAGTTCCTGCGCGAGCAGCAGGCCGCTTTCTACGCGGACGCGGCCGCCCGGCCGGAGCACGCCTTCGCCGCGTGGGAGCGCACGCGCCAGGAACGCGAGGAGACGTACATGGCCGAGAGCCGGGAGAGCACGGGCGGCTGGCAGCGCGCCGCGTCCGATCTCGAGGGCGGCGGCTACGACCGGGTCGCGCTGGCGCTGATGCGCGCGATCGCCCGCAACGAGCGGACGACGCTGATCCTCGACGTCCGCAACCGCACGGCCGTCCCGGGCCTGGACGCGGACGCGGTCGTCGAGGTGCCCTGCCTGGTCGACGCCACCGGCGCGACCCCCCTGGCCACGGGGCCGGTGGCGCCGGACCAGCTCGGCCTGATGCTCAGCGTGAAGGCGGTGGAGCGCGCGACGATCGAGGCGGCGGCCGGCGGCTCGCGGTCCGCGGCGCTGCGGGCCCTGGCACTGCACCCGCTGGTGGACTCGGTGAACACGGCGGAGCGCGTCCTCGCGGACCGACTGCCGCCGAACCGGTCGCACCGGGGCTGACGAAGCCGACGGGCCCGTTCACCGCCAGTCCGTACGCCCGCTGTCGAAGACAGTCACATCGCTAGAATGCGACGCAACCGCTGGAAGCGGTACGTAAGGGAGCGGGACAAGTGGACAGACTCACCTCCGTGGAGCGAGCGCTGCGTGCGGCGACGCCGAACGCGCTGCTCGACGTCGTGACAGCCGCCCTCATGGAGCAGTACGGCGCCGCACGCGTCGAACTGCGCATGGCCGACTACGGAATGCGCTCGCTCCAGGCGGTCGAGACGGTGCCGTTCACCACGGAGCCGGTCATGATCCACGACAGCCCGCAGGGCAGGGCGTTCGGGTCGCAGGAACCCTTCGTTCTCGCCGATCCCGACGCACACGCGGTGACCGTTCACCTCCCGGTCACGATCCGCGGCGACCGCCTGGGAGTCCTGTCCGTCACCCTGCCGGAGGACCGCCACTCTCAGGAGCTGATTCCGGAGATGCAGCACCTCTGCGACGTTCTCGGCCACGAGATCCTCGTCGCGGAGCGTGACACCGACCTCTATCTGCTCGCTCGGCGTGCCGCGCGCCTGACCCTGGCGGCGGAGATGCAGTGGCAGCTGCTGCCGGGCCGTGCCTGCTCTCGCCCCGAGTTCTCCCTCGGCGGCCATCTGGAGCCCGCGTACGCGATCTTCGGGGACAACTTCGACTGGTCCGCGTCCGCCGACCATCTCACGCTCACCGTCACCAATGGCATGGGCGAGGGCATCGAGGCGGCCCTGCTCACCAACCTCGCCGTCAACGCCATGCGCAACGCCCGGCGTGCCGGGCTGGGCCTGGCCGACCAGGCGGCACTCGCCGACCAGGCGGTGTACGCGCAGTACCGCGGTTCCGCGCACGTGTCGGTCGTTCTGCTGCGCTTCGACCTCGCGACCGGCGAGGTCGAGGCCGTGGACGCCGGATCGCCCCGCATCTGGCGGATGCGGGACAAGGACGTCGACTCCCTGCCCCTGGAGGCGCAGTTGCCTCTCGGTATGTTCGAGGACACCCACTACACCTCCGAGTACTTCCAGGTGCTTCCCGGCGACCGGCTGCTGATCGGCAGCGACGGCGTCTACGACTCGGTCTCCCCTTCGGCGGAGAAGTACGGGGAACGAGCGCTCGCCCGTTCACTGACCGCCGCCCGGCTGCTGCCGCCGCAGCAGGTGCCCGGAGCGGTGCTGCGTGAGCTGGCCACGTACCGCGGCAACACGCCCTTGGACGACGACGCCCTGGTCGTCTGCCTCGACTGGTACGGGCGGGACTGACGAACCGAGGACGGCCGCCGACGCGCGTGCGCCCGCGTCCCCAGTAGCTCCTCGTACCCCTCACTGTGTCTCCTCTTCGGCGACCTGGGACAATCCCCGCATGGGAGTCGAAGCTGAGGTGACCGTCACGACGGTCGACGAGGTGCGGATCGTGCAGGCCGTCGGGGAGTTCGACCCCGACAGCGACGAAAGCCTGGCCCTGACCCTGGCCCCTCCGGTGGAACGCCCGACGGGCACCATCCTGGATCTGGCCAAGGTCACGTTCGCCGACTCCGGCTTCCTCCACACGCTGCTGGCCGCCAAGACCGAACACGACCGAGTGGGCGTCCCGCTCGTGCTCACCCAGTTGCCCCCGGTGGTGGAGCGGCTTCTCACGCTGACCGACGTCGCCCGTGCCTTCGACCTCACCAGCGACATCGGGGCGGCCATGGCCCTGATCAGGTCCCGCGGCGACGCCGCCCACCGGCCATGAGCGCCGCACCCCAGAGGCTCGGCCGGCCGCCTGGGGGAGAGGCCGAGAGGAGAGGGGGCGAAGGCACGTGACCACAGCCGAGACGAAAGCCGGTGGGCTGGAGCCGCCCCTCAGCGCCGCCACCGCGCGTGACCGCGTCCGAGAACTGCTTCTGACGTGCCATCCGGCCCCGCCTCCGCGGGTCATCGACGACATCCTGCTCGTGGTCACGGAGTTGGTCACCAACGCCGGCCGGCACGGCGGCGGCCTGATGGCCTTCTACGCGCGCCTCGCTCAGGACACGATCACCATCAGCGTGACCGACGCGTCACCCGTCGTCCCGCGTACCCACGCCCGCGACCGGGCTGATGCTCCGGGCGGGTTCGGCTGGCCCTTGATCCAACTGCTCAGTGCCGAGGTGTGGGTGCGTACCACTGCTGCCGGAAAGACGATCGGGGCCGTACTGCGCACCACCGCCCACGGTTGACGCGGCGTCCGCGGACGAGTGATCCCCCGCAGGGGACACGGCGCTCAAGCCGCGGAGTGTGCTGCGGGCGTTGCGTCCTCGTCGCCGTGATCGGTGTCGAGCTGTGCTTGCAGCGCGGCGAGTCCCGTGGCGAGGGCACGCCGCTCGGTGGCGGGCAGGCTGCTGATGGCACGGTGGAGCACTCGGTCGCGTTGCTCGCGGATGCGCAGCAGGTGCCGGGTGCCCGCGGGGGTCAGCCGCAGGATGATCTCGCGGCCGTTGCCGGGGCAGGGCAGGCGTTCGAGGAAGCCGACGGCTTGCAGGCGGTCGCACATGCGGGTCACGGTGGACGGTGCGGAGGCGAGCAGTTGGCAGACGGCGCGCATCCGGATCCCGTCCGCACGGTCGGCGAGGTACATCAGGCGCAGCTGGGATGTCGACGTGGGCGTGGTGCCACCGTCGGTGGCATTCCTGGCGTGCTCCCACAGCACGTCGAGGAGTTCGGTGATGCTGCCGGCGGACCGTATCGCCTCATGGCAGGTCCTGTCGGGGGCTGCGTCCGGTGCGGTCATGGTGGCCCTCAGTGGTGTGCTTCTGCCCGGCCGGCGGCCGGACACTGGTTCAGGTGGTGCCGTCCGGTCCGGTGGGACCGGCCGCAAGGAGGTCGTCTTCGCCCGCCACGGAGCGTGGGGCGCGGGCGGGGACCGAAGCAGTGAGGTGGCCGAGGGTGCCGGTGAGGTCCAGGAGACGGTCCAGCTGCGCAGGTCGATCGTCCAGGTGCAGTCGCACTCCTGCCTGAGTGGTGCGGCGGCCGATCATCAGCAGGACGGACAGGCCCAAGGAGTCGACCATGCGGAGTCCCGCGCAGTGCAGATGGAGGTCCTCGAGGCCGGGCCGGGCCGCGAGCTGGGCGGTTGCCTCGTCCAGGAGGAGGTCGGCATGGTCGTAGTCGAGGTCGCCATGCACCTCGATACGGACCTCGTTCTGCGTGTCGACCGTGACGAGGCGCAGGTCATCGGGGGGTATTGCGGTCATGCGGTGGTCCCGGCGGTGTCGGAGTGGGCGGTCGTGAGCACGAGGGTGGCAGCCCGGAGCATGCGGCAGGCCCGGGGGAAGTCCTTGAGTTCGTGGGCCAGCAGCCCCAGTGCCGGCGGCAGACTCCTCGCCGGCACACCCCGCGCCACCAGGATCTGCGCGGTCCAGGTGATGAACCCGGTGAAGAGGGCTTCGTCGCCGAGGTAGAGGGCGGTGGCGAGGAATTCCACGATGTGCGCCAAGTCCTCCGCGGTCCGCTCGCGTTGCAGATCGTCGTAGGACGCCATGGCCGGAAACGTTGTCTCCAGCTGGGTGAAGACGGCGCGCACCAGGGACCTGCTGTTCCGGCTGACCAGGGTGTACTCCTGGTCCGACAGGTGGGGCAGGTCGTCGATCTGCTGATGGTCGGGCCGCGGCCGGGGCAGCGGCCCCTGGGCGAGGCGGTCGGCGGCAGTGCGGGCGTCGGGGGCCCACGCGTCGGCGCCCAGCAGTCGTGCGTACCGCCCGTCGGGTCCGAACGCGGCGCCTCCGACGAGGACGGGCACGCCGACGGCCTGGCACGCGGTGACGGCCGCGTGGGCCGTGGGCAGCCGCGTGGCGATCGAGCTGGACAGGGCGACCGCGTCGGCGCGGGTCCTGTGAAGGTGGTCGATGAGGTGCGGTGACGGGACCTGCGCACCGAGGTAGTCGATCTGCCAGCCGCGCAGTTTCAGTACTTCGGCCAGGAGCCGGGCGGGCAGGGCGTGCCACTCGCCGTCCACGCAGGCGACGGTGATCCGGCCCCGGGAGACCGCGGTGCGGGCGGAGGGGTGCACGCTCACCGCGGTGACCGCCCGCTCGTTGATGGCGGTCGCGGCGTGCTCCTGGGCAACGCTGAGCCGGTTGGCCGCCCACTCCTCACCCACCTTGCCCTGCACGGCCGCGATGACATCCAGCAGCACGCTCTCCGGTCCGGCCCCTTCGTCGAGGGCACGGAGAACCAGCTCGGTGGCCGCGTGCTCATCCCCCGCCGAGACGGCGTCCCACAGCAGGTCCACCGGCTCCCGCAGGTCCGTGCCGGCTGCGAGGTGGGGCGAGACACTGGCGTTCATGCGGTGTACCTGCCCCGTGTGTGGCCGTTCACCGCACTCAGACGGTGGGTGCGGGGAGCGGAGATCACGACGACTGCCATGTCGTCGTGACGGCCTCGGCCGAGCCACTGGGCGGCCAGCATGTGCACGTGCTCCGCGATCCCCTCGGCGGGCATGCCCGCGCACTCGGACAAGGCGCGCTTGAGACGCTCGTCGCCGAAGAGGACGTCACCCATCGGCCCGCCCCTGGCTTCGGTGATGCCGTCGGTGTACAGGACACAGGACTCGCCGGGGGCCAGGGACACGGCCGCGGTGAGGGCGGAGATCGTGGGCACGGCCCCGATCAGGGTGCCGCGGGTCCCGGCTTCCTCGACGGTGCCGTCCGCGCGGACGATCAGAGGGGCGGGGTGGCCGCCGCTGGTCAGCCTGAGATCCACCTCGCTGCCCCGGCGCTTGGCGGAGGCCAGGACCAGGGTCGCGAACCGAGTGGTGTGCGAGTTGAGCAGTGTGGTGTTGAGCACGTCGAGCATCCGCTCGTGGTCGTCCGCCAGCGGCAGCAGCGCGTGCAGCGTGTTGCGGATCTTGCCGGTCAGTACGGCGGCCTCCAGGCCCTTGCCGCACACATCCCCGAGCGTGACCAAGGAAGCGTCACCGTCGGCGGTGGCGGGGTGCACGTCGTAGAAGTCCCCGCCGATGCGTTCGTGGTCCCCCGCCGGCCGGTACCGGCCGGCGAAGTCGACCCCGGAGACGTGATGCAGCACCGGCGGCAGAAGATCACGCATCAGGACCTCGGTGATCGCGCTCTGCTCCGCGTAGAGCCGGGCGGCCGACATCGCCGCCCCGGAACGGGCCGCGAAGAGCCGTGCGAAGACTTCCTCTTCCTCGCTGAAGGCGACGGTCTCCGTCCTTCGCAGCAACACCAGCGCTCCGGCCGGGACACCGTGCCCGGGCAACGGGGTGATCACTATCGAGCCGACCGGCCCGAAGCCCTCGGGCACCATCCACCGCGGCGCCGCCGCGGGGTCGATCCACCGCGAGGGCACCGGCGGGAACCCCCGCAGCGCCTCCGCCAGACCGGGCACCCCCTCGGGGTCCGCCTTCTCCTGCGCCAGGCTGGGAACCCCGCCACGCAGGCACGTCACCACCGGGAGCCGACGCCCGCGGGCGGGCGCGACGACCAGCGCCGCATCGGCGAGGCTCTCGGCGGCCATCTGCGCGGTCACATCCATGCAGCGCCCCAGATTCAGCGAGGAGAGCAGGGCGCTGGACGCCTCGGCGAGGAACGCGGTCCGCTTCCGCTCCGTCTGCAGGGCTTCCCGGGCCAACTGGTGATCGGTGTCGTCAACCAGCCACCACACCACCGAACCGTCGTCCCGCACACTGGGATGTGCCTCGAAACGGCGGCCCCCGATCGCACCGGACCACGGCCCATCGGTCTCCGGGACGGTACGCGGGCCGGGGAAGCGCAGCGCTTGATGAGCGTCGGCGATCCAGGCGGGAGCCGCATCCACCAGGGGTGTTCCGGGAACCGCGCGGGGCAGGAGCGCGCCGGCAGCGTCGTTTCGGCGCGTCAGTCTGCCCTCTGCGTCAGCGACCAGAACCGGGTACGGGGCCCCGCCCCACGAGAGGTCCGAATCCGTGCTTGCGCCGGTATGTGCTTGGGTGGATACCAAAGACCGAGGACCCGCTGAGCGAATCCCTCACCTCATCACCTCGATGGAACAGTTGCCTTAAGGCAACCATCCCTCATGATGTCGCCTTCTGACAACCAGCGCTCCCGGCTCGGCGGCAAGGGCACTGGTCATCGGCCGCGCGAGGGTGAGCGGCTTGCTGTGCGGATGCGGATGCGGATGCGGATGCGGATGCGGGTGTGGCGGTGCGGGTGGGGGGCGTGGGTTCCGGCAGGGTGCGGAAGAGAAGCCAGCTCAGGGCCGGCATGGCGATCAGGGGAGTGAGGGCGGTCCGGAGGGTGGTGGTGTCGGCGAGGTGGCCCAGCAAGGGGCTGACGAGGCCGCCGATGCTGACGGTGAGGCCGAGGGTGATGCCGCTGGCCGTGCCGATGCGGGAGGGCAGGTAGTCCTGGCCGAGGGTGACCTGGAGCGAGAAGGGGACGTACAGGCCGGCGGAGGTGAGAGCCACGAAGAGGAACATGGCCGGGCCTGGTGTGTGGATCACGCCGGTGACGGCGGCGATGGAGAGCAGGTAGGACCAGCGGCAGACGCGGACGCGGTTGTAGCGACCGGCCAGGAAGCCGCCCAGGACCGAGCCGGCGGCTCCGCCCAGGAACAGCAGGAACAGGGCGGCGGTGCCCGCGGTGGTGCTGCCTTGCATGCGCTGCTGGGCGTGGAGGGAGATGAAGGTGCTCAGCCCGGTGAAGACGACCGAGCGGAAGACGACCGCCAGCGACAGTCGCACGAACGAGGCCACGTCGTCTGCGCCGGGGGGCACTTGAGTTCTGGCCGCGCCGGTCCTGGGCCGTGCGAGCATCCGCAGGACGGGTACGCACAGGGCGGCGCCGGCGAGCGCGGGCAGGACGAGGACGGGTGTCCGGTGCAGGGAGCCGTGTCCGACGGCGGCCGACACCATGAGCGGGGCGAGCGCGAAGCCGATGTTGCCGCCGAGGGAGAACCAGCTCATCGCGCTGTGGCTTCCCTGGCCGGCCTTCCTGGCCACGCGGGCGGATTCCGGGTGGTAGGCGGCCACGCCGATGCCGGAGACGGCGACGAAGAACAGGGTGAGCCCGTAGGAGCCGCTCAGGCCGCTGAGCGCGATGCCCACCCCGCCCAGCAGGGTGCTGACCGGCAGCAGCCACGGCATCGCCCATCGATCGGTGAGCACCCCGAACAGCGGCTGGGCCACCGACGACAGCAGGGACGCGGCCAGCACGATGCCGGAGGCGGCCGCGTAGGTGTAGTCCCGTTCGGCCACGAAGAACGGGATCAGCGCCGCCACGGCGCCCTGGTAGATGTCGACGCAGGCGTGCCCCACGGCCAGCAGCAGGATCGATGTCTTGTTCCGCACCCCACCCATGCTGGGAGCGGCGCCCCATGACGCGCTTCCGATAGATTGCCAGGTGATGCAGGAAATCCGCCACACGGCTGTCGCGCCGACCCGGACCCAGCACCTGGCCTCCGGCGGCGAGATCGACGCGCACCGCCACGACGACCACCAGATCGCCTACGCCAGCCGCGGCACCATCGCGGTGACCACCGACGCGGGCTCCTGGATCGCTCCCGCCACCCGCGCCCTCTGGATCCCCGCCGGCACCGTCCACCGGCACCAGGCCCACGGCGGACTCGACCTCCACCTCGTCGGCCTGCCCACCACCGACAACCCCCTCGGCCTGGACACACCCGCCGTCCTCGCCGTCAGCCCCCTCCTGCGCGAACTCATCGTCACCTACACCCGCGACCCCGACAACGACACCCCACCCCGCCACCGCC
>NZ_QHJH01000458.1 GCF_003947455.1 Streptomyces sp. WAC 04229 | reverse complement strand
GCTCGACACGGTGCGGGTGCTGGGGCCCGACCACCCGGACACCCTCACCGCCCGGAACAACCTCGCCTACTGGCGGGGTCAGGCGGGGGACGCAGCCGGCGCTGCGGCCGCGACCGAGAAGCTGCTGCTCGACACGGTGCGGAGCTGCTGCTCGACACGGTGCGGGTGCTGGGGCCCGACCACCCGGACACCCTCACCGCCCGGAACAACCTCGCCTACTGGCGGGGTCAGGCGGGGGACGCAGCCGGCGCTG
>NZ_QHJH01000457.1 GCF_003947455.1 Streptomyces sp. WAC 04229 | reverse complement strand
ACTCTCGCCGCACCGGGCGCAGAGCCAAGTACATCCAGTACGAGGCTCCACGCCCGGCACGCCGAGAGCACGCACCTGACGCCGCGAGGCCGCCCTCCGGGCGACGACGGGAATTGTCAGACAGGCCCTAGTTGTATTGACCCGCAGGGTTGTTCACGCGGCTGATCGGTGGGTGGCCGCCGAGTGCGGTGTGGCAGCGGTGGTGGTTGTAGGTGTGCAGGAGTCTGTCAGAGCTTCGGACCGTTCGTGGTTGC
>NZ_QHJH01000456.1 GCF_003947455.1 Streptomyces sp. WAC 04229 | reverse complement strand
GGGGGGGGGGGGGGGGGGGGGGGGGGGGGGGGGGGGGGGGGGGGGGGGGGGGGGGGGGGGGGGGGGGGGGGGGGGGGGGGGGGGGGGGGGGGGGGGGGGGGGGGGGGGGGGGGGGGGGGGGGGGGGGGGGGGGGGGGGGGGGGGGGGGGGGGGGGGGGGGGGGGGGGGGGGGGGGGGGGGGGGGGGGGGGGGGGGGGGGGGGGGGGGGGGGGGGGGGGGGGGGGGGGGGGGGGGGGGGGGGGGGGGGGGGGGGG
>NZ_QHJH01000455.1 GCF_003947455.1 Streptomyces sp. WAC 04229 | reverse complement strand
CCGTTCACGGCAGGCGGCTGCTCATCGAGCGTGTCCGCAGCGGCCGTCCCGTGGCACATGTCGCAGCCGAGATGGGCATCTCCCGCGTCACGGCCCACAAGTGGGTCCGCCGCTGGAGGTCCGAGGGTGAGCAAGGGCTGCACGACCGCTCCAGCCGGCCCCTGACGACACCGCACCGTACCCCGGCGGCGACCGAGACCCAGGTGTGCCGCCTGCGCCAGGACCGCAAGCTCGGCCCCGCCCGCATCGGCCCGA
>NZ_QHJH01000454.1 GCF_003947455.1 Streptomyces sp. WAC 04229 | reverse complement strand
CGATTTCGTCGAGGCGGGCGCCGCGGGAGGCTTTGACGAGGACGACGTCGCCGGTGGTGAGGTGGCTGCGCAGCCAGGCGAGG
Organism: Streptomyces sp. WAC 04229; assembly: GCF_003947455.1. Taxonomy (GTDB): domain Bacteria; phylum Actinomycetota; class Actinomycetes; order Streptomycetales; family Streptomycetaceae; genus Streptomyces. The sequence goes on along the minus strand of NZ_QHJH01000454.1, from coordinate 172 downwards.
GCTGCGTTGTTGTCGGCGGGGGTCACCGTTCGGCCTCCCGCGCCGTCGGCGATGGGGCGGGCCCCCTCGCCGACCGCGACGACCACGTCGGCCCGGGCGGCGGCGTAGGCGCCGACGGCACGGTGCTCGGCCTCGCTGTCGGCGCCGAGTTCGAGCATGGTGCCGAGGACGG
>NZ_QHJH01000453.1 GCF_003947455.1 Streptomyces sp. WAC 04229 | reverse complement strand
CTACGCGTACGTCGGCGTGCCCGGCGTGTCCGAAGGTCAGCACCGGGCCGTCGGTGAGCGCGCGCATCGCGCTCACCCGGGGGTCGTCGGCGTTGAGGACGGCGGTGCCGCCGGGTGCCAGGCCCTGCACCAGTTCGCCCTTGGCCCGGGCGATGGCGGCGCGGGACCCGAACTCGCCGAGGTGGGCCACTCCGACGTTGAGGACGACAGCGATGTCGGGCGCGACGAGGCCGGTCAGGTGGGCGATGTCGCCGA
>NZ_QHJH01000452.1 GCF_003947455.1 Streptomyces sp. WAC 04229 | reverse complement strand
GTTTCAGATTTCGGCTCGGGCGGTGACAGCGGCTGGAGGCTGCGGTCTGCTGGAGGAATGGGGGACAGCAGGCTGCAACCGCTGGTGTTATCCGAGGACGAGCGGCTGGTGTTGCAGGGGTGGGCCACACGCCGGACGACCGCGCAGGGTCTGGCCAAGCGGGCACGGATCGTGCTGGCCTGCGCGGACGGACTCAGCAACACCGCGGTGGCCGCCCGGCTGGACACCGATCGTGGGACCGTTGCCCGGTGGCGG
>NZ_QHJH01000451.1 GCF_003947455.1 Streptomyces sp. WAC 04229 | reverse complement strand
AGACGGGGCGCCGCAGCGAAGCCCTGACCGCCGCCGAGGAAGCGGCGGAGATCCGACGCCGGCTGGCGCAGGACAACCCGGCCACCTACGAACCCAACCTCGCCGACTCCCTGTCCAACCTCGGCATTCGGCTCGCAGAGACGGGGCGCCGCAGCGAAGCCCTGACCGCCGCCGAGGAAGCGGCGGAGATCCGACGCCGGCTGGCGCAGGACAACCCGGCCACCTACGAACCCAACCTCGCCGACTCCCTGTCCAACCTCG
>NZ_QHJH01000450.1 GCF_003947455.1 Streptomyces sp. WAC 04229 | reverse complement strand
AGGTCCGCGGCCGCGACGCCGGCCGGCCGATCCGAGGCATGGGCTTCGACTACGTCCACTCCGCCGTCGACGACCACACCCGCCTCGCATACAGCGAGATCCACAGCGACGAGAAGGTCGCGACTTGTGCAGACTTCCTCACTCGCGCAGCCGCCTTCTTCCACGCCAGCGGCATCCCCCGCATCGAGCGCGTCCTCACGGACAATGCCTGGGCCTACCGCAAGGGCCTGGCCTGGAAACAGGTCCTCAACCAGCTCGGCG
>NZ_QHJH01000449.1 GCF_003947455.1 Streptomyces sp. WAC 04229 | reverse complement strand
CCCCCGGACCCCCGGCAGCCTCCCGGCACCCCGCGATCAGGCCGCACGGGCAGACCCCTCGGCGCCCGAGGAGCCACCGCCTCAGCGCCCGTTGAACGCGTCCTTCAGCCGCGAGAACAGCCCCTGCCGACCGGGCTGACTGTGTCTGCCCGGGGGCGACCCCCGGACCCCCGGCAGCCTCCCGGCACCCCGCGATCAGGCCGCACGGGCAGACCCCTCGGCGCCCGAGGAGCCACCGCCTCAGCGCCCGTTGAACGCGTCCTTCAGCCG
>NZ_QHJH01000044.1 GCF_003947455.1 Streptomyces sp. WAC 04229 | reverse complement strand
GCCGGCGAGCAACACCGTGCTGGCAAGAACGCCGAAGGCCGAGATCAGAGCGCTGACGCGGTTAGTCACACGGACATCATCACAGGCAACCTCGCTGAGCGGGAGTGATCCAAACGAATCGCCCTAGACCTGCTCGGCACTCTCCACGCCACCCGCCGGCGCACCGGGCCGCGGGATTGACCGGCCGCTCGATGGGCGCGGTACCGGCGCCGTCTCAGCCCAGCGCGAAGGGGAGCCGCGCGGCGAGCCCGCTCAGTGCCGTCGTCTCCGCCGCGGTCGGGGCACGCCGGCCCGTGCCCACCAGCAGCGCGTCGGCGTCGCCGAACGACCGGGGGAACTCCTCCCCGACGATCTGCTCCAGCAGCGCCCGGGCCCCGGACAGCGCCTCGGCGGGAGGCGTGGCCGCGTCCGGGAGGCGGGCGACGAGGTCGAGGTGGTGCAGCGTCCACTCCAGGACGTACGCCGAGAGGTAGTCGCCCGCCGTGAGCACCTGGTCCCGGGTCTCCACGCGGGCGGCGGGGTCCGCCAGTCCGGCGGCGCGGCCGGCGGCCGAACCCACGTCGTCCAGATGGAACTTGAGCAGCCACGGCTCCTGGTAGGCGGCGGCCAGCCGGACGGTCAGCGCGTCCAGCGGGTCGTCGCCCGTGGGGGTCTTGACGACGTTCCAGTAGGTCGCCGCGGACCGGGTCGGCTCCGACGAGGCCGGGGTGGCCAGGGTGATCAGGACGTCCTGGGCGTCGATGACCAGGTGGCACACCAGGTCCCGGACGAGCCAGCCGGTGCAGCCGGACGGCCGTGCGAAGTCCTCGTCGGCGAGCTCGGCGACGGCCGTGCGCAGGGCCGACCATGAGCTGGTGAAGAGATCCATGACCGCAAGCCAACAGCACCCGTGCCGCGGCGGCGACCGGTTTCCCGCCCGCCGCTGCCCGCCCGGCCGGACGCTCAGGCCCCCGCAGGCGCCGCCGGTGCCTGAGCGGGTTCCTCCGGTGGTTCGACGAGTTGCTCGCGCACGTAGTTCCAGACCACCGCGATCAGCGCCGCGATCGGCACCGCGAGCAGACTGCCCACGATCCCGGCCAGGCTGCCGCCCAGCGTCACCGCCAGCAGGATCACCGCCGCGTGCAGACCGAGGCCGCGGCTCTGGATGATGGGCTGGAACACGTTGCCCTCCAACTGCTGTACGACGACGATGATCGCCAGCACGAGCAGCGCGTCCGTCAGCCCGTTGGACACCAGCGCGATGAGCACCGCGACGAAGCCCGCGAACAGGGCGCCCACGATGGGGACGAACGCGGACACGAACGTCAGCACCGCCAGCGGCAGGACCAGGGGCACACCCAGGATCCACAGGCCGAGTCCGATGAAGACCGCGTCGAGCAGGCCCACCAGTGCCTGCGAGCGGACGAAGGAGCCCAGGGTCTCCCAGGCACGCAGGGCCACGGCCGGGACGTCGCCGGCCAGCCGGCCGGGCAGCTGACGGGTGAGCCACGGCAGGAACCGCGGTCCGTCCTTGAGGAAGAAGAACATCAGGAAGAGGCCCAGCACCGCGGTGATCAGACCGTTGACCACGGCGCTCACCCCCGTGGTCACGGCGGTCACCACGCTGCCGACGCTGTCCTGGAGGCGGGCCATGGCCGAGTCGAGCGCACCCGTGATCTGATCGTCGCCGATGTTCAGCGGCGGACCGGCGGCCCACTCGCGCAGCCGCTCGATGCCCTCGACCACACCGTCGGTCAACTCCCCGGTCTGGGACGACATCGGTACCGCGATCAGCGCCCCGATGCCGAGGAGGGCCAGCAGGAACCCGACGGTGACCGTCGCCGCGGCGAGCGCGGGGCGCCAGCCGTGCCGGCGCAGGAAACGGGCCGCGGGCCAGGTCAGCGTGGTCAGGAGCAGACCGACTATCAGGGGCCACACGATCGACCACATGCGGCCGAGGAGCCACAGGGCCACCGCGAGCATGACGAGTACGATCAGCAACTCGGCAGAGACGCGGGCGCCGGTGCGCAGCGCGGCGCGGGTCCTCGCGGAACTCAATCTGGCAGACATGGGGGTCACCCTATGGGCAAGCCCCGCCGTCCCCGGGAGTGAGGGTCTCCGCGGGAACCCGCGACCGTGCTCAGCTCTCGGGCACCTTGACCCAGTCGAGGGTGCGCTCCACGGCCATCTTCCAGCCGGCGTAACCTTCCGCGCGCCGCTCCTCGGACCACTGGGGTTCCCAGCGCCTCGACTCGCGCCAGTGCGTGCGCAGTTCGTCGGTGTCCCGCCAGAAGCCCGTCGCGAGCCCCGCCGCGTAGGCCGCGCCGAGCGCGGTGGTCTCCGCGACGACGGGTCGGCTGACCGGGACTCCGAGGACGTCGGCCTGGATCTGCATGCAGAGGTCGTTGGCGGTCACACCGCCGTCGACCCTGAGCACGTCCAGGTGGACGCCGGAGTCCTGCTCCATGGCCACGACGACGTCACGGCTCTGGTAGCAGATGGCCTCCAGCGTCGCCCGCGCCAGGTGCGCGTTGTCGTTGTACCGGGCGAGCCCGACGATCGCGCCCCGGGCGTCGGAGCGCCAGTAGGGGGCGAACAGGCCGGAGAAGGCGGGGACGAAGTACATGCCGCCGTTGTCCTCGACGGAACGGGCCAGTTCCTCGCTCTCCGCGGCGGTCTTGATGATCTTCATCTGGTCGCGCAGCCACTGCACCGCCGAACCCGTCACCGCGATGGAGCCCTCCAGCGCGTAGACCGCCGGGCTGTCGCCGAACTGGTAGGCCACCGTGGTGAGCAGGCCGTGCTCCGAACGGACCAGCTCCGTGCCGGTGTTGAGGACCAGGAAGTTGCCGGTGCCGTAGGTGTTCTTGGCCTCGCCGGGCGAGAAGCACACCTGCCCGACGGTCGCCGCGTGCTGGTCGCCGAGGACGCCGGTGATGGGAACGGCGGCGCGCAGCGGCCGGGAGGTCCGGGTGGTGCCGTACGCCTCCCGGTGCGAGGAGGGGTTGATGGTGGGCAGCATGCTCCGCGGGATCCCGAAGAAGCCCAGCAGCTCGTCGTCCCAGTCGAGCGTCTCCAGGTTCATCAGCATGGTGCGGCTCGCGTTGGTCACGTCGGTGGCGTGGATGCCGCCGTCGGGACCGCCGGTCAGGTTCCACAGCACCCAGCAGTCCGTGTTGCCGAACACGGCGTTCCCCTGTTCGGCCGCCTCGCGGACGCCGTCGACGTTCTCCAGGATCCACTGGATCTTCCCGCCGGAGAAGTACGTCGCCGGGGGCAGCCCGGCCTTGCGGCGGATGACGTCGCCCCGTCCCGAGCGCTCCAGGTTGGCCGCGATGGCGTCGGTGCGGGTGTCCTGCCACACGATGGCGTTGTAGTAGGGACGGCCGGTGCGCGGGTCCCAGACCACCGTCGTCTCGCGCTGGTTGGTGATGCCGATGGCCGCCAGGTCGCTGCCCGACAGGCCGCCGTTGCGCAGCGCGTTCTGCATCACCGAGTTGGTGCGCTCCCAGATCTCGACCGGGTCGTGCTCCACCCACCCGGAGCGCGGCAGGATCTGCTCGTGCTCCAGCTGGTGCTTCGCGACCTCGTTGCCGCCGTGGTCGAAGATCATGAATCGGGTGCTGGTGGTCCCCTGGTCCACCGCGCCGATGAAGTCCGCCATGGTTGTGCCGCCTCTCCGGCCGGTGTCAGCCTTCTGATGCCGGGACACGCCCCGGCGGTTCGGGCTCGGCGGTCGGCAGGAACCGGCCGACGAAGACCTTGTACAGACCGGCGCCGAGGACGCCTCCGATCAGCGGACCGAGGATCGGCACCCAGAAGTACAGATTCCCGTACTGATCTCGCCACGCGCCCCCGTACCCGGTGAGGAAGCTGGCCAGCCGGGGGCCGAAGTCACGGGCCGGGTTGATGGCGTAGCCGGCGTTGGTGCCGTAGGCCATGCCGATCGCGACCACGATCAGGCCGATGATGAAGGCGCCCAGGTTCGCGCCCGGCGGGGTGTTCAGCATGTCCGTGACGGCCAGGATCAGCAGCAGCAGGATGGCGGTGCCGATGACCTGGTCGCGGAACGCGCCCCACTCGTGCACCGGGAGCGCCGGGTTGCCGTTGGCGGGAAGCGTGGAGAACACCGTCTGCGTCTTGATGGTGTGCCCGGGGTCGGCCTTCGCCAGGGCCTCGCTGTAGTTCCAGCGGACGATGAGCGCCGCCACGAAGGCGCCCGCCGTCTGGGCCAGCGCGTACGGGAGCACCTTGCGCCAGGGGAAGCCCTTGAAGGTGGCGAGGGCGAGGGTCACCGCCGGGTTGAGGTGGGCGCCGCTCAGCCGGGCCGCCACGTAGACGCCGAGCGTGACACCGAAGCCCCACGCCCAGGCGATGCTGTCGTGGTCCCCGAGGCCGCCGGCGGGGTCGGTGAGGGCACCGCCCGCCGCGACCTGGGCGACCACGCCGCAGCCGAAGAGGATGAGGATCATCGTGCCGGCGAATTCGGCCGACACCTCACCGATCAGACCGTGTCTTTTGAGCCGCTCAGCCATGGAAGCTCACCTTCCGCCGGCATGACCGGCTGTCGACTGTTCGAGCCTCTGCTCGGACAGACTAAGGTCGCTTCCGACAAACCGCACATAAGGGACAAGCGTGACGGGTGGTCACCTCGTACGCGGGTGCCGTACGTTTCCTCCCACGCCTGCGGGTGGACGACGTCGAGCACCGGGGTGCGCGGAATCAGCCGGACCACCCGCAGTGCTCCGTCCGAGTGATCGGCGCAGGCGGCGGGCTGTCTCAGGGCGCGATCGGCAGCCTGCGCTTGTGGTCGGTCTGCCGGTAGCGGGTGACGATCCTCTGGAAGGCCTCGTCCTTGACCCGCTTGCCCTCCAGGAAGTCGTCGATCTCCTCGTAGGTGACGCCGAGGGCCTCCTCGTCGGCCTTGCCGGGGTCGAGGGACTCCAGGTCGGCCGTCGGCACCTTGCCCACCAGCTCGGCGGGCGCCCCCAGCCGGTCCGCCAGGGCGCGCACACGGCGCTTGGTGAGACCGGTCAGCGGTACCAGGTCGGCGGCGCCGTCGCCGAACTTGGTGAAGAAGCCGGAGACCGCCTCGGCCGCGTGGTCGGTGCCGACGACCAGGCCCTGGTGCGCCCCGGCCACCGCGTACTGGGCGATCATGCGCTGCCGGGCCTTGATGTTCCCGTGCACGAAGTCCTGGTGGTGGTCGTCGCGGAACGTCACGTCGGCGGCGAGCAGGGCGTCGAGCGCCGCGTCGCTCGCGGGCCGGATGTCGACGGTCAGCACCTGGTCCGCCTGGATGAAGGAGAGCGCGAGCTGGGCGTGGTGCTCGTCGGCCTGGACGCCGTGCGGCAGCCGCATGGCGTAGAAGCGCGCCTCGTGGCCCGCGGCCCGGGCCCGCTCCACGGCGAGCTGGCACAGCCGGCCCGCGGTGGTGGAGTCGACACCCCCGCTGATGCCGAGCACGAGGGACCGCAGCCCGGTGGAGGTCAGCCGTTCGGCCAGGAAGGCCACCCGGCGTTCGATCTCCCGGTCGGCGTCGAAGGTCTCCGCGACCTCGAGTTCCCGGGCGATCTCCAGTTGCAGGGCGATGGACGCCGGCTCGCTCATGCCGCTCCTTGTTCGATGTGCAGGGCCTCGGCCACTCACCCTACCGAGCGATGGCCTCCGGCCCGGAGCGGGAGACGCGGGGCGGCCGTCAGGGGCCGCCCCGCGCGCTCGCCGGTCAGGTGAGCGGTTCCACCCGGATGTTCCGGAAGCGGACCTTGTTCCCGTGGTCCTGCAACCGGATCGCCCCGGCCGCCGGTGTCTCGGCCCGGCCGGAGGCGGTGGGCCCGTCGAGAACGATGCCGTCGTGGACCTTCTCGCCGTTCCACATCACCGTCACCCGCGCGTCGGCGGTCTTGCGGCCGCTGTCGTCGAAGCGGGCGGCACGGAAGACGACGTCGTACGTCTGCCAGGTCTCCGGGGCCGCGGCCGCGTTGGTGTCGGGCGCCTTCTTGAGATAGATCGCACCTGCCTCGTTGGTGTCCAGGGTGGTGTCACCGTAGGAGTCGAGGATCTGCAGCTCGTAGCGGTCCTGGAGGAAGATGCCGCTGTTGCCGCGGTCCTGTCCGGTCACCTCGGGCGGCAGCAGCGGGACGCGGAACTCCACGTGCAGCTTGAAGTCCTGGTAGGCGTCCTTGGTGCGGATGTCACCGCAGCACACCTCCATCGACCTCTCCTCGGCGAGCGGCCAGGCCACCCGCCGCCCGTCCGTGTGCTGCCACTGCTCCTGCGAGGCCGCGGTGCCGTCGAACAGGGCGACGCGGGCGCCCCGCGGGTGCACGGTCACCAGGTCGAGGTTGACGTGGCCGGTGTCCCCGGCGTCGTACCGGTAGGACACCGTGTTGTGGCCCGCGCGCAGCTTCAGCCGTTCGGTGCGCGTGGACCAGGTGTCCCAGTCCCCGGTGGAGTCGAGCCGCGTCTGCCGCACCTTCTTCCCGTTGGCGTACAGGGACAGCGACTTGGTGCCCTCGAAGGGGTCCGGGCCGTTGGAGTAGCGCAGGCCCACGTCGTAGGTGCCCGACTTCGGGACGGTCACGTCGAACGTCGTGGCCACCTCGCCCTCGGTGGCGTAGCGGTCGACGAACCCGCTTCCGGAGTAGCCGGCGTGGTCGGTGTTGATGCCGGCCTTGCCCGTCAGGCGCGCCTCCTCGGCCTCGTACAGGGTGGCCGGCGGGGGCTGCTTGCCGGGCATCTCGTTGAGCGTGTACCAGGCCTCGGTGCTCCACAGCGCCTCACCGGACTCCGAGCTGAAGGGCCGCGGGGAGCGCACGTGCACCACGCGGTCCGGCTTGAGCCCGTCCAGCCGCAGCCGCACGGTCCGCCCGTCGCCGGAGAGGGTCGCCGAACGCACGGCCAGCTCCTCCTCGGCGATCTTCGGGCCGCCGTAGTCGGCGGTCGGCGTGTAGCCCCACTGCTCGACCTGGTAGCGGTCGGCGAGTTCCGCGGCGGTCTCCTCGGAGACCGGCTGGGTGTACGTGAGGTCGAAGCCGCCCGGTACGGCCCGCATCTTCTGTATGTCGAAGGTGTTGCCGCCGTTCGGCGTCAGCTTCTGCAGACCGAACTTCAGCTTGCCCTCCTGCCCCCAGTTGCCGTCCGCGCCCAGCCCGCCGGCGTAGACCGCGCCGTCGGGGCCGACGGAGATCCGGTTGACCCCGGCCTCCAGGCCCTGGGTGTAGCGGAAGACGGCGCCCTGGTACTGGCCCCTCACCTTCTCCAGGTAGGCGCGCTGGAGGCCGCCGTAGGTGACGTCGCCGATCAGCATCTGACCGGCGAAGGTGCCCTTGCTCACGTACAGCGGCGTGGAGGGCGAGTTGCCGATCTCGTTCTGCGGCAGCCACAGCACCGGCTCGGTGACCGGGGACTTCTCGAAGGGGCCCGCGGGGTCGGTGTAGTGGTTGAAGAAGCGGTCCTGCTTGACGTGGACGAGCTTCGAGGACGGCAGCCATCCGCCCTGGTTGTCGGTGGCGAACAGGTCGCCGCCGGGGCCCCAGCCGATGCCGTTGGGCGTGCGCAGCCCGCCCGCGACCGGGCTGATCTTCCCGGTCTTCTTGCTGACCTTGTACGTCGTCCCGCGGCCCGGCGCGGGCTGCGGTGTGGTGGTCGCGCCGCCCAGGTCGATGGCGACGGAGAGGTTCACGTAGAAGTACCCGTCGCGGTAGAGCAGCCCGAAGGCGAATTCGTGGAAGTTGCCGCCGTACGGCCAGGTGGCGACCGTGCGGTACTCGTCGGCCACCTCGTCGCCGTCCTCGTCGACCAGCCGGGTGAGTTCGTGCTTCTGCGACACGTAGAGCGCGCCGTCGACGTACTTGATGCCCATCGGCTCGCGCAGCCCCTCGGCCACCTTCTTGACGGTGACCTTGTCGCGGCTGGTCGCGCCGGTGACGTTGTCGAGGAGGTACACCTCCCCGGCAACGTTGTCGGTGCCGCCCCAGGTGCTGATCGCGAGACGCCCGTCGGGCAGCCAGTCCATGCCGCTGACCTGGGGCTCGAACCCCTCGGGGCGCAGGTCGGTGAGGGTGAGGTCGGGGCGTACCGAGTTCAGCGGCAGGCCGTCGCCGGGGGTGTCGGTGCCCGCCTCGCACTCCTTGCGGCCCGGCGCCGTCACCCGGACCACCCCGGCGTCGGTGCTCAGCGCCTCCTGCGGCACGACGCTGAAGCCGCTCTCGCCCGGCGGTATCCAGGACAGTTGCAGCTGCTGGCCACCGCCGCGGTCGAAGTGCTCGACGCGCAGCGGGTGCGCGCCGGCGGTGAGTTCGACCGTGCCGTCCTTCGGCTCGGCGCCGTGCAGGCCGTCGTGGTCGATCACCGTGGTGCCGTCCAGCGTGAGCCGGGAGCCGTCGTCGCTGACCAGCCGGAACGCGTAGGTGCCGTCGCGGGGGGCGACGAGGTAACCGGACGCCTCCGTCACGAAGTTGTCGGCGATGCCGCCGAAGTCGGCCGTACTGGACCAGTCGACCGTCGGCATCAGCTTGTCGTGGTTGGGGGTCTGGCCCGGTTTGAGGGTGCACAGCTCGTTCAGGGGCGTCTGGACGTCGAACACCCGCATGGTGACCCCGGGTTCCTGCGGCGGGATGTCAGCCGGGGCGGCGGAAGACGCCGGGGCCGCCAGGACGCCGCCGACGGACACTGCTGACGCCAGCAGGAGGATGAGGTGTCTTCGGGCGCGCGAGAACAGCCGTGGGGGCATTGGTCCTCCAGTGGGTGGGGACCGGACCGTGCCGGAAATCGCTCCGGTCATGAGCGGCAGGACGGTGGTTCCGCCGCAAAGGTAGGAGACTTCCGCTTGGCATGTCCATACTTTGTCATCGATGTGTTCAAAGTTCCCGGCGCTCGAAGTGGGCTGCCCCGCCGCGTGGTTGGGGGAACTACTTGGACTCGAGGCGCGCGGACGGGTTCGGTCCGGCCGTCAGCTCCTCGCCCGCCGCCCGCCAGGCCGTGTCCCCCGCGTACAGCGCGCCGCGCAGGTAGGCCCAGGTGAGCCGCTGCACCGCGGCCACCCGCCCGGGGTTCTCGTCGGTGGTCTCGGCGACGTCGTATCCGGCGATCCCGCCGAGCCCGTGTTCCGCGTCGAAGAGGGTGAGCAGGGACCTGGGGCCCGGGGCGAGGGTGTAGGGGTCGGCGTGCCACTCGGGCCCGCCGACCGTCAGGTGGGGCGAGTCGTCCTTGTCGCCGGCGACCACGAGCGCGGGTGCCGTCATCGTGGAGAAGTCCGTGGCCAGCAGGAACGGCAGGTTCGCCGCCGCCCACCCGCTGAGGGCGTCGCCGCCCCGGCCGGGCGCCGCCAGCAGGACGCCCGCCTTGATGCGGGGTTCGGTCAGGTCCACCTCCCTGCCGTCGTCCGGGTCGGTGAGCCGGGCGCCCAGCAGCAGGCTCGGGGTGTGTCCGCCCATCGAGTGTCCTGCCACGGCGACGCGGTCCCGGTCCAGCCGGCCGGAGAGCTGGGGAACCGCCTCCTCCAGGATGTCGAGCCGGTCGAGGATGTGCGTCATGTCCTCGGCGCGGGAGCGCCAGAAGAGGGGTGCGCCGGGGGTGCCGGGGTCCAGGCCGAGGCTCCGGGAGCTGAGGTGGGTCGGCTGGATCACGACGAAGCCGTGGGCCGCCCAGTAGTGGGCGAGGGGCGCGTATCCGTCGAGGGAGGAGAGGTGGTTCGAGCGGCCCTGTCCGTGCGAGAGGAGCACGATCGGCAGCTCGCCGCCGGTGACGGGTGCGGAGACCCGGACCTGGAGGTCCACGGCGCGGCCGGGGGCGGGCAGTGTGACCGGGGCGACGGAGAGCACGGGCGTGGGAAGTGTGGCGTGCACGGTGAGGTGTCCTTCGCGCGCAGGAAACGAAACAATGTCCCGTTTAATATACGGAACGCTGTCCCGTTTGGTCAACGCGCGCGGTCCCCGGGAGGCTCCGGCTCCCGGCGCTGCGCCCGGACGCGGCGGTGACTCCACACGAGCAGGGCGAAGAGGACGCAGCCGGAGATGATCAGGCTCGCCCCGGTGGCCCACCCGGAGAACGGCAGCTCGGGGAAGAGGCCCCACACCACGCCGGCGGCGAGGAGGAACAGGCCCACGAGCACGGCCCCGGCGATCCGCCAGCGGGAGGAGACACTCTCCTCGGCGGCGCGCATCGCCCGCGCCCGGGCGGGGGCGACGAACCGGTCCAGCGCCGGGATCGCGCGCGAGAGCAGCAGCACCCCCGCGAAGACGAGCAGCAGGCCCGGGCCGGGCAGCACCAGGAGGGCGACGCCGATCACCAGCAGGACGGCGCCGACGGCACCGAGTGCGGTCCGCCGGATCGATTCGACACCGCGCGCCATGGCGCCCCACTCTCCCGCGATCGCGATCGGCAAGAACTCCGGTTCGGCCGGCGTCTTCAACCCTAGGCAGGGTTCGCGGTGCGGGCGATTCCGGACGGGCGAGAGGGTTCCCAGACCGAGCAGTCGTGGGCGAAGAGGACGCGCCGGGGGTCGAAGTCGGCGAGCCGGTCCAGCCAGGGCCGGTACTCCGGGAGCGGCGGTGCCGTGCCGTGCAGCGCGGCCTCGCGGGCCAGCTGGTCCGAGCCGAACTCCGACGCGAAGTCGTGTGCCTGCCCCGCGAGGATCACGGTGCCGTCGTCCTGCCCGACGACCAGCGACTGGTGCCCCGCGGTGTGTCCGGGGGTGGGGACGATCCGGACACCCGGCCAGACCTCGGCCTCGCCGGTCAGCTCCTCGTACACGGCGCCGGGGAAGTCGACGAGTTCGTCGAAGGTGTGGCCGCCCGCGCGGGCGGTGGCCAGCTCCACGTCCTGCACCAGGATCGGCCGGCCGGCCAGCAGGGGATTGCCGCCGCAGTGGTCGAAGTGCAGGTGGCAGTTGACGACCAGGGTGATCTCGTCGGGGGCGGCTCCCGCCGCCGACAGCGCCGCCCGCAGCCCCCGCCGCCGGGGCCGGTAGTGCGCCTCGGTCCCGGCGTCGGCGTCACCCATCCCGGTGTCGAAGAGGAGGAGCCCCCGCTCGTGCCGAACCAGATACGCGAGCACGGGCTCGACGCGCGGCCGCGGCCCGCCGGTCTCCTCGGCCGGCCGGATGAACTGTCCCAGGTCAAGGCGGAGTACCGCCGGGTTCATCGCCATCTCCCCATGTTCACAGGCCGTGTGAGCGCGTCGGCCGGGATCTGCCCACGGCAGAAGCGGAGTTGGACGCCCCGTCGACGTACCTGAGGCCGCACTGCTAAACCTGCACAGCAGCCTGCACCGCCGGTACCACCTGCACCACCGGTACCACCTGCACCACCTGCACCACCTGCACCACCTGCACCCAACGTTCAAGGAGGAGCATGTGAGAGCACGTCGCGCCGCCGCCCGAAGCGCCTCGGCCCTGGTCGCCGCCCTCGCCCTGACAGCGAGTCTCGCCGGTCCCGCCGTCGCCGCGCACGAGGAGGAGGCCCGGCCGGCCGCCCCCACGGCCGACCCCGTCACGCACGAGGAGAACGACCGTGTCCCGGAGGGCTCGGTCTGGACCCAGCACTACTTCCCGTCCGCCGACCGCTCCGGCACCCGGCTCCACGCCGACGTCCTGCTTCCCGAGGGGCTGACACGGCGTGAGAAGGTGCCGGTGATCCTGTCCGTCGGCCCGTACTTCGCCCACGCCGGCCAGACCGGGCCGGAGGGGTGGACCCACACCGGCCCGTCCGCCCGCTTCCAGGACTTCATCGAGGGCACCGACCTCTTCGACCAGGGCTACGCCTTCGTCATGGTGGACCTGCGCGGCTTCGGCGGCTCCACCGGCTGTCTCGACTGGGGCGGCCCCGGCGAACAGGCGGACGTCCGGGCGGCGATCGACTGGGCGTCCCGGCAGCCGTGGTCCACCGGCGCGGTGGGCATGTACGGCAAGTCGTACGACGCCGTCACCGGACTCATCGGCAACAACCTGGACCAGCGCGCGCTCAAGGCCGTCGTCGCCCAGGAGCCGCTGTGGGACATGTACCAGTACATCTACTCCAACGGCGTGCCCCGCCCGAACGTGACCGGAACGGCGAACGCCTACAACTCCATCGCCACCATGGCGCCCATGCCGGACGACGACCCGCGCTACCGAGCGGCCGCGCGGCACGAGGAGACCCATCCGGAGTGCCTGACCGAGAACTCGGCCGGCTACCGGATATCCGACCAGCGGGACGAGCACTGGACCTCCCGTGACCTGGCGAGGATGGCGAAGGGCAGCGACACCCCGCTGTTCGTCACGCAGGGCTTCATCGAGAACAACACCAAGCCCGAGGAGATGGAGGAGTACCTCGACAACCACAGGGGCCCCGAGCGCGGCTGGGTCGGCCAGTGGGACCACGTGCGCGGCGGGGACCGCACCGGTGACGGCCGCCTGGCGATGGGCCGCGAGGGCTGGTACGACGAGACCCTGTCGTTCTACGACCAGTACCTCAAGGGCGTACGGCCGTCGGTGCGTTACCCGGCCTACGCCGTCGAGGACTCCACCGGCGCGTGGCGTGCCCAGCGCACCTGGCCGGTCACGGAGCGGTCGGTGACCCTTTCGCTCGGCGACGGCTCCTACGTCGACGACGGCGGGGCGTCAGCCCGCGCGGCGCTGGCCGCACCGGGGCGGCCGGCGCCCGCGGCACCGCCGCAGCCGACCGGCCGGTGGGACATGGAGAACGCCCCCGCGATCGAGCGCCCGGCCCCGGAAGGACTGGCCGCGGAGCTGGCGGAGCGTCAGCACGACGGTGAGGTCGCCTCCAGCTTCTTCGTGTGGTCCGAGCCGCTGAAGAGGTCCGTACGGGTCACCGGCACCCCTCGGCTGTCCCTGAAGGCGAAGGGCGAGGGCAACGTCATGGTCAAGCTGTACGACGTCGCTCCGGACGGCACCGCCGTCATGTTCGACGAACAGGTCTCCCTGGTGGACTCCGGCCGCCTGACCGTCGACCTGAAGGCCACCGACTGGACCCTGGCCGCGGGGCACGTGCTGGCCGTGGAGATCGGGTCGGTCCAGACCGGGTCCTGGCGGGACACCCCCTCCGGCGAGACGATCCGGGTCGGTGACGCCAGGCTGCGGCTCGCCCTCGACGACCCGGCCGACGACGTCGCCACCCCCGGTGACCGGTCGCCGTACCTGGACACCTACCTGAGTCAGTACACGGTGACCCTGCCGGCCGGGCCGGGGACATTTTCGGTGGTTCCGGGTCGCCGGCCGTGACAAGCTGTGCTCCTGATTGTCCGAGCCCAGGAGGTCGTCATGACTGAAGAGTCTTCATCGCAGGCAGGTTCGGAACCGGCGGAGGACGAACGCCCCGCCCTGACACCCGACGAGGACGGTCAGTACGACCTGAAGGGCAAGTTCCGCGAGGCCCTGGAGCGCAAGCGCGGCAAGCAGGCGGAGGCCGCGGCCCTCGCCGCGAACGCCGACGTGGCGAAGATCCGCGGTACCCACGGTCCGGCCGCCAGCCAGCGGTCGTTCCGGCGCAAGAGCGGCTGAGGCCGCGACCGGTCGTACGCGGCGGGGCCCGACCGTGGCAGCACGGTCGGGCCCCGTCCGTCATGCGCGGCCGGTCACGGGCGGCTGGTCAGGTAGCCGCCCATCGAGGTGAAGTAGTCGGTCGCGGACAGCTCCCGGCCGTCCTCCGTCCGCACCCGCGTGATGGCCAGGCCGTGACTGCGGCCCGCCCGCGCGTCGGCTCCGGCGACGATCACCACGCCGTCGCCCTCGCGGTAGAAGACGCGGCCGGGCGTACCGCCGTAGCGGCCCTGCGAGACCACCGCGGCGAGCACCTCGAGCCGCCTGCCCCGGTGGAAGGTGAAGGCGCTGGGGTAGGGCTCGGACTGGGCGCGGACCAGGCGCTCCAGATCCTGGGCCGGCCAGTTCCAGTCGATCCGGATGTCCTCGGCGGACCGCTTGTGGAAGAAGCTCGCCTGCGACCGGTCCTGCTTGGTGAACTCGGTCTGCCCGGCGGCGATGAGGCCCAACGCGCCCACGGTGACCGGGGCGATGAGGCCGACCGTCTTGTGGAACAGGTCCGTCGCGGTGTCCCTCGGCCCGACCGGCACCGCCTCCTGCCGGACGATGTCGCCGGCGTCCAGCTCGTCGTTCATCATGTGGGCGGTGACGCCCACTTCGGACTCGCCGTTGAGCAGGGCCCAGATCAGCGGGGAGAACCCGGCGTACTTCGGCAGCAGTGAGTCGTGCACGTTGAGCGTGCCGTGACGGGGGAGCCCGAAGATGCGCGGGGGGATCCAGGTCCGCCAGTTGTTGGCCACGATGATGTCCGGGTCCGCGTCCTTGAGGCGCTCGAACAACTCGTCGTCGTCGGGGCGGTTGCGGATCAGTACCGGGACGCCGTGCTCCTCGGCGAGGTCGGCGACGGAGTCGCTCCAGATCTTCTCGTAGGCGTGCTCGCTCTTGGGGTGGGTCACGACCAGTACCACGTCGTGCTCGGAGTCCAGGAGGGCTTGCAGGGTCCGGTGCCCCCAGGTCTGGTAACCGAACATGACGACCCGCATGGGGTACCTCCTCAGAGCAGGGACTGATCCGGCAAGTTTGGCAAGGCTTGCCTTAGTATGCAACGGCGTTGTGAGACGGACCAGTTGACGGCCGTACTCGCCGGTTCGCCCTCTCGACAGCACCAGGGCATTAGCTTAGGCTAACCTAAGTTTCCGGCTGTCCCGCAGAATGGGAGTGACATGTCACAGGTTCTTCCTGATGACGCACCGCTGGTCCACGACCTCATTGGCATCGGCTTCGGCCCGTCCAATGTCGCCATGGCGATCGCGATCCGCGAGCACAACGCACAGGCCGGCAGTCAGGAGGAGGTCAGCGCCCGCTTCTTCGAGCAGCAGCCCCGCTTCGGCTGGCACCGCGGCATGCTGATCGACGACGCGACGATGCAGGTGTCCTTCCTCAAGGACCTGGTGACACTGCGGAACCCGGCCAGCGAGTTCAGCTTCCTCTGCTACCTGCAGAGCAGGGGCCGGCTGATCGACTTCATCAACCACAAGAACCTCTTCCCGCTGCGCGTGGAGTTCCACGACTACTTCGAGTGGGCCGCCGCCAAGGTCGACGACCAGGTCTCCTACGGCCGCGAGGTGGTCGGCGTCGCACCCGTGGAGCGTGACGGAGCCGTCGACCACCTCGAGGTGACGGTCCGTTCGGGCCAGGGACTGGAGGTGCACCGGGCGCGCAACCTCGTCGTCGGCACCGGCCTGCGCCCGCTGATGCCGGAGGGCGTCGAGCGCGGCGACCGGGTCTGGCACAACTCCGAACTGCTGGCGCGGGTCGACGCGTTGGAGGGCACCTCGCCCTCCCGGTTCGTGGTCGTCGGCGCCGGGCAGAGCGCCGCGGAGAACGTCGCCTACCTGCACCGCCGCTTCCCCGGGGCCGAGGTGTGCGCGGTCTTCGCCCGCTACGGCTACAGTCCCGCCGACGACAGCGGCTTCGCCAACCGGATCTTCGACCCGGCCGCCGTGGACGACTACTTCGCCGCGCCCGGCAGCGTCAAACGCCGGCTGATGGACTACCACGGCAACACCAACTACTCCGTGGTGGACATCGACCTGATCGACGACCTGTACCGGCAGATGTACCGGGAGAAGGTCCTCGGCACCGAGCGGCTGCGTTTCCTCAACGTCTCCCGGCTCACCGACGTCAAGGAGACCGCCGACCGGGTCCGTGCCACCGTGACCTCCCTGGTCACCGGCGAGGAGACGTTCCTCGACGCGGACGTCGTGGTCTTCGCCACCGGCTACCTCGCGGCCGACCCCCTCGGGCTGCTCGGCGAGGTCGCGGACCGCTGCCTGCGCGACGACGAGGGCCTGGTGCGCGTCGAGCGCGACTACCGCGTCGCCACCGACCCCGCACTGCGCTGCGGCATCTATCTCCAGGGCGGTACGGAGCACACGCACGGCATCACGTCGTCGCTGCTCTCCAACACCGCGATCAGGGTGGGCGAAATCCTGGAGTCCCTGGTCGACCGGAACCTGAAGTCCGCTTCCGACGAGGCCCTGACCATCGCCGACGGAGCCGGCGGCGGCGCGCGTTAGTCTACGTCGCCATGACCACGACTGCGGTTGAGCGCCCCGCGCCCGGGGGCACGGCGGAGGCCCGTCGCCGACGGGTCGCCGGGTTGGGCGTACTCGCGGTGCTGCTCGTGCTCGCGGCGGCGGCCTCGTTGGCCGTCGGCGCGCGGGCGTTGACCCCCGCCGAGGTCTGGCACGGGCTGACGGCCGCACCCGAGGCCGACCAGCGGCTCACCGAGATCAGGCTCATCGTGCGGACCGTGCGGGTGCCCCGCACGGTCCTCGCGGTCGTGGCGGGCGTCGCCCTCGGGGCCGCCGGGGCGCTGATCCAGGGGTACACCCGCAACCCGATCGCCGACACCGGGCTGCTGGGGATCAACGCCGGCGCCTCGTTCGCCGTGGTCTCCGGGATCGCCCTGCTCGGCCTGACCGACCCGTTCCTGTACGTCTGGCTCGCGTTCCTCGGTGCCGGGCTCGCCGGTGCCGTGGTCTTCGGACTGTCGAGCATCGGCCGGGGGGCGGGCAACCCGCTGACGCTCGCCCTGGCCGGGCAGGGGATCGCGGTCTTCCTCGCGGCGATGACCACGGCGGTCTCCCTGACGGACAAGGCCTCGCTGAACGCCCTGCGGTTCTGGAACGCGGGCTCACTGGCCGGCGTCGGCTTCGACGTCATCGGGCCGGTGTCCGCGTTCATCGCCGCCGGGCTGCTGCTCGCGCTCACCACGCTGCCCGCCGTCAACCTCCTCAACCTCGGTGAGGACGTGGCGCGCGGGCTCGGGGTGAACGTCGCGCGGAGCCGGACGGCCGGCATCGTCGCCATCACCCTGCTGGCGGGCGCGGCCACCGCGGCCTGCGGCCCCATCGCCTTCCTCGGGCTCATGGTGGCCCATGTCGCGCGGTACCTCACCGGACCGGACTACCGCTGGCTGGTGCCGTACGCCGGTCTGCTCGGCGCGGTGGTACTGCTCGTCTGCGACATCGTGGGGCGCCTGGTGGTGCGGCCGGGGGAGCTGGACGCCGGGGTCGTCGTCTCGCTGCTGGGGGCGCCGTTCTTCGCCGTACTGGTGTGGCGCGGAAAGTTCAAGAACACGTGAGCGGGGCGGACGTGAAGGCAGACGGGACGGACGTGCGGCCGGGCGGGGCGGACGTGAGCGCGCCGGTGGCGCCGGGAGTGCGGCTCGGCGGTGTGTCGTTCGTGTGGCGGCCCTGGACCGCGGGCGTCACGCTGCTGCTGGCGGCGGCGGCATTCCTGGTGTTCTGCCTGTCCATCGGCGTCGGGGACTTCCCCATCGCGCTGCCCCGGGTCCTCGCCACCATCGTCGGACGGGGCGAGCAGGTCGACGAGTTCGTCGTCCTGGACCTGCGGATGCCCCGCGCGCTGGCCGGGCTCGTGGTGGGCGTCGCGCTAGGGGTGTCCGGCGCGCTCACCCAGTCCATCGCGCGCAACCCCCTGGCCAGCCCCGACGTCCTCGGCATCACCAGCGGCGCGGGCGCGGTGGCGGTGTTCCTGGTGACGGTGTCGGGCGGCGCCGCGACGGCCGTCGTCGACTCCGTGGGCCTGTCGGTGGCGGCGCTCGCGGGCGGGCTCGGGACCGGCCTGCTGGTCTACTTCCTGGCGTGGCGCCGCGGGATCGACGGCTTCCGGCTGATCCTCATCGGCATCTCGGTGACCGCCGTCATGCAGGCGATCACGACCTGGCTGCTGGTCACCGCCGACATCAGGGACGTCGCCCGGGCCCAGGCGTGGCTGGTGGGTTCGCTGGACAACCGGTCCTGGGACGAGGTGCGGGTGGCGCTGTGGTGCACGCTCGCACTCCTGGCCGTCGTGTCGTGCGCCGCCTTCCAGTTCAAGCCGATGCACTTCGGCGACGAGATCGCCGCGGGTCTCGGCGTCCGCTACGGGGCGGTGCGCGCGGTCCTGCTGCTGTGCGCCGTGCTGCTGGCCGGCGTGGCCGTGAGCGCGGCCGGACCGGTGCCGTTCGTGGCCCTGGTGGCGCCCCAGGTGGCGATGCGGCTGGCGAGGTGCCCGACGCCGCCGCTGGCGGCCTCCGGCATGGTGGGCGCCCTGCTGCTGACCGGATCGGACCTGGTCGCGCGCACCGCGCTGCCGGTCTCGCTGCCCGTCGGGGTGGTCACCGCGGCGATCGGCGGACCCTTCCTCGTCTACCTGCTGGTGCGGGCGAACCGCCGATAGCTGGTACAAAGTAAGGCGAGCCTAATAGAGGGGGCCTTGTGGCCGTTGAGTCCATCACCGGGGCCGGGAGGGCGGTCGGCGCCACGCGGCTGGCCGCCAGGGGAGTGGCGGTCGGGTACGGGGCCCGGCCGGTCATCGACGGGCTCGACGTGGCGATCCCGCCGGGGGTGATCACCACCATCATCGGCCCCAACGGCTGCGGGAAGTCGACCCTGTTGCGCACCCTGTCCCGGCTGCTGAAGCCGACCAGCGGCACGGTCGTGCTGGACGGCGAGGACATCGCGGGGCTCAGGACCCGGGACGTCGCCAAGAAGCTCGGACTGCTGCCGCAGGCACCGGTCGCGCCGGAGGGCCTGACGGTGTCCGACCTGGTCGCCAGGGGCCGCCACCCGCACCAGAGCTGGCTGCGGCAGTGGTCGTCGGACGACGCGGCCGTGGTGGGCCGCGCGCTGGCCATGACCGGGGTGTCCGACCTCGCGGACCGTCCGGTCGACTCGCTCTCCGGCGGTCAGCGCCAGCGCGTCTGGATCTCCATGACCCTGGCCCAGGGGACCGATCTGCTGCTCCTCGACGAGCCGACCACCTACCTGGACCTGGCACACGCGATCGACGTGCTCGACCTGGTGGACGACCTGCACGAGTCCGGGTGCACGGTCGTCATGGTGCTGCACGACCTCAACCTCGCCACCCGCTACAGCGACAACCTCGTCGTGATGCGGGACGGGGCGATCCTGGCCCAGGGGCATCCGCGGGAGGTCATCACGGCCGAACTGCTGCACGAGGCCTTCGGGCTGCGCGCCAGGGTGATCGACGACCCCGTGGGGGACCGGCCCCTCATCGTGCCCATCGGGCGGGCCCACGTGGAACTCGGCCCGGTCTCACCAGAGTTGTCGCGGTGAGGGTAGGCTAACCTCACTCAGGCGCGATAAGGTTTGCTGCCCTCAGAACGGGGCGCAGTGGACGGCGCGACAGCAAGGGATCTCCGCATGCTCCTCAGAACGACGCGTATGACGCCCTGGCGACGACTGGCGGCGGCACTCTCCGCCGCCGCGCTCGGCGTCGGCCTCCTCGCGGGGTGCGGTTCCGACTCGGACGACTCGTCGGACAGCGCGGGCGGCGACAAGCCGACCGCCGGCGCCGGCGCGTTCCCCGTCACCGTGGAGCACGCGTTCGGAACCACGAAGGTCGCCAAGGCGCCCGAGCGGGTCGTCACCGTCGGCTACACGGACGACCAGACCGTCCTGGCCTTCGGCGTCAAGCCCGTCGGCATGGTCGACCAGTACCCGAACCCGGAGGGTCGGAGCCCCGACATCAACACCCAGTGGCCGTGGGTGAAGGAGAAGTGGGGCGACGCCAAGCCCGAGGTCGTCATGAAGAACGGTGACACCGGCCCAAACTTCGAGAAGATCGCCGCCCTGCGCCCCGACCTGATCATCGCGGTGTACTCCGAGGTCGACCAGGCCGCCTACGACAAGCTCTCCAAGATCGCGCCGACCGTGGGACGCACCAAGGCGGAGAAGGAGCCGTTCAGCGCCCCGTGGCAGGACAACGCCCTGCACATCGCCAAGGCCCTCGGCAAGGCCGAGGAGGGCGAGAAGATGGTCACCGACATCCAGGGCAAGCTCGACACGGCCAAGAAGGCGCACCCCGAGTTCGCGGACCAGACCGCCGTCGCACTCTCCTGGTACAAGGACTCGGTGGCCCCCTTCACCTCCACCGACGTGCGCGGACGCCTGCTGACGGGCATCGGCTTCAAGTACCAGACCAAGATCGACGAGGTCGCCGGCGGCGACTTCTACACCACGCTCTCGCCCGAACGCGTCGACCTGGTCGACGTCGACCGCGTCTTCGTCATCAACGACAAGGCGGACCAGGACGCGTTGAAGAAGTTCAAGCTCTTCACCAACCTCGACGCCGCCAAGAACGGCAAGGTGACCTACCTCCTGGACAGCGAGGGCCCGGCGGTCGGCGCGGCCATCTCCCAGGGCACCCTGCTGTCGATGCCGTACGCGGTCGACGAACTCGTCAAGTCGGCCGGGTAGGTGTGAGCGTCACGGACACCCGGGTCGCCCCGGCCGCCCTGCGTACGGCGACCGGACGCGAAGCCACCCGCTGGGTCGGGGCGCACTGCCGTGAGGTGCCGTGGCTGACCCTCGCCACGGCACTCACCACGGTGGCCGGAGCGGCTCTCCAGGTACTCCCGGTCCTGCTGCTCGGCCAGGTGGTCGACGCGGTGGTGGGCGGTGAGTCGCGCTCGGTCCTGGTCACGATCGGCGCCGTGATGGTGGCGGCCGCGCTGCTCGGCGCGGCCGCCACCGCGGTGTCGACGTACCTGATCGGGCGGCTCGGCGCCGACCTGCTCGCCCGGCTGCGGGAGGGCGCCGTCCGCGCGGTGCTGGCCATGCCCAGCGCCCGTGTCGAACAGGTCGGCCGCGGCGACGTGCTGTCCCGCGTCGGCGACGACGTGGCCGTCCTGTCCAAGGGCATCCGTACCGCCGTGCCCACGGTCTTCTCGGCGGGGGTGCTGGTCGTCATCGCCACGGCCGGCATGTTCGGCCTGGACTGGCGGCTCGGTCTCGCGGGCGCGGGCGCGCTGCCCGCGTACGCGCTGGCCCTGCGCTGGTACCTCCCGCGCTCCGCCCCCCTCTACCAGCGGCAGCGGGTGGCCCAGGCCGACCGCGCCCAGGCCCTGATCAGCGGTCTCAACGGCATCGACACGGTGCGGGCGTACCGGCTGGAGGACGCCTTCCGCGAGCAGGTCACCCGTGAGTCGTGGCGGGTGCGCGATCTCGGGATCGAGGTGTTCCGGTTCTTCGGACGGTTCGTCGGCCGGGAGAACCGCGCCGAGTTCATCGGTCTCACGCTCATCCTGGTGGTCGGGTACGCCCTGCTGGAGGCCGACGCCGCCACGCTCGGCGAGGTGTCGGCGGCCCCGCTGCTCTTCCACCGGCTGTTCACGCCGCTGGGCGCCATCATGTTCACCTTCGACGAGGCGCAGAAGTCGGGCGCGAGCCTGACCCGGCTGGTCGGGGTGATTGGCGAGGACGCCGAGGACCGGCTGGTGGGCGACGCCTCCGTCGGGCCCGCGGCGGCCGGGGCGCACCCGGTGCGGGTGGAGGGGCTGACGTTCACCTACCCGGGCGCCGAGGAGCCGGTGCTCAGGGACGTCGACCTGACGATCCCCGCCGGCGGTTCGCTCGCCCTGGTCGGCGCCACGGGCGCGGGGAAGACGACGCTGGCCGCGCTGATCGCGGGCATCGGGACTCCGCAGGCGGGGGCGGTGCGGGTCGGGACGACCGACCTGGCCGGACTGGACGAGGCCGGGGCGCGGTCCCTGGTGACCATCCTCACCCAGGAGACACACGTGTTCTCCGGGCCGCTCGCCGACGACCTGCGGCTGGCCGCGCCGGAGGCCACCGACGCCGAACTCGCCGACGCCCTGCGGACGGTGGGCGCGGACCGGTGGGTCGACACCCTGCCCGAGGGACTGGACACCCTGGTGGGGGAGGGCGGTGAGCGCCTCGACGTGACCAAGGTCGCCCAGGTCGCCCTCGCCCGGCTGGTGTTGAGCCGCTCACCCGTGGTGGTGCTGGACGAGTCCACGGCGGAGGCGGGCAGCGAGGGCGCCGCCGAGCTGGAACGGGCCGTGCTCGCCGCGTGCGCCGGGCGGACCACGCTGTTCGTGGCGCACCGGCTCACCCAGGCGATGGCGGCGGACCGGATCGCCGTCCTGGACGCCGGGCGGGTCGTGGAGGAGGGGACGCACGAGGAACTGGTGGCGCTGGGCGGCCGGTACGCGCGGCTGTGGCGGGCCTGGAGAGAGGGCAGTTAGACAAGGGTGGTTAGGCAAGCCTTAGTTAGGTTAGCCTGCCTTCATTCCTTGGAAGGGCGTGGATTCTTCGATGATGGAACCGACCGCTCGTCTCGTACTGCTTTCCCCGCGGCACCTGAACGACATCCGCAGGCGCACCGGGGACTTCGCCGACCGGACCGTCGCCGCGGCGTGCGCCATCGGACTGTCGTACTGGGCGACGGGCCGGAGCCCCGCCGGACTCGACCTCACCGCGGGCACCCTCTTCGGCGACGTGCTCGGCTGGGTCGCCAACGGAGGCGCCACGCCCGGTGGTTGGGAGGTCGCGGCGGACGGCCGGAGCATCTCTCTCCCGGACGGCGTCGTACCGGACGACGCGCAGCTCGCGCTCGACGACCTGGCCGACTTCCCGGACCGGCCCCTCGGCACCATCGGCCCCTCCGGCCCGGCGGCCCGGCTGGCGACCCTGGCCGCCTGGAACGACACCGACGTCGAGCGGGCGCGTCCCACGCTCGTGGAGATGTTCCTCGCCCAGGCGCGCACCAGACCGGACGCCATCGCGGTGGTCGACGAGCACCGCTCACTGACCTACCGTCAGACGGCGGACATGTCGGCCCAGCTGGCCCACCGGCTGGCCGGACGCGGGCTGACCGCGGAACAGGCCGTGGGCATCTCCCTGGAGCGCTCCGCAGACATGGTCGTCGGGCTGCTCGCCGTGCTCCGGGCGGGCTGCGCGTTCGTACCGCTCGATCCGCACTGGCCGGCCGAGCGCCGGGCCGTCGTCATCGAGGACGCCGGGGTCGTCGTACAGCTCAACGCCACCGGCGAACACGCCCCGGACGAACCGGAGGCCCTCGCCGTCGACCTCGGCGACTGGCGCTACGGGGCCCACCCCGCCGAGGCGCCGGAGACCTCCGTCCGGGGCGACGCCCTCGCCTACGTCATCTTCACGTCCGGGTCGACCGGACGGCCCAAGGGCGCCATGATCCGCCACGAGGCGATCAGCGAACGGCTGCTGTGGCAGGCCCAGGACATCCTGGGCTTCGGCCCCGACGACGTGTCGCTGTTCAAGGCGCCGCTGTCCTTCGACATCTCCGTCAACGAGATCTTCCTGCCGCTGGTCCGCGGCGGCCGGCTCGTGGTCCTGCGCCCGGGCGGCGAACGCGACCCCCACCACCTGCTCGGCGTCATCGCCGAACAGCGCGTCACCTTCACCTACCTCGTCTCGTCCATGCTGGACGTCCTGCTGGAGATGGCGGGCGACTCCGGGCGACTCGACAGCCTGCGCCACGTGTGGTGCGGCGGCGAGGTGCTGACCCCCGAGCTGTACGAACGCTTCCGCACCAGGCTCGACATCCCCCTCTACCACGGCTACGGCCCGGCGGAGACGACCATCGGCGTCTCCCACGTGGTCTACCGGGGCGCGGCGGAACGCCTGTCGACGTCCATCGGAAAGGCCAACCCCAACACCCAGCTCTACGTCCTCGACGACGAACTGCGCCCCGTCCCGGTCGGCATCGGCGGCGAACTGTACGTCGGCGGCTTCCTCCTGGGCCGCGGGTACGTGGGCGCGCCCGGCCTGACCGCGTCCCGGTTCGTGGCCAACCCCTTCGCCGACGACGGATCCAGGCTCTACCGCACCGGAGACCTCGCCCGCTACGCCCCCGACGGCTCGCTGGACTTCCTCGGCCGCGCCGACAACCAGGTCAAGATCCGCGGCATGCGCCTGGAGATCGAGGACGTCGAGATCGGCCTCGCGGAACACCCCGGAGTGCGCCACACCTGCGTCGTCGCCAGGAAGAACGCCGCGGGCGGCACCTACCTCGTGGGCTACGTCATCCCCGCCGCCGGCCACGAGGACCTCCGTGCCGACGACGTCAAGGCGTGGGCCGGCGCGCACATGGTGGAGTACATGGTGCCCACCCACGTCGTCGTGACGACCGGGTTCCCGCTCACCGCCAACGGCAAGATCGACCGCCACGCCCTGCCGGAGCCCGTGACCGGTGCCGCGGCGTCCGTGCCGCCCGCCACCGAGAACGAACGCGCGGTGTGCGCGGCGGTCGCGGCGCTCCTGGGCCTGGACGAGGTCGGTGTCGACCAGGACTTCTTCCAGCTCGGCGGGGACAGCATCCTGGCGATCTCCCTGCTCGGCGCGCTGCGCGAGGCGGGCCTCTACGTCACGGCCCGGCAGATCTTCACCCACAGCACCGTGGGAGCGCTGGCCGCCGTGGCGAGCCGCGAGGACACCACGGCCGTGGACCACCGCGACGTCCCGACCGGCACCGTGGCGGGGTCGCCCATCGTGCAGTGGCTCGGTGAGACCACCGACGCCGTCGACGGCTTCGTGCAGTCGGTCGTCCTGAACACCCCGGCCGACCTCGGGCCGGACGCCCTCGACGCGGTCCTCACCGCCCTGACCGGCCGCCACCCCATGCTCCGCGCCCGGCTGGTGCGCGGCGACCGCTGGGGTTTCGACATCCCCGACGCGGCCCCGGCCGCCCCCCTCTGGCAGGAGAGCGACCGGCCCCTCGACGCGTGCGTCACCCTCGCCACCGAAGCACTGGACCCCGAGTCCGGCGCCATGCTGAGCGCCGTCTGGCGGCGCGCGGCACGGCAGTTGGTCGTGGTCGTCCACCACGCCGTGATCGACGGCGTGTCCTGGCGGGTGCTCATGGAGGACCTGGCCACGGCCTGGCAGCGGTTCTCCACGGGCGCACCCGTCGGCCTTCCCCCCGAGGGGACGTCGTTCCGGCGCTGGACCCAGCTGCTGGAGCGCGCCGCCTTCGACGCCGACAGCGCCCCCTTCCGGCGCCCGCTGCCGGGCCCCGACGAACCGCTGGGCCGCCGCGCCCCGGCCGCGACCGACACCGTGGCGAGGGAACGGGTACGCACCCTGTCGCTCGACGCGGGTGCCACCGCCGCCGTCCTCGGCGAGACACCCGCCCGATTCCACGCGGGCGTCAACGACGTCCTGCTGACCGCACTCGCCGTCGCCCTCGCCCGGTGGCGCCGCGACCGCGGCCAGGCCCAGACCTTCGCGCACATCGAGCTGGAGGGCCACGGCCGCGAGGGGCGCTTCGTCGCCCCGTCCGCCGGCTTCGAGCCCGACCTCTCCCGGACCGTCGGCTGGTTCACCACGCTCTTCCCGGTCACCGTGGACCCCGGCACCGCCCCCGACCCGACCGCACCCGCCTACCTGGCCACCGCGCTCAAGGCCGTGAAGGAAGACCTCGCGCGCATACCCGACAACGGCGTCTCCTACGGCGCCCTCCGCCACCTGGCCCAAGTCTCCTTCGACGCACCGGCACCCCAGGTGCTCTTCAACTACCTCGGCCGGTTCGCAGCCGGGGGCTCCGGCGAGTGGCAGCTCGCCCGCAACACGGAACAGCTGGGCGAGAAGCGCGACCCGCGGATGCGCCTGCCGCGCCCCCTGGAGTTCAACGCCGTCGCCGAACCCGGCACGGACGGCGCCTACCAGCTCGTCACCACCGTCTCCTGGCCCGACGGCATGTTCACCGACGCGGACATCACCACCCTCGGCGGCTACTACCTGGACGCGCTGAGCGGCCTGGCCGCACTCGACGGCGGCGGCCACACCCCCAGCGACTTCCGGCCCCTGTCCCTCACCCAGGCCGACGTCGACGCGCTGGACGGACCCGCGCTGCGGGACATCCTCCCGCTGACCCCCCTTCAGGAGGGCCTGTACTTCCACTCGGTCTACGACGACGAGGCGAACGGCAGCTACGTCGAGCAGCAACTGCTGACGCTGGACGGCGAGGTCGACACGGACCGGCTCGCCACGGCGGCCACCCGCCTGCTCAGCCTGTACCCGAACCTGGCCGCGCGGTTCACGGCCCTCGACGACGGCCGGGTGGTCTCCGTCCTGGAGAACGGCGTCCGGGCGCCCTTCACCGTGCTCGACCGCCCCGGCATCACCGACGACGAGATCCGCGAGCACGCCGAGCGCGACCGCCGTGCCGGGTTCGACCTGGCCGCCGGCCCGCTGATGCGGTACATCCTCGTCCGCACGGGCGGGGGCCGGCACGTCCTGGTGCAGACGGTGCACCACATCATCGCCGACGGCTGGTCGGTGCCGCCCATGCTGCGCGCCCTCCTCGCCGAGTACCACGCGCCGGGCACCGTCCACCCGCTCGGCGGCTTCCCCGACCACGTGCGCCGCCTCGCCGCACGCGACGACGAGGAGAGCGACCGGGTCTGGCGCGAGCAGCTCGCCGGGCTGCCCGGCCCTTCGCTGGTCGCCGAGGGCCACACCCCCTCCGACCGCTTCGCGGACACCGCCGTGGTGCCGGAGACCGACGTCGAGGCCGCCGCCCGCGCGGCCGGCGTGCCGCTCAGCGTCGCCGTGCACGGCGCCTGGGCCCTGACCCTGGGCTCCGTCCTGGGCCGCGACGACGTCGTGTTCGGCTCGACGGTCTCCGGGCGCGACGCCGACGTGCCCGGCATCGAGGACATGGTCGGCCTCTTCATCAACACCATCCCCCTGCGCGCCCGGTGGACCGGCACCACGACCGCACGCGACCTGCTCGCCGCCGTCCGGGAGCACCAGAGCGCGGTCCTGCCGCACCAGCACGTCCCGCTCGCCGGGATCACCCGCCGGACCGGCACGGGACCCCTCTTCGACACCCTCGTGGTCTTCGACGTCGCGACCGACACCGCGGACCTGCGTCGCCCCGGCGACACGCTGGCCGTCACCGGCATCGTGAACGAGGGCGCCCCGCACTACCCCCTGACCCTGGTGGTGGAGCGCACCCCCGAGGGCCGACCGCGCTTCAACCTCATCCACGACGCCGAACTGCTGCGCGAAGCCCGGGCCCGACGCATCCTGCACACCTTCACCCGCACCCTCACCGGCCTGCTCACCCGCCCGGACGCCCCGGCCGGCCACCTCGCCGATGCGGAGTCCTCGCGCGTCGAACCGGTCGCCCCGGCCACCCTGGGAGGGCTCTTCGACGCCGCCGCACGCCGCGACCCCGCCGCCACCGCCGTCACCCAGTGCGCCCTCGACGGCACCAGCCGGTCCCTCACCTACGGCGAACTCGCGCACGCCAAGGACGATCTCGCCGCCGTCCTGCGCGCGGCCGGCGTGGCACCGGGCCGACGCGTCGCCGTCGCCGTCCCCCGTTCCGTCGAACAGGTCGTCGCCCTCGTCGCGGTGGTCGGCGCGGGCGGAGCGTACGTGCCGCTGGACCTGGCCTACCCGGACGAGCGGCTGGAGTACGTCCTGGCCGACGCCGCGCCGCAGGTCGTCCTCGTGGCCCCGCAGCAGCGGGACCGCTTCACCCGGCTGCTGGAGCGCGCCGGCGTCACGGCCCGGGTGCTCGTACAGGGAGAGGAGCCCGTACCGGCGCCGGCAGGCACCGGGCCGGATCCGGAGGCCGACTGGCGCGACCCCGCCTACGTCATCTACACCTCCGGCTCGACGGGCCGGCCCAAGGGCGTCGTCGTCCCGCACGCCGCCGTGGTGACCCTGCTCGCCCGCACGCGGCCCGCCATGGAGTTCGGCCCGCACGACGTGTGGGTCCAGTTCCACTCCTTCTCCTTCGACTTCGCGGTCTGGGAACTGTGGGGCGCGCTGACCCACGGCGCCGAACTGCTGGTGCCCGACTACGCGCTGACCCGTTCGCCGGTCGACTTCCACCGGCTGGTCCGCGAGCGCGAGGTGACCGTGCTCAACCAGACGCCCTCCGCCTTCCACCAGTTCGCCGAGGCCGACCGGCACGCCGGCGGCCCCCTCCCCGCACTGCGCCGGATCGTCTTCGGCGGCGAACCGCTGGACCTGGGACGCCTGCGCGGCTGGGTCGAGCGGCACGGCACCGCCTCGCCCGAGCTGGTCAACATGTACGGCATCACCGAGACCACGGTCCACGTCACCCACCGGGTCCTGACCGACGCGGACTTCGGCCACGGAGACGACGCCAGCCCCATCGGCGGCCCGATCCCCGGCCTGGTCACCCACCTGCTCGACGACCGGCTCCGGCCGGTACCGCCGGGACGGGTGGGCGCCATCTACGTCGCGGGCGACCAGGTGTCCCTGGGCTACCTGGGCCGGCCGGGGCTCACCGCCGGGCGTTTCGTGGCCGACCCCTTCGCCGGTGACGGCTCCCGCATGTACCACACGGGCGATCTCGCCCGCCGCACGCTCGACGGCGAGCTGGAGTTCGCGGGCCGCGCCGACGACCAGGTGCAGCTCAAGGGGTTCCGCATCGAGCCCGGCGAGGTGGAGTCCGCGCTCCGGGACCTCGACGGGGTCGTGGACGCGGCCGTCACGGTGGCGGACACCGGCGACCACCTGGTGGCCCACGTCGTGGGCCGGGTGCCCGACGGCCTCACCGCCCTCCTGGCGGCGAAGCTGCCCGCGCACATGGTGCCGGGCCGGGTGCTGCCCGTGGACGCGCTCCCGCTGACGGTCAACGGCAAGCTGGACCGCGGGGCCCTGACCGCGCGCGCCGCCTCGGCGCACCGCGACGCGATGCCGCCCAAGGACCCGGCCGGGGCCCGTCGGCCCGGAGTGCCGCCGGTGACGGACCCGGGCGCCGACGCCCTCGCCCCGCTCGTCGGCATCTTCACCGAAACGCTGCCCGGCGCGGCCGTGGACGCCGACACCGACTTCTTCACCGCCGGCGGCGACAGCATCGTCGCCATCACCGTGATCAACCGCGCCAGGGCGCTCGGCCTGCCGCTCACTCCGCGCGACGTGTTCCTGCTGAGGACACCGCGCGCCCTGGCGGTCCACCTCGCCGCGACCGGCGCCACGCACCCCGAGCCCCCCGCACCCGCTCCCCGCGAGGACGGCCCGCTGCCCCTCACACCGATCATCCTGCGCCAACGCCGACTGGGCGGCCCGCTCACCCGGTTCGCCCAGGCCAGGACGCTCACCGTCCCCGAGGAAGCCGGACCCGCCGACGTGCGACGCGCCGCACAGGCCGTCGTGAGCGCGCACCCGGCGCTCAGGCTGTGCCTGCGCGTCCGGCACGGCGTGTGGTCCCTGACCACGGAGCCCGACCGCGAGGTGACGGTCGTCCGCACGGACGGGACCGACGCGACCGCCGCCGCCGACCTGGCCGCCGGCCGACTCGACCCCGAGTCCGGCGAGGTCGTCGCGTTCACCTGGCTGGAGACGAGCCGCACGCTGGTCGTCGTCGTCCACCACCTCGCCGTGGACGCGGTGTCCTGGCTGATCCTGCTGGACGACCTGGCCGACGCCCTGCGCGGGACGCCCCCGGCACCGCCGACCACCTCCTACGCCGAGTACGCCGAAGCGCTGACGTACCGGTCCGCCACCGCCGTCGAGGACCTGGACCACTGGCTCACCACACTCGCGGCCCCCACGCCCCTGCCCCCGGCCACGGGGCTGCGCGAGACCACGGCCGTCCTCCCGCCCGAGGTGGGCGAACGCCTGACGCGTACCGCGCCCGCCGCGCTCGGCCTCGGTCTCACCGAGCTGCTGTGCGGCGCGCTGCGCGCGGCACTCACCCGAGTCCAGGCGACGCCCACCGACCTGGCGATCGACCTGGAGCGGCACGGCCGCGTCCCGGCCCTCGCACACCACGACTACACCCGCACCGTCGGCTGGTTCACCGCCATCGCGCCGGTACGGCTCACCCCGCACACCGACCCCGTCGCCGCCGCGCACGAGATCACCGAACGGCAGCCCGACGAGGACGCGCACGCCGCCTACGGCCGGCTCAGGTACCTCAATCCGCAGACCGCCCCGCTCTTCGACACCCACCCGCAGGTGCTGTTCAACTACCTGGGCCGCGGCGGTGAATCCGAGGTGCCCCGCCTGACCGGCGAGAACGGTCACAGCCCGTACGCCGTCGAGGTGAACGCGTGGACCGACGCGGCCACCGGCGCCCTGCACGCGGAGTTCACCCTCGCCGAGGGCGTCCCCGACGCGATCACCGGGCACTGGCTGACGGCACTCGGACAGATCGCGGACGCCGCCGGGACCGCCGAGCGCACCGCGCCGGTCACCCCCCTCCAGCGGGGCCTGTTCTTCCAGGCCCAGCTGGCCGGCTCGACCGGGCACTACGTCGCCCAGAGCTACTTCACCTTCGAACGGCGCCTGGACACCGACGCGTTGGCCGAGGCGATGGCCTTCGTGATCGCCCGGCACCCGGCCGTCGGCGCCGGCTTCACCACGGACGCCGACGGCGCCCCCGTCCAGGTCCTCGCCGCCGGACGGCGGGTCGCCGTGCGTACCGTCGACGCGGCCACGGACGCGGAGGTCGAGGCCCTGCGGCTGGCCGACCGGGACACGGGATTCGACCCGGGCGAACCACCGCTGATCCGGCTGACCGTGGTGCGTCTGCCCGACGACCGCGACGGCCTGCTGCTCAGCTACCACCTGCTGCTGTGGGACGGCTGGTCGCGCGAGATCGTGCTGCGGGACCTCTTCGACGCCTACCGGGCCGTCCTCGCGGGCACGCTCCCGGTCCCGGTCCCGGCCACGCCCGGCTTCGAGGACCACGTGCGGGCGCTCGCCGCCAAGGACCCCGCCGCCTCCGAACGCTTCTGGGCGGAGCACCTGGCCGGGCTCCCCGGCCCCACCCTGCTGGCCGGACCCGCCCCGGCCCTCGCGGACGACCTGCCGCGCGCACTCGTCCACACCCTGGGCGCCGAGGAGTCGGAACTGCTGCGGGCGGCGGCCAGGACGCACGGGGTCACCCTGAACTCCGTCCTCACCGGCGCGTTCGGCCTCCTCCTGGCCGCCCGGACCGGCCGCACCGACGCCGTGTTCGGCGTGACCGTCTCCGGCCGCGACGGCGAGGGGCTCGCCGACATCGTGGGCGTACTGCTCAACACCGTGCCCACCTGGACCCGGGCCCGGCCGCACGACACGGTCCGCGACTACCTGACGGCGGTCCAGACGGCCAGGGTCGAGGCCATGGAGCACGAACACCTCGGGCTCGGCGAGATCCAGCGGGCCGGCGGCCACGACACCCTCTTCGACAACCTGTTCGTGCTCCAGAACTTCCTCGACCTGGACGCCTTCGCCGAGATGAACGCCCGGCACGGCATCACCTCGGTGCGCGCCGACGACTCCACCCACTACCCGTTCACCTGGGTCGTCACCCCCGGAGACCGGTTCACCGTCAAACTGGAGTACCGCGACCACGACACCGCGCACGCCCGGCGCCTGCTCGACGACTACCTGCGCGTCCTGGACGACCTGGCCCGGTCCACGGGCCCGGTGGGCGCGCTGCCCGGCCTGGGCTCCGAGCCCCGCCCCGTCGAACGCACCGACGTCGGCACCGACACCGTCGTAGACCGGTTCGACCGGGCGGCGGACCACGACCCGCAGCGGGTGGCGCTCGTCGCCGACGGCTCCACCATGACCTTCGCGGAACTCCGCGACCGCAGCCGCGCGGTGGCGGGCGTCCTCGCCGGGCGCGGCATCGGACCCGAGACGAACGTGGCCATCGCGGTCCCACGCTCGCTCGACTCCATCGTGGCCCTGTTCGCCGTACTGCGCGTCGGTGCCGCCTACGTGCCGCTGGAGCTGGACCACCCCGACGAGCGGATCGCCGCGATCGTGGCGGACGCCCGCCCGGACGTCACCCTCACCGTGAGCGCCGTCTCGCCCCGGCTGACCGGCGACCTGATCGAGCTGGACCGCCCGCTGCCCGAGGCCGAGCCGTACCGCACCTTCGCGCCGGACGATCCGCGCCGGCTGCGGCACCCCGCGTACACCATCTACACCTCAGGATCGACCGGGAAGCCCAAGGGCGTGGTGACCGAGTACGCGGGGTTGACCAACATGCTGGTCAACCACCAGCGCCGGATCTTCGAACCGGTACTGGCCGAACACGGCCACCGGACCTTCCGGATCGCCCACACCGTGTCGTTCGCCTTCGACATGTCGTGGGAGGAGCTGCTGTGGCTGGCCGACGGCCACGAGGTGCACATCTGTGACGAGGAACTGCGCCGTGACGCGCCCCGCCTGGTCGAGTACTGCATCCGGCACGGCATCGACGTCGTCAACGTGACCCCGACCTACGCGCAGCAACTGGTCGCCGAGGGACTGCTCGACGACCCGGCCCGCCGGCCCGCGCTGGTGCTGCTGGGCGGCGAGGCCGTCACCCCGGGCCTGTGGCAGCGGCTCGCCGAGACCGAGGGAACCGTGGGCTACAACCTGTACGGGCCCACCGAGTACACCATCAACACCCTCGGCGTCGGCACCTTCGAATGCCAGGACCCGGTCGTCGGGGTCGCCATCGACAACACGGACGTGTACGTCCTGGACCCGTGGCTGCGGCCGCTGCCCGACGGCGTCCCCGGCGAGCTGTACGTGTCCGGCATCGGCATCGCCCGCGGCTATCTCGGGCAGCCGGCGCAGACCGCGCACCGCTTCGTCGCCTGCCCCTTCGGCGCCCCCGGCGCCCGCATGTACCGCACCGGCGACCTCGTGCTGCGCCGCCCCGACGGCAATCTGACGTACCTCGGCCGCACCGACCAGCAGGTCAAGATCCGCGGCCACCGGGTCGAACTCGGGGAGGTCGAGGCCGTGTTCACCGCGCACCCGGCGGTGCGGTTCGTCGCCGCCGTCGCCCAGCCCGACCCGCAGGTCGACGGCGCGCACCGGCTCGCCGCCTACCTCGTGCTGGACGGGGCCGACCTGGCGGAGGTCGCGGCGGAGGTCGGCGCCGGGCTGCCGGACTTCCTGCGCCCCACGCACTACGCGCAGGTCGACGCCATCCCGCTGACCGTGAACGGAAAGGCCGACACCAAGGCGCTGCCCGAGGCCAAGCCGCTGGGCGCGCTGACCACGGCGGGGGAGCGCGGCCCTCGGACGGAGACCGAGACCACCGTGTGCGAGTTCTTCGCCGAGGCACTGGACCTGGACGACGACGAGGTGAGCGCGGTCAGCGACTTCACGGCCCTCGGCGGGCACTCCATGCTGGCGGTACGGCTGACCGGACTGCTCCGCCGGGAGTACGGTCCAGTGATCACGATCCGCGATCTGTTGACCCTGCGAACCCCGGAAGCGATTGCCCGCCACCTCGATGAAGAATCCTGACAAGCAGCGGACCCGCCAGGGGTCCGACATCCTCCGCACCGCCCTGCGGCGCAACCTCGGCGCCATGGCCTGGGGCACCCTCCTCATGGGCCTCTACCAGGCCGCCGAGACCGCCTTCCCCATCGCGCTCGGACTGATCGTCGAACACACCATGCGGGACCGGAGTCCCGGCAGGCTCGGTGTCTCCATCGGTGCCCTGGCCGTGATCATCACGACCGTGTCGCTGTCGTGGCGGTTCGGGATGCGGGTGCTCCAGAAGGCCAACACGACCGAGGCGCATCGCTGGCGGGTGCGGGTCGCGGGTCGCGGACTCCAGCCCGTGGCCCAGGACGTCGACCTCAAGTCCGGCGAGGTGCTGACCATCGCCACCGAGGACGCCGACCAGACCGCCGACATCATCGAGGTCGTGCCACTGCTGATCAGCTCGCTGGTCGCGGTGCTGATCGCGGCGGTCGCGCTCGGCCTGGCCGACATCCGGCTCGGCCTGCTGGTGATCGTGGGGACCGCCGCGATCCTGTCGGTCCTGAGCGTCATGTCCAGGCGGATCGGCTCCAGCACCCGTGAACAGCAGGCCCGGGTGGCCCGGGCGGGCGCCAAGGTCGCCGACCTGATCATCGGGCTCCGTCCGCTGCACGGCTTCGGCGGCAACCACGCCGCCTTCCGTTCGTACCGGAGGGTCAGCACGGAGGCGAAGCACCAGTCCATCACCGTCGCCCGGGTGAACGGCGTCTACGCGGGCACCGCGCTGGGCCTCAACGCGGTGCTCGCCGCGGCGGTGACCCTGACGGCGGGCTGGCTCGCCTTCGCCGGCCGGATCAACATCGGCGAACTCGTGATGGCCGTGGGGCTCGCGCAGTTCATCATGGAGCCGCTGAGGCTGTTCTCGGAGATGCCGAAGTACGTGATGATCGCCCGGGCCTCGGCCGAACGGATGGCGCTGGTGCTGACCGCGCCGCCGGTGACGACACCGGGCACCGGCCGGCCGGCCGCCGGCTCGGACCTGGAGGTCGACTGCGTACGGCACGGGACGCTGCGCAAGGTGCGGTTCCGGGTGGACGCCGGCGAGTTCGTCGCGATCGCCGCCTACCAGCCCCGCGCGGCCGCCGACCTGGCCTCGGTCCTGGCGCTGCACGTACCGCCCGACGGGTACGACGGGAGCGTGCGGCTCGGCGGACGCGACCTGGCCGACCTCCCGGTCGAGGCGGTCCGCGAGCGTCTGCTGGTCAACCCGTACGACGCGGAGATCTTCGCGGGCACCCTCCGCACGAACATCGACCCGTCGGGCACCGGCCGGACGGTCCCCGAGGCGGTCGAGGCATCGATGCTGACCGATGTCGTCGCCCTGCACCGCGAGGGCCTCGACTACGCCGTCCGCGACCGCGGCGCCAACCTCTCCGGCGGACAGCGTCAGCGGCTCTCCCTGGCCCGCGCCCTCGCGGCCGACACCGACGTCCTCGTCCTGCGCGACCCGACGACGGCCGTCGACGCGGTCACCGAACAGCTCATCGCCCGCAACGTCGCCAAGCTGCGCCGGGGCCGCACCACCCTGGTGATCACCAGCAGCCCCGCCCTCCTGGACGCCGCCGACCGCGTCCTCGTCCTCGACGAGGGCGTCATCACGGCCGAGGACACGCACCGCAACCTGCTCGCCACCGACGAGGAGTACCGCCTGGCGGTGACCCGCTGAACCCGGTGTTCGGGTGCTTCGGCGGTCTCGCACGTGTGTCTCCCGTTACACCCGTGCCGGATGTTTGCCATGGCGCGGACGGGAAAGGGGTCCTGTGATCACCGGAGCCGACAATCCGGTGCAGAGCGTGGCAAAAGTGAGTAGCAAGGAGGTTTCGATGTCCTCGAAGCGACGTCGCAAGAAGAAGGCCCGCCGCAAGAACGGCGCCAACCACGGTAGCCGTCCGCAGAGCTGAGGGCGTCCCGTCGTATCGGGTGGGTGGCGAACGCCACCCACCCGACGCGTGTCCGGGGCCTACTGCTCCATCCTCCCCCGCTGGGCCTAGTACAGGTTCCGCGGCCGTACGGCGTCGGTCGTGCCGTACAGCTCCAGGCGGGCGTGGAGGTCCCCGGCGAAGTCGGGGACGTCGATCTGGTCGAACTCGCGCACCTCGTTGATCCCGACGGTGGCGGACCAGGGAGCCAGGCCGTCGATCTTCATCAGACCGGCCCGGCCGTTCGTCACCCTGATGTTCCAGTGGGCGAAACGGGCTTCGAAGAGGGGGCCAGCGCTCGCGTCGCCCCCGTGGCGGCCGTTGTTGTCCACGGTGATGTCGGTGCGCACGTTCGCGAAGGGCAGGCCGCGGTGACTGTCGAAGGTGCCCATCTCCATCACCCCGCGTGACCAGACGTTGTGCGAGGAGAGCCCCTCCACGTTGATGCCGTGCACCTGGGTGCCGGCGGGAGCGGGCGTGGTGCGTTCCTCGACGGTGAAGTCCTCGATCAGGTTGTCGTGGGACCCCTCGCGGCAGAAGTACGGATGGTGGGAACCGCGCCCGGCCACCTTGGTGCGGCTCAGGGTGCACGCCGAGGCGGCGACCAGTCCGAACCCGTTGTCGACGTGGCGCACGGTCACGTCGTCCACCCGGCAGTCGTAGGCGCACTGCAGCACGACGCCGTTGTACCCGCGGTCCAGCAGGTGCGGCTGCTGGGGAACGTCGGGGGCCTCCAGGGTCAGCCCCTCGACTCCGGCGCCGGTCAACTCCCCGACGTGGGTCGTCAGCCGGGGATCCCACTCGGGGCGGAGGTCGAGCGGCAGCGGGCGCTCCAGGGTGACGCGCCGGCCGTGTACTTCCGCGAGGCGGACCGGCCACTCGTAGGGCACGTACGACGTCAGCTTCGTCTTGTCGTCCCAGGCGTAGGACTCCGCGCCCGGGCCGCCGCCCGCCATGTGGGCGAGCAGGGTGTGGTCCGCGTCGTCGGCGAGGCGCAGCAGGACGAGGTCGCCGGGGCGGAGCCGTGAGGGGTCGTTCACCCGGACCGTCCACGAGCCCCGCCGGGCGGGGGCCACGGTGGTCAGCGTGCGCCACTCGTCGCGCCGGTTGCCGGTCCAGCCCTCGAACGGCCACTCCTTCGCCCTGATGGCGTCGGTGAGGGAGTTCCAGCGGGCCTCGGGGGCCAGCCAGATCAGGCCGCCCGCCCAGGACCAGGAGGACTTGTCGCCGCCGTACCGGGACCCGTAGGCGCCGACGAGTTCGGTGAGGTGCCTGGTGGCGCGCAGTGTCGTGCGGTCGCTGCCGGCGCCGCGCAGCACGACGTTCGAGTGGCCGACGCGGATCAGGCCGTCGACGCGGAGGGTGCCGGGCGGCAGCGTGACGGTGCCGCCGCCGGACCGCCCGGCGACGGCGAGAGCGCGATTGATCGCCGGGGCGCAGTCGGTCGTGCCGTCCGCCACCGCACCGAAGTCGCGGACGTCGGCGACCACGGGGCGCCGGGGGAGCCCTGCGGCCCCGCCGAGACAGCCGGCCCGGCCGACGAAGGGGATCTGGGGGTGGGTGAAGGGAGACCCGGCGAACTCACGCCACAGGGGCGGCACCACCCCGGGCGGCACCACCCCGGGCGGCGCCCCGGCCGCGGCGAGGGCCCGCGGCGGCGCCCCGGCCACGGCACCCGCGGCCACGACAGCGGCACCGCCGAGCAGCCCCCGTCTGGTGACCGGCCCGGCGCAACCGCCCGCGCCGCCGTGGCTCTTGTCGTGAGACATATCCGCCCCTTCTCCGTTGCTCCGTCAGACATGTATGTGAATCACGTTCGCGGTGGAGTTCCGGGGAGCATGGCACGACGGTGGAGCGTCGGAAAGACCGCCCGCACAATTCCTGAGTGATCACCTCCGTTCATGTACAGGAACGGCGCTCAAGGGTGTACACCCATGGTGCCGTGTGCCACGCTCGGACAACTCCCAGGTCCCGCCGCCCAGTTGGAGGACGACCACCCATGAGTGTTTCCCGTCGAACCGTGCTGGCCTCGGCCACCGGTGTCGTGGGCGTTCACGCCCTGGCCCAGCAGACCGCGGCCGCCGTCGACGCCGGGGCGCCCGCGCCGGCCACCGACCGCGTCCTGCGGGACGCGGCGGACTACGCCGTCGCGAAGCTCCGCGTCGTCGCGCCTGGGGTGAGCGACTTCCCGGTGGGGACGAAGTTCGAGAAGTGGGTCTACTCCAAGAACGGTGACTGGGTGGGCGGGTTCTGGCCCGGGACGCTCTGGATGGCGTATCTCCACAGCGGCGACGAGGACTTCCGCACCCTCGCCCTCGACTCCGCGCGGGGACTCGCGCCGCGCCGGTACGACACCTCCACGCACGACCTGGGCTTCCTCTTCTACCCGTCCTGGGTCACCGCCTGGCGCCTGACGGGCGACGCCGCCTGGAAGGACGGGGCGATCAGGGCGGCCGACTCCCTCATCCAGCGGTACAACCCGCGCGGCCGCTTCATCCGCGCGTGGGGCGCGCTCTCCGACCCCGGGAACGCGGGCCGGGTCATCATCGACACCATGATGAACCTCGACCTGCTGGCCTTCGCGAGCCGGGAGACGGGGGACGGGAAGTACCTGGACATCGCCACCGAGCACGCCAGGACCACGCAGCGGGTCTTCCCCCGCCCCGACGGATCGATCCCGCACGTCTACGACTTCGACCCCGACAGTGGCGCGCCCGTCGGACCCGGCACCGTGCAGGGGTACAGCCCCACGTCGTGCTGGGCGCGCGGCCAGGCCTGGGGCATCTACGGCTTCACGACGATGTACCGCAGAACCGGCGACCGCGCCTTCCTGGCCACCGCCCGCGGCCTGGCCGACTTCGCGACGGGCGCCCTGACCGAGGACCACGTCCCCGTGTGGGACTACCGGGCGCCGCAGCAGCCGTACGACGTCAAGGACGCCTCGGCCGGTGCGGTCATGGCCTGCGGTCTGCTCGACCTCGCGGCGGTCACCGGCAGGCGGGAGTACCGCGAGACCGCCCTGCGGCTGCTCACCGCGCTGGCCCGGACATGTCTCACCCGGGGGTCGACGCGGGCCGAGGCGGTGGTCGCCCGCTGCACGCGCAACCGCCCGGCCGAGGACGGCGTCGAGATCTCCCTTCCCTACGCCGACTACTACCTGCTGGAGGGCATCATGCGCGTCCTGCGCCCGCGCGACGCCGACCGCGCCCTCGACCTCTCCGCCGTCGGCTCGTCGTAGGCCCTGAGCTGGGGGCAGGACCTAGGCGAGCGCCCAGGCCACGTCCCGGAGCAGGGCGTGCCGCCAGCCCGCCCGGTCGTGGTCCGAGGCCGAGCGGGAGACGAGCACCGTCGCTCCGGCCTGTTCGGTCAGGGACTCCACCAGGGAGCAGTGCGGGAGCATCCGGGTCTCGTGCTCCCCCACGTCGAACGCGATCCGGAGCCCGGACAGGTCCGGACCGCTGCGCAGCCGTGCCGCGACGGTGCCGCCGACCGGGCCGCCCAGCGGGTCCGGCAGGTGCGCGGCGTCCGGCGTCCACCAGAACGACGGCGACTGGCACGCCACCCGGGACACCAGGTCCGGGAACTCCAGCGCGGCGTACAGCGCACTCAGTCCGCCGAGGCTCTGGCCCGCGACCACCAGCCGGTCCGGGTCGGCGTGCGCGGCGCTCTCCGCCACCAGGGGCAGCAGCTCGTCCCGGACCGCCTCCCACAGCGCGGGCCGGCACCCGAACTCGGTCTGCCGGTCCTTGGCCGGCAGGAACACCAGCGTGACCGGCGGCATCTCGCCCCCCGTGACCGCCGAGTCGAACGCGGCGGCCGCCGGATGCAGATACAGCCAGTCGTCGCCGTCGAGCAGCAGGACCACCGGCCCGCCCCCGCCCACCTCGTGGACCCGCACGGTGCGCCGCCCACCGAGGCGCGCGCTGGTCCAGCGCAGCCGGGTGCGGGGGAGGGGCAGGACGTCGTCGGCGCCGACCACGGGCCAGTGCGGCTGCGGCGGGGCGTCCGGTGTCGCGGCGATGGACCGCTCGCCGCCCGCGCCCACCGGGTTGCACGGGTCCGCGTACGCCTCGTCGCCCACGAGGAACTGGTACGTCACGCGCAGCCGCGCCGGCATGCGGACCTCGGCGTACCAGCAGTCCGTGAGCCCCCACCTGCGCAACGGCACCGGGTCCGACCAGCTCTCGAAGCCGATGCTGGCCGCCTCCCGGCCGCGCCGCAGGAACAGGGTCGTCCAGCCGTCACCGTCGGCCAACGACGCGGGAGTCCGCGCTCCGGCCCAGAAGGCGTCGGTGCCGGGCGCGCCGGAGAGCCCGTACGCGGCGAAGGTCTCTTCCCCCACCAGCCTCATGAACGTCTCCTTGTGGAGCGGAAAATGGGACGGCCGAGCTCGCTCTCCATTAGGCGAGCCTAACCTAATGCCTCGGGAGGGATCTTCCGGGACAACGGACGCCGCGCCGGCCGGCTGGAGGAGGTCCGCTGCACCGACATCGAGCCCCTTGAGTTCGACCTGTGGAGAACGGCTGTGACGGGATGAGACCCGGGTGTGCCCCGCTGCTAGCCGTAGGGCGCCCACCGGCGGTTCAGGGTGTCGTACATGTACCGGGGCAGGCCCTCGATGGCGCTGGTGCGGAACGGGCGGCCGCCGTCGTCGATGCGGACGGTGCCGGTGCGGCCCTGGGAGGACCAGTCCAGTTCCAGGTACCAGCGGCAGTCGCACGCGCGGGTGCCGGCGGTGACCAGCAGTACTTCGGGATCCGTCGCGGAGACCCGGTAGGGCATGCGCACGGCCGGGATCGGCGTGCCGGAGTCGTTCCCGGCGACCGCGCGGGCGATGGGACGGTCCTTGTCCAGGTCCACGGCGAACTCCCGGGGTGTGACGGCGCCGCCGCAGCCCTGGTCCATGGCGTAGGCGCTGCCTTCGGCCGGCGCGGTGCGTCCGCTCACGCGCACGCGCAGCGCCTCCAGCACGACGGCGGTGTCGCTGCGCCCCTGCACCGTCAGCTGCACGAGTGTCTCGCCGCCGTGTACCGCGCCCTGCGTCGCCGCCCAGGGCGCGGCGTCCTGCGGGGCGGGGGGCGGGGGGACCCGGGCGGGCTCTTCGGCGATGACGTAGTCGTGGCCGCAGCCGAGTTTCCAGGCCTGGGAGTTCACGGACCAGGCCAGCGGCGGGCGGGCGGTCGGTCCGCCGCCCGCGGTGGCGGACGCCGCGCCGGACGGCGCCGTGGCGGCCGGCTTCTTCCCGGGTGCGGGCGTATGCGGAGAGCGTGCGGTGGCGGGGGTGCGGCTGGGACGGGGCGAGGTGCCCGGCGGCTGGGATGCCTCGGTTGTCGCCGTGCCGGAGGCGGACGGGACGGCTCCCGCCCGGGCGGGGGTGCCGGCGGGCGCCCGGTGCCCGCCCGGCAGCGCGGTCAGCGCCCCGAGCGTCGCGAGCACGGCGCAGGCGCAGGCCAGCGCGGCCACGGCACGCCTGCGGCGGAACCACGGCCGGCGCGGCGGGGACCCCGCGGGCCCTGCGGGCGCGGGACCCGGCCCGCCGCCGGCCGTGGCGCCCCCGCCGGCCCCGGCCGCGGGACCCGGCCCGACGGCGCCCTCCACTGCGGCGCCCGCACCGTCGTCCGCACCCTCGTACGCCGCCTCGTCCGCGGCCTCCGCCGCAGCACCCGCTGCGCGGGCGGGACGGGGCCGGTGGCGGGCGGCCACGGCCAGGAGCCAGCAGCGGTGAAGTTCCAGGCGCTGCTCGGGCGTTGCCCCGCACAGCGCCGCGAAGCGTTCCACGGGCGCGAAGCCGAGCGGCACCGCGTCGCCCGCGCAATAGCGGTGCAGCGTCGAGGTGTTCATGCCCAGCCGGCGGGCCAGCGAGCCGTAGCTGCGGTCGGTGCGCTCCTTCAGCGCCCGCAGCTGCGCCGCGAACCGCGCGACCTCGCCGCCGTCTTCGTCGTCCTGTGCCGACACAGGTCCCCCGTCCTCGTTGCGGCCCACGCCCCGGCCCGGGACGGCGTCCCAGGCATCCGTGTACCTGCACGTCAGCGGGGCTGGGATGGTTCCACCGTGCCAGGTCGCCGGCCGGCTGTTGCGCCCGCCCGCGGCCCGGGCCGATGCTCTGGGTGGCGCACCGGCCGGGCCGGATCCGGCCGCGCCGTCCACGCACTCGTCCCACGGGGGGAACGTCCATGTCCATGCGCATCCGAACGGGCGCCGTGACCGCCCTGGCCGTCACCGCCCTCACCGCCGGCGCGGTCCTGACGGTGCCCGCCGCGACGGCCGCACCGAGGACGCCGGCGCCCGCGTTCCTGTCCGCGTCCCAGCTGCCGCCGCACCCGACGTCGT
This sequence comes from Streptomyces sp. WAC 04229, assembly GCF_003947455.1. Taxonomy (GTDB): domain Bacteria; phylum Actinomycetota; class Actinomycetes; order Streptomycetales; family Streptomycetaceae; genus Streptomyces. The sequence continues at coordinate 4,529 of NZ_QHJH01000044.1, read as the reverse complement.
CCTGGACCGCCGGGCCGGTCACCGAAGGCTTCCCCGAGGAACTCGACCTGTGCGTCCACACGGAGGGTGTGCCCTCCTACGACTACCGGCACCGCACCTTCCGCACCGACCTGGACACCGGCGCCGTGCAGCTGACCGTCGTCGCGGACACGGCCGCCCACGCCAAGGCCCTGGCCGAGCACTACGACGACCTGATCCGCACCTGCGCCGCCCGCGTCGAGCAGTCCTCGCCCGACACCGTGGCCGAGGGCCGCGACTACGGGACGCTGCCGGTCGAGGAGGGCGCCCGCGTCCGCGGCCTGCACACCGAGACGTCCTGGGGCGCCACCGACATCGCCCTGCTGTCGGTCGGACGGGACAACAGGACCGTCACCGTCGTCCAGTGGGCACAGCTGGGCGACTTCACCGACGCGCCCGTGGCCGCCTTCAAGCAGACCACGGCCCGGGCCGTCAACAAGCTGTACTGACCCGGCCGCCACCCCAGAGCCGGGGCCGTCCTCCCGCCACGGGGGTCGGGAGGACGGCCCCGCCCCGCTCACCCCGCCCGGACCGCGTCCACCTGCACCTCGTCACCCGCGCAGCCCAGGAGGCGGCGGACGCTGCCCGGCTCGCCCGGTACGGCGTCCGCCAGAACGAACGTCTTGTCCCCGGCGGCCGGGACCGGGCCGGCCACGGACCTCGACGGGTCCGGGGCCTGGCGCGTGGGAATCGGGTGCAGCCAGAACCGGCTGCCCTCCTCGTCGGAGGTCAGGACGAAGAGCTGCTCGCCGTCCCCGGAGAACTCCGTGCAGGACGGGACGACGAGCCGGCCCGCGTCCCCGTCCTCGAAGCTGATGCGCAGCGGCTGCCGCCCGAGGGCCGGGTCGGCGAACGCCTGGGCCAGGTCGGTCTCCTCGCCCGACGCCGCGCCGCCCTCAGCGAACCACGTGCCGTCGGGACTGAAAGCGACGGCCGCGGGCGCCGCGGCCGCCGAGCAGCACGCCCCCCCTGGCCCCGTCGGTCACGGCGAGGACGGAGCCGTCCACGGAGAAGGAGGCGTCCCGGAGGTCCGTGCCCGGGCCGGTGCCCTCCTCGGCGACGCGGCACCCGCCCAGGAACTCCAGCATGCCGCCGTCCGCCCCGTCCGTCACCCGGCAGATTCCCAGGCCCGGGTCGTCGCGCGGGTTCGTGCGCTCGGAAGCGGTCACCAGCAGTGCGCCGGGCCCCCCTTCGAGATGGACCGGGGAGCCCATGCACATGACCGTGCCGGCCACGGGGGTACCGCAGGACCAGCCAGGCGTGGCCCTCAGGGACAGGCGCCGACGTGCCTGCCGTGATGCTGCTCGCCCTGTGCTGAAAGCAGCTGGAAGCGTTCAGCGGTGCCGCAAGGGCCGGGCAAGCCGGACACGGACGGTGCGGTGATCATGCCGACGCTTCCAGGACGGAGCGCCAGAGGGGGCTGTCGACGTAGTGGTTGTCGAACCGCTCCGCCGATGCGGCGATTTCCTTCGCGTCCGCCTCGCCGCGCATCACCCGGCCGAGCAGCCGCAGGTAGTCGAACCGGCCCATGCCCGGTGTGAAGACGAACAGGACGTCGGCTTCACAGCCGGGTGCCGCGGCGAAGGCGTGCGGGGTGTGCGGCGGCACGGCCAGGAAGTCACCCGCCTCCAGGACGGTGACCTCCTCGCCCACCAGCACCTGAAGGGATCCGCTGATGACGAAGAACAGCTCCGTCGCCTTCGTGTGGAAGTGGGCGGGCGCCCCCGCGGCTCCCTCGGCGAAAGCGGACCGGTAGCTGGTGAAGCCGCCGGCCGTGGCGTCCGAGTCCGCGAGGAGCGTCATCACACTGCTGGGGTCGGCACAGGTCTCGGCTTCCGCGTGGCGCGTGAGCACCGGCGGGAACGGCGCGGCGGGCGCCCCGGCAGGCATGGCCCCGGCGTGCACGTCGGTGGCGAGGGCCTCGGGCGCGCCGGCTGTCGCCTCGGACCGGCCATGGACGCTGTGCGGGTCCATGCCGGTGGGGCGGGCAGGCGGCTGCGCCTGGCGCCCGGCGGCCGTCGGCGGCCGCCCGGTCTCGTCGTGGCCGGTGCGGCTCGTCCCGCCGATGTCGGAGTACTTCATGTCGTTGTCCTTCCGTCGTGTGCTGGGGGGTGTTCGTGTGCTGTTGCTGCGGCCGTGTGCCGCGTCGGCCGGGACACCGGCGATCTAATGCCGTCAGGCGCCGAAGATCGCGAGCGGGTCGCCGGTGAGCCAGGTGTTGTCGATGTGCATCCGGCGGATGAGCCAGCGGCCGCCGTCGCGGGCCAGGTCGACGGTGTAGGGGTTCTTCAGCAGGGCGTGCGTGCCCGGGGCGTCGACGAGCACGTGCTGGGCCTCGACCAGCGCGGTGGCACGGGCAGTGTCCCCTTCGATGCCGATGCGCACGTTGGTGACCTGGTGGGTGGTGTTCACCCTCCCCGCGAACAGGGCCAGGATGGTGCCGACGATGGTGTCCCGGCCCCTCATCACCGGCGGCTCGCCGCCCCAACGCGCGGCGGCCGGGCGGAAGTCCAGCTCCGCATCTACGGTGAACGCTGAGGCGAACAGGTCTGGGTCCGTCAGGTCCTGCCCCAGAGCGAACCGGTAGAGAGCATCGGTGATCTCGGCGCGGTCGCGCAGTTCGGCGACAACGGCGGCCGTGTCGCCAGGTCGTGAGGCCAGAGCGAAGAGACTCTCGGCGTCCATGTCATCCTCCGGTTGCGGGTAACGTCGTGTTCGACGTTCCCCACTCTGCTGCCACGGCAGCTGGCAACCAACGTCCGTCTGCGCAATGATCGTGAACTCGGACTTAACGATGGGGGAGGGCGTGATCGAGCGGCACGAGGTGGAAACGTTCCTGACGCTCGCGGAGGAGCTGCACTTCGGCCGTACCGCCGCGACGTTGCACGTGTCCACCGCCCGCGTCAGCCAGACCATCCGGAAGCTGGAGCGGAGGGTGGGCGTACCACTGTTCAACCGGACCAGCCGTCACGTCTCACTCACCACGGTGGGCCGGCAACTGCACCACGAGCTCCGTCCCGCCTGGGACGACTTGCGAGCCGCCGTGCAGCGCGCGATCGAGACCGGGCGCGGCCTGTCCGGCGCCCTGCACGTCGCCTTCGTCAGCCCCGCCGCCGCGCAGCTCCTGGCCGGTGTGACACAGGTCTTTCACGAGCATGCACCCGACTGCGAGGTACGCATCCGAGAAGCGCAGGCCGACCAGATACTGCCGCGGATCCGCTCGGGAGAGATAGACCTCGGGCTGACGACCCTGCCCCTCGACGACCCCGACCTCACCCACGGCCCGGTCCTGGTACGTGAGGCACGCATGCTCGCGGTACCCGCCGGCCACCCCTTCGCCCGCCGCGCAAGCGTCCTGACCGCCGACTTGACACGCGTCCCGCTGGTACGGCTCCCGGGGCACACGGACATCCCACCCCGGCAGGCCGGCGCCCCGCCCGCCACCACGGCCCCGACCGCCGGAACGTTCCAGGAGGCACTCACTCTCGTCGGCACCGGACAAGGCGCCCTCCCTGCCGGCGCCCACGCCCGCCGCTACTACGCGCGCCCCGACATCGCCTACCTCCCCATCAGCGACGCCCCTGCCCTGGAATGGGCCCTGGTCTGGCCGGCTGACCGTCACACCGCGCGCGTACGCGCCTTCGTGGAGGCAGCTGACACCTTGATCCACGGCCACGGGACAACACGGCAGCCACCGCAGTGAACTGCCGAACCCGCCCCCGCCGAGACCTGCCCGTCAGTGCCCGCCCGGACGTCTTCTGGGCGTTGATCCGGCCCCACGGCCCGTACTCAACGGGTATTCCCGCCACGGAACACCAGTACGGACCCGGAACCGTATGCCGGTGATCAGTTGTCGCCGGGACACGAAGGTCCACCTCGCCGGCGAGGCCGTCATGGCCGCGTCCCGCGTTCCGCGAAGCGGACGCTGAGGTGAGCCGGCGCCGACGGCCGACCACCGGCCGACGCGGAGCCGTGAAAGCAGCGCGAACGCGGTAGAGCGGTGCATCAACCGGTCCAGCAGTGGCGCGGCTTGGCCATGCGAACGGAAAAGCGTGCGATCGCCTATCAGGCTGCGCTCCACGTCCCCGCCGTCCTGATCTGCCCGCAATGACCCCTCGGAGAGGCGCTAGGTGTATTGATCACGAGCGTTGTTAACGCTGGCGGGGCTTGATCATGGCGAAGACCTCCGGTGTGGTGGAGCTGTCTAGGACTGCACCGCACGGAGGTCTTCGTGTCCCACCGTAATGCCCGGCTGACCGTTCACGGCAGGCGGCTGCTCATCGAGCGTGTCCGCAGCGGCCGTCCCGTGGCACATGTCGCAGCCGAGATGGGCATCTCCCGCGTCACGGCCCACAAGTGGGTCCGCCGCTGGAGGTCCGAGGGCGAGCAAGGGCTGCACGACCGCTCCAGCCGGCCCCTGACGACACCGCACCGTACCCCGGCGGCGACCGAGACCCAGGTGTGCCGCCTGCGCCAGGACCGCAAGCTCGGCCCCGCCCGCATCGGCCCGA
>NZ_QHJH01000448.1 GCF_003947455.1 Streptomyces sp. WAC 04229 | reverse complement strand
GACATCCGGACCTGGATCGCCGCATGGAACACCGATCCCAAGCCCTACGTCTGGATGAAGACCGCAGACGAGATCCTCGAACGCCTCGCCAGCTATCTGAACAGAATTCCTGACTCAGAAGACTAGGGCCTGTCTGACAATTCCCGTCTGCCTCGCGACGCCATGCACGCACTCTCGCCGCACCGGGCGCAGAGCCAAGTACATCCAGTACGAGGCTCCACGCCCGGCACGCCGAGAGCACGCACCTGACGCCGCGAGGCCGCCCTCCGGG
>NZ_QHJH01000447.1 GCF_003947455.1 Streptomyces sp. WAC 04229 | reverse complement strand
GTGCCACGCGCGTGCCGGGCACCGACAGCAGCCACGTCGCCTGGGACAACGACCCGCTCCTGGACGAGCAGCTCGCCGCCGGTGACTTCGACGGGGACGGGCGAACCGACCTCGCGTCCGCGGTCTGCGACTGGAAACCGAGCGTGATCATCGTGTGGGGCTCGGAGGAGGGCCTGTCGAGTGCCACGCGCGTGCCGGGCACCGACAGCAGCCACGTCGCCTGGGACAACGACCCGCTCCTGGACGAGCAGCTCGCCGCCGGTGACTTCGACGGGGACCGGCATCCCGACCTGGTCTTCGGGCTCGG
>NZ_QHJH01000446.1 GCF_003947455.1 Streptomyces sp. WAC 04229 | reverse complement strand
TCGTGGCCTCCCACGTCCTTCATCGGTTCCTGGTGCCAAGGCATCCACCGTGCGCCCTTAAAAACTTGGCCACAGATGCTCGCGTCCACTGTGCAGTTCTCAAACAACGACCAACCACCCATCACCCCGGGAAGAATCCCGAGTGCACTGGGGCCGGCAACTGAAGGAAACTCATTCCCTCAGACACCCAACAGCGTGCCCGACACCCTCGCCTCTTCTCTTCCGTTCCACGCCGAAGCAGTACTGAGAAGACAAGCAGTCCGAGTGTGCCGAGTAGTCAACGTTCCACCCATGAGCAACCAGTGCGAGACG
>NZ_QHJH01000445.1 GCF_003947455.1 Streptomyces sp. WAC 04229 | reverse complement strand
ACGGTGACCGCGGTGTGCCGGACCGGGATGCGCCGCGCGAACGACACGTGGTCCTCGGCCAGCCGCTCCCGTACGCGCGCGGTGACGGGCGCCAGGTCGACGGTGACCGGGCGGCCCCGCGCCCTGTCGTCCCGCAGGGCGCGCAGCACGGCGACGTGGACGGCGCGGTTGGCCGCGTCCCAGCCCACGCGGAAGGCTTCGGTCCGGGCGAAGGAACGGGCCGCGTCCCGCACGAAGAGCCGCACGGCGCCGTTGCCGGGGCCGGCCGCGACCTCGTCGGCCACTCCGGCACCCAGGGTGTCGGCGACCGTGTCCC
>NZ_QHJH01000444.1 GCF_003947455.1 Streptomyces sp. WAC 04229 | reverse complement strand
TTAAAAACTTGGCCACAGATGCTCGCGTCCACTGTGCAGTTCTCAAACAACGACCAACCACCCATCACCCTGCCCTCACAGGCAAGTTCACTGGGGCCGGCAACTGAAGGAAATTCATTCCCTCAGACACCCAACAGCGTGCCCGACACCCTCGCCTCTTCTCTTCCGTTCCACGCCGAAGCAGTACTGGGAAGACAAGCAGTCCGAGTGTGCCGAGTAGTCAACGTTCCACCCATGAGCAACCAGTGCGAGACGTTCGCCCGCATGCTGGCCTCTGACCAGCCGAGGCTGGTGAGAAGTGCTCCTTAGAAAGGAGG
>NZ_QHJH01000443.1 GCF_003947455.1 Streptomyces sp. WAC 04229 | reverse complement strand
TCGTGGCCTCCCACGTCCTTCATCGGTTCCTGGTGCCAAGGCATCCACCGTGCGCCCTTAAAAACTTGGCCACAGATGCTCGCGTCCACTGTGCAGTTCTCAAACAACGACCAACCACCCATCACCCTGCCCTCACAGGCAAGTTCACTGGGGCCGGCAACTGAAGGAAATTCATTCCCTCAGACACCCAACAGCGTGCCCGACACCCTCGCCTCTTCTCTTCCGTTCCACGCCGAAGCAGTACTGGGAAGACAAGCAGTCCGAGTGTGCCGAGTAGTCAACGTTCCACCCATGAGCAACCAGTGCGAGACGTTCGCCCGCATGCTGGCCTCTGACCAGCCGAGGCTGGTGAGAAGTGCTCCTTAGAAAGGAGG
>NZ_QHJH01000442.1 GCF_003947455.1 Streptomyces sp. WAC 04229 | reverse complement strand
TGTCGCCGACATGGCGGGCTCCCATCTCCAGGACGAGGAACTCGGTGCCCAGGCCGGCGCGGAGCATGGTGAGCGGCACACCGAACTCGTTGTTGAGCGAGCCGGCCGTGGCAACCGTCGGCGCGGTGTGCGAGAACACCGCCGCCAGGAGGTCCTTGGTGCTGGTCTTGCCCTGCGAGCCGGTCACCGAGACGACGGTCAGGTCCTTGCGCAGCCGGGACACGGCATGGGCGGCGAGCCGCTGCAGCGCGGCCCGGGGATCGTCCACGACGACGGTAGGCAGCGGCGTGGGCCTCGAGCCGAGCACGGCCACCACCCCGGCCCGGCCGGCCTGCCCGGCATAGTCGTGGCCGTCGGCCCGCTGACCGGCCACGGCGACGAACAGACCGCCCGGCCCGCCCTGCC
>NZ_QHJH01000441.1 GCF_003947455.1 Streptomyces sp. WAC 04229 | reverse complement strand
GGCCGGGTTCTGCTTGCGGATCTCGATCATGCGCCGGGTCCAGTGCAGCAGCGACGAGGGCGAGGCCATGGACGCCTCGACGTTCGTCACCTGGTAGCCGTAGACCGGGTCCATGATCGTCGGCAGGAACAGCCGCCCCGGGTCGGACGACGAGAAGCCCGCGTTGCGGTCCGGCGTCCACTGCATCGGGGTGCGCACCGCGTCGCGGTCGCCGAGCCAGATGTTGTCGCCCATGCCGATCTCGTCGCCGTAGTACAGGATCGGCGAGCCGGGCAGGGAGAGCAGCAGCGCGGTGAACAGCTCGATCTGGTTGCTGTCGTTGTCCAGCAGCGGGGCCAGGCGCCGCCGGATGCCGATGTTGGCGCGCATCCGCGGGTCCTTGGCGTACTCCGCGTACATGTAGTCGCGCTCTTCGTCGGTGACCATTTCCAGGGTCAGCTCGTCGTGGTTGCGCAGGAAGATGCCCC
>NZ_QHJH01000440.1 GCF_003947455.1 Streptomyces sp. WAC 04229 | reverse complement strand
CGTGGTTCCAGGAGTCCCGCAAGAACCCCGACGGCCCCTACGGCGACTACTACGTCTGGGCCGACGACGACACCCAGTACGCGGACGCCCGCATCATCTTCGTCGACACCGAGGCGTCCAACTGGACGTACGACCCGGTGCGCAAGCAGTACTTCTGGCACCGGTTCTTCTCCCACCAGCCGGACCTCAACTACGAGAACCCGGCCGTGCAGGAGGAGATGATCTCCGCGCTGAAGTTCTGGCTGGACCTGGGCATCGACGGGTTCCGGCTGGACGCGGTGCCGTACCTCTACCAGGAGGAGGGCACCAACTGCGAGAACCTGCCGCGCACGCACGAGTTCCTGAAGCGGGTGCGCAAGGAGATCGACGCGCAGTATCCGGACACGGTGGTGCTGGCCGAGGCCAACCAGTGGCCCGAGGACGTGGTCGACTACTTCGGCGACTACGCCGCGGGCGGCGACGAGTGCCACATGGCGTTCCACTTCCCGGTCATGCCGCGCATCTTCATGGCGGTCAG
>NZ_QHJH01000439.1 GCF_003947455.1 Streptomyces sp. WAC 04229 | reverse complement strand
TCGGCGATGGGGCGGGCCCCCTCGCCGACCGCGACGACCACGTCGGCCCGGGCGGCGGCGTAGGCGCCGACGGCACGGTGCTCGGCCTCGCTGTCGGCGCCGAGTTCGAGCATGGTGCCGAGGACGGCGATGCGGCGGCCGCCCTCGATCGCCGCCAGCGCGTCCAGGGCGGCGCGGGCCGAGTCGGGGTTGGCGTTGTAGGAGTCGTTGAGGAGGGTGGCTCCGCAGGCCAGGTCGCGGGGCTCCATGCGCCACCTCGACAGTGCGACCGTGCCCAGTGCCGCCGCTGCTGTGGTGAGCGGGATGCCGGCCGCGAGGGCTGCGGCCGCGGCGGCCGCGGCGTTGAGTGCCTGGTGGGCGCCGACCAGTGGCAGTGCGACGCGGGCCGAGGCGCCGGCGGTGTGCAGGGTGAAGGTGGGCCGGCCGTGCCGGTCGAGGGTGAGGTCGCCTACGCGTACGTCGGCGTGCCCGGCGTGTCCGAAGGTCAGCACCGGGCCGTCGGTGAGCGCGCGCATCGCGCTCACCCGGGGGTCGTCGGCGTTGAGGACGGCGGTGCCGCCGGGTGCCAGGCCCTG
>NZ_QHJH01000043.1 GCF_003947455.1 Streptomyces sp. WAC 04229 | reverse complement strand
GACCCGCCCTGTCCCGCAGGGGATTCCTGGTGACGGCCGCCGGCGCGGGCGGGGCCCGGCGACGGCGGGGCGGGCGGGGAGGCCGAGGGCGGCGCCCGCGCCGGCGGCCGTCACCAGGAATCCCCTGCGGGACAGGGCGGGTCTGGGCATGCGGATGCTCCTTCGGGTCAGCGCAGGCGTCCGGCGCCCGCGCCGTGGTCCACGGCGAACGGGACCGCCCAGGCGGGCAGGACCTTGGTGCGCAGGGTGGGCGTCCAGCCGGCGCCGGAGCGCAGGGTCTCCTCCGGAATCTCCGCGTTGTGCACGGCGATCAGGTCGACGGTGCGGCCGTTGACGCGGTTGTGCGCGGCGGTGAGCGGCGCGTCGTTCCAGCGCTTGAGCACGTTCGCGGCGCTGACGCCGTCGGGCAGCGTGAAGGCGTTGTGCTCGGCGACGAGCTGGGACTCCTTGCCCACGCCGAAGCTGTAGGCGTAGTCCTCGCCGGCCACGAAGTGGTTGTTGTAGACGTCGACCTGCCCGAACCGCACCCGGGGGGCGCGCTCGACGAGGTTCTTGAAAAGGTTGTGGTGGAAGGTCACCTTCAGGTGCCCGCGGTCGCCGGCGGCGGTGGACTCGCTGTCGCTGTTGCCGATCAGGATCGTCTTGTCGTGCTCCGTGAACACGTTCCAGGACGCGGTGACGAGGTCGGCGCCGCGGACGACGTCGAGCTGGCCGTCGTGCTGCTGGTAGAGCATGCCGAAGTAGGTGGGCGCCGCGCTGTCGGGGTGGTCGCCGTCGGTGAAGGTGTTGTGGTCCAGCCAGACGTGCGTCGATCCGTACACGACGGCGCTGTCGTACTCGGAGTTCCAGTTGCCCTGGTCGCCGTCCGTGGGGTCCCACTGCGGGAAGCAGTCCAGAGGGCTCTCGAAGGTCAGGTTGCGGACGATGACGTTGTCCACGCCCTTGATCTGCAGACTGGCGCCCTTGAGGCCGGCGTCGCGGCCGACGCCGATGATCGTGGTGTTGGAGGGGACCTCCACCTTGACGGCCAGGTCCTGCCGGGCGGCGGAGGCACGGCGCAGCCCCTCGGGGCTGTCGTCGGGCTCGGCGCTCAGGTCGGTCTCCATGCCCCAGTTCTCGGGGCTGTACTTCTCCAGGTAGGCGTCGAAGTCGTAGCCGGGCGCGGCGAAGGCGTCACATCCCTCGGCGACGGCGTCGACGGTCCCCTTCACCTTGATGATCCTCGGCGCGGTGCCTTCGACGGCGAGCGCGGCACGGAACCCGTCCCAGTCGGTCACGGTGAAGACGCGGGCGGCCTCGGCGGCGGCCCCACCGGTGGTCCCGGACCCCGCCGAGGCCCACCCGTCCTTCGCCGGCAGCGTCTGCCGGGCGGCGTCGCGCGGAGGGTGATGCCCGGGCCGGGCCTGGGCGGTGGCGACGGTCAGGGTCAGCACGAGGGCGGTACAGCCGGCCAGCAGGCCGGCTCTGACTGTGCCATGCCCATGCCATCCAGGTGTGTACATGATGCGGCTCTCCTCTTTCTTCGTAGGGAGGGTTCAACGCCCTCAGGGGCGCGGGGAACTGCGCGCCCAGCCGGGGACGGCCCGCAGTCCGCACACCACAGACCGCCCCACGGCGAAGCTCGGTATGAACTAACCCGCCTGCGCAACCCAGTCGGCCTGCGCAGCGTTCAGCTTCTCGGCCAGATCGTCGAGGAACGACTTCGCGCTCATGTCCCCGAGCAGCACCTTCTGGAACGCCGGCTCACTCTCCGACTTGGACAGCGTGTTCCAGTCCGGCAGGTAGTACGGCAGCTGCACGATGGTCGTCGACCCGTCGTTCAGCGCCTGAGCGGCCAGCTTCGTCGGCTCGGCCTTCTGGATCCACGCGTCCTGCCCGGCCCCGGTGTTGGACGGCACCTGCCCGGCCGACTCGTTGAACTTCGAGTTCTGCTCCTTCGAGGTGGCGAACTCGATGAACTTCCAGGCCGCCTCCTTGTTCTTGGAGCTCTTGAACACGCCGAGCCCGTCGACCGGGTTGGACACCTGGACCCGCTTGCCGCCGGGGCCGACCGGCTGCGGGATGCCGCGGAACTTGTCGTCCCCGAGCGCCTTCACGTGGTCCTGGTAGGAACCGAGGTTGTGGTTGAGCAGGCCGATCGTGCCGGTGTCCCACTGGGCGACCATCTTGGCGAAGTCGTTGTTGACGTCGGCGGCCGGCGTGACCTTCTTGTAGAGGGCGGCGTACTTCTCCAGCGCCGCGACGTTCTTCGGGTCGTTGACGGTGGTCTTCTTCTTGTCGGCGTCCCAGAACGAGGTGATGCCCGACTGCCCGTACATCGCGTCGAACGCCTGGGCGATGGAGCCGGAGCCGCCGCGGATGGTGTAGCCGAACTCGTTCTTGCCGGCGTTGGTGAGCTTCTCGGCGGCCGTGAAGAAGCGGTCCCAGGTGGTCGGCTCCTCCAGCCCGGCCTTCTCGAACAGGTCGGTGCGGTAGTAGAGGACGCCGTTGTTGGCGGAGGTCGGCACCGAGTACAGGGTGCCGTCGCCGCCGCCGGCCGCCTTCAGGGACTCGACCATGTCCTTGTTGAGCTGCCCGTTCAGGGAGGACTTCGCGAGCCGGCCGTCCAGCGGCTCCAGCGCGCCCTGGGCGGAGAAACCCGCGAGCATCGAGGCGGTGACGCCGCCGACGTCCGGCAGGCCCCCGCCCTGGATGGCGGTGTCGACCTTGGACTGGTACTCGGTGGCGGCGATCCCGACGTACTCCACGTCGATGTCCGGGTTGGCCTTCTCGAAGTCGGCGATGATCTCCTTCCAGACGGCCGTACGGATACCGCCGTTGTTGTCCCAGAAGACGATCTTCCCCTTGCCGCTGCCCTCGGCGCCCTTGTCGCCGCCGGTCCCGCTGCCGTCGTCACCGCAGGCGGTGGCGGTCAGCGCGAGTACGGCGCCGAGGGCGACGGCGGCGGACGTCCGGCGCCTGCGTGTACCTCTGCTGCTGAGCATGCTGATCCTCATTGGTCGGCTCTCTTCTTCTGGATCCAACAAAGGGGGAGCTTCGGGTGGTTCAGTCGGTGGGCGGGTGCGGTCCGACGCGGAACCGCGTGAAGGTGGCCGCGCCGGCGTGTCCCTGGCCGGCCGGTGCCAGGGCGAACAGCCCGAGCAGGGCGCCGACCCAGCCCCAGGGGGTGGCGGCGAAGTCCCGGCCGGTGGCGCGCGGGCCGTCGCCCAGGTCGTAGGAGAAACGGCACCGGGCCCCGGCGACGGTCTCCACGCGCAGGAGCGCGCGTCCCCGCGGTGCGGGGCGGGGCCGGCCGGCGTCCCGCTCGGCCTGCGCCCCCGGCTCGGCGAACCGGTGCACCAGGTACGCCGTCCCGTCGGCGTCCCGCTGGAGCCCGATCCAGCGGTAGGCGTCGCCGAGGACCGCGAGCCCGGCCCGCGCGCCCGGCTCCTCGCTGTCCAGCCGCAGCTCCACCTCGACCACCCGGGGCTCGCCGGGCAGCCGCTGCGTGAGCACGCTCGGCACGCGGCGCAGGTCGTGCGCGTCCGCGGAGCGGACGCATGCGAGGCGCAGCCCGTCCCCCGAGTGCTGGGTGGCCCAGCCGTCGCGGGGGTTGGCCGTCCACGACCACTGGCGGCCGTGGCGACCGCCGGGGAAGTCGTCGCCGGTGGCCGGCGCGGCGGGTGGCTGCGGCGGCAGCGCGGGACGCCGGTGCTCGGTGACCGGGGCGCCGTCGTCGCCCAGCACCGGCCAGCCGTCCTCGCCCCACACCATGGGCTGGAGGTGCACCACGCGCCCGTACGCGCCGCGCTGCTGGAAGTGCAGGAACCAGTCCTCGCCGGACGCCGTGCGCACCCAGCCGCCCTGATGGGGGCCGTTGACCTCGGTGTCCTTCTGTTCGAGGACGACCCGCTCCTCGTACGGCCCGAAGAAGGAGCGTGAGCGGAAGGCGCCCTGCCAGCCGGTCTCGACCGACCCCGCGGGCGCCAGGATCCAGAACCAGCCGTCGTGCCGGTAGAGCTTGGGGCCCTCCAGGGTGAACCAGCCGGGGATGCGGTCCGCGTCGACGATCACCTCGCCCTCGTCCAGGACCTCGGTGCCGTCGGGGTGCATGCGGTGGCCGGTGAGGCGGTTCTTGATTCCGGAACGGGACCTGGCCCAGGCGTGCACGAGGTACGCCTCGCCCGTCTCGTCGTCCCACAGCGGGCAGGGGTCGATCAGTCCCTTGCCGGCCTTGACCAGGCGTGGCGCGGTCCACGGCCCGCGGATCTCGGGGGCGTTGACCTGGAAGACGCCCTGGTCCGGGTCGCCCCAGAAGATCCAGAAGCGGTCGGCGTGGTGCCGCAGGGACGGTGCCCAGACGCCCCGGTCGGGGCCGGGCGCCGTGAAGGCGTGGGCGGGTTCCAGGCGGTCCAGGGCGTGCCCGACCAGCGTCCAGTTGACCAGGTCCCGGGAGTGCAGCAGGGGCAGGCCGGGGACGCGGCCGAAGCTGGAGGCGGTCAGGTAGAAGTCGTCGCCGACCCGCACGACGTCCGGATCGGACCAGTCGGCGTTCAGCATGGGGTTGGTGTACGTCCGGGCGCTCTCGGGGGTCACCGGCCGACCGCCTTCCGTACGAGGGCCGCGGCGCCGTCGCCGTCGAGGCGGCCGTCGGCGACCACGGTGACGATCCGGCGGACCAGGGTGTCCCCCGGTGCGACGGCCACCCGGTCGTCGTGGGCCAGCGACGACCCCACCCCCGGGTACTCCTCGGTGCGCACGAACCACGGGTCGCGCCGGGTGCGTTCGGTGGCGCCGGCGAAGACCAGCGTCCAGGTGTCGCCGCTCAGCGCCAGCCAGTCGGCGCGGTGGCCGTGGATCTCCGGCTCGCCCTCCCGGTCGGCGGTGAAGACGCGCGGGGCCGCGTCCTCCTTGCGGGCCCGCCAGAAGAAGCCGCCGTAGGCCGCGCCGGGGCGCCCGTTGGTGGCGGGACTGCCGAAGGTGAGCGGGGCCCTGGTGGCGTTGGTGAGGGAGAAGGTGAAGTCCAGCGCCCAGGCGGTGGCGGTGAGTTCGGTGGCGGCGACCGTGCGGCGTTCGCGCAGCAGCTCGGTGCCCGCGGCGACCCAGCGCAGTTCCTCGACGAAGCCGTCCGGGTCGCGGAGCTGGAAGGCGGTGTGCCGCTGCGCGCCGTGGTTGTCCAGCTCGGTCGGGCCCCGGTCGCGCACGTAGGTGCGCCCGCCCCAGAAGTTGTGCCCCTCGACGTCGGGAACGGCGACACCGACGCCGAGGTGATGGAGGTGGTCGGCGGGGCGGAACTCGGTCACGGGGGTTCCGGCCAGGGTAGTGACGGGGTGCAGGCAGGGGCGCGGGGAGAGCCGGGACGGCAGCTCGGGCCGGGTGAGGTACCGGGCGACGGGGCGGCCCGCCACACGCAGCACCGGGGTGTCGTCGCCGGTCACCGGGCACTCACCTCGTTCAGCGCGTGCTCGGTGCGCGGCGCCCAGGGCGCGCCCAGCTCGGAGTAGAGGCTGAGGGTGTCGGCGGCGGCGGCCACGAGTCCGTCGACGCCGGGGACCACGCGGCGGCTCTCACCGGGGACGCGGTGCCAGGCGCCGGCGGGCAGCGGGTCCGGGTCGGGAGCCGTGCGGATCGCCTCCACCACCCGCATGAAGGCACCGGTCTCGTCCGGCGGCACGAGCAGGGCGGCGCCGGTGGTGAGGTGGTCGACCAGGTTCTCCAGCAGGTCGGTGCGGCCGTACTGGTACTCCTCGGGGCCGTGGCCGCCGCGCTGGAGCAGGATGCGGTCCTGCTTGTACCAGAAGGTGATGCGGCCGCTGCCGCCGTGCAGCAGGACGTACGGCTCGGCGGCCCGCTCCGCGCACAGGGTCGCGGCGACGGTGACGCGGTGCCCGCGCGCGGTGCCGATCCGCACGCAGGAGGTGTCGTCGGCCTCGATGTCGTTGGCGTGACTCAGTTCGGTCTCGATGCCCGTGACGTCCTCGGCACGGGTGGTGCCGCCGAGCGCGAGGGCGGTGGCGACGGCGTGCGCCAGCGGGTTGGTCAGCGCCCCGTCGATCACGTCGGCGCCGTCCATCCGCCGCCGGCCCGCCCAGGGCGCCCGGCGGAAGTAGGCCTCGTCCCGCACCCACGCCCCGGCCCCGCCGACGCCCACGACCTCACCGATCGCCCCCTCGGCCACCAGTTCCCGGATCGCCGGCACCGCGTGCGAGCCGAGTGACTGGAACCCGACCTGGCAGGCCACGCCGGTCCCGGCGACCCCGTCGGCCATCCGGCGGAACTCGGCGTAGGACGGCGCCGGGGGCTTCTCCAGGAGCAGGTGCACGCCCCGCCGGGCGGCGGTCAGCGCGAGGTCGGTGTGGGTGGGGATCGGCGTGCAGACCACCGCGACCCGGGCGCCGGTGGAGTCCAGCAGGGCACCGAAGTCGGCCGACTGCTCGGGGAGTTCCCCGCCGGCCTCCTGCTCGGTCAGCGGGGTCAGTTCGCAGATCCCGGCCAGCCGGACCAGTCCGGCCCGCTCCAGGCGGCGGATGTTGGCGACGTGCCAGCGGCCGTGCCCGCGGGCGCCGGCGAGGACGACGGGAAGCGGGCTCATCCCTTCACCGCCCCCGCGCTGAAGCCGGTGATCAGCCACTTCTGGATGAAGGCGAAGACGATCACGACGGGGACCGCGGCGATGATGCCGCCCGCGGCGAGCGCGCCGAGGTCGACGCTGTCCGCGCTCATCAGGGAGTTGAGGCCGACCGGGATGGTCTGCTTGGACTGGTTGTTGAGGAACATCAGGGCGAACAGGAAGTGGTTCCAGGAGTGCACGAAGGCGAAGGAACCCACCGCGATCAGACCCGGCCGCAGCAGCGGCAGCACGACGATCCGGAAGGCCCGGAACCGGCCGCAGCCGTCGACCCAGGCCGCCTCCTCCAGGGAGTACGGCACGTTCTTGATGAAGTTGCTGATCAGGATGATCGACAGCGGCAGCTGGAAGACGGTCTCGGCGATGATGACGCTGCCCAGCGAGTTGATCATCTGGAGTTCGGCGAAGATCTCGAACAGCGGCACGAGCAGCAGCGCGCCGGGCACGAACTGGGAGCACAGCAGGCCGAGCATGAAGACCCGCTTGACCTTGAAGTCGAACCGGGCGAGGGCGTAGCCGCCGGCCAGGGCGACGAGGGTGGTCATCACCAGGGTGGCGACGCCCACGTAGACGCTGTTCTGGAAGAAGGTTCCGAAGCTTCGGTCGGTCCACACCTTCTCGAAGTGGTCGAACGTCATCGGCCAGGGCACCAGCGAGGTCGAGCCCGCCGGGCGCAGCGCGAAGAGCAGGATCCAGTAGAACGGGATCAGGGTGAAGACCAGGTAGATGCCGAGCGGGAGGTAGATCTGCCAGCGGGGGACCTCGTCCCAGGCGGGGCGGCGTTTCCCGGCCGGCCGCGGCGGTTCGTGGTCGGGCCGCGTCGGCGCGGGGGCGGGCGCGGTGGCCTCCTTGGTGATCACTTGTTCTCGCCTCCGAACTTGCTCAGCCGCAGGTAGACGATCGAGCAGAAGAGCAGGATCACGAACGCGACCGTGGTGAGGGCCGACGCGTAGCCGAAGTCGTGGGCGTCGACGCTGGTGTTGGCGATGTACAGCGGCAGGGTCGTGGTGACGCCCGCGGGTCCGCCGCCGGTCAGGGTGTAGAGCAGGTCCACGTTGTTGAACTCCCACACCGCGCGCAGCAGGGTGGACAGGATGATGGCGTCCTTCAGGTGCGGCAGCGTGATGTGCCAGAACTGCTTGAGGCGGCTCGCCCCGTCGACCTCGGCGGCCTCGTACAGGTCCTTGGAGACGGACTGGAGGTCGGCGAGGATGAGGATCGCGAAGAAGGGGACGCCGCGCCACAGGTCGGCGACGACCGCCGCGGAGAACACGGTGGAGGTGTCCGAGAGCCAGCTGGTGCCGTAGGAACCGATGCCCATGTCGGCGAGGTAACGGCTGATGCCGGTCTGGGAGTTGTAGAGCAGCACCCAGATGGCCGAGGTCAGGACCCCGGAGACGGCCCAGGGGGAGAAGACCAGGGCGCGCCCCACACCCCGGCCGACGAAGGTCTGGTTGACGATGAGCGCCAGCGCCAGGCCGAAGAGCAGTTGCAGCCCCACCTCGACGAAGACCCACTTGGCGCTGAAGACGAGGGTGTCCAGGAACACCGGGTCGTCGGTGAAGATCCGGACGAAGTTGTCGAAGCCCGCGAAGCCGTTGCGCCACGGCTTGGTCGGGTTGTAGTGCTGCAGGCTGTAGTAGAAGACGCTGATGACCGGATAGGCGATGAAGCCCAGCATCAGCAGGACGGCCGGCCCGATCAGCAGGTAGGGGAGCCTGCGCGGGGTGGCGGAGGCACGGCGCCGCCGGGGTGGCGCGGGCGGTTTCGCCACGGCTGCGGCTTGGGCCATGACAGTTCTCCGTTCTGGTTCTGGTACGTCGTGCGCGGGTCGTGCAGGAAGCGCTTTCTCGGCGTGCAGGGGGGTGCGGAGGTCTTTCGTGCGGGGGGGGGTCAGCCGGCGTACGGGTCCCGCACCGCGCCCGGGCGGGCCAGGAACTCGAAGTCGCAGCCGGTGTCGGCCTGGGTGATCTGTTCGTCGTAGAGCGCGCCGTAGCCGCGCTCGGCTCGGGCGGGCGGCGGCGTCCACGCCGCCCGGCGCCGCGCCAGCTCCTCGTCGTCCACGTCGAGCCGCAGCGAGCGCGCCTCGACGTCGAGGGTGATGGAGTCACCGGTGCGCACCAGCGCCAGCGGTCCGCCGACGTGCGACTCGGGCGCCACGTGCAGCACGCAGGCGCCGTAACTCGTGCCGCTCATCCGGGCGTCGGAGATCCGGACCATGTCGCGCACGCCCTGCTTGAGCAGGTGGTCGGGGATGGGCAGCATCCCGTACTCGGGCATGCCGGGGCCGCCCCGGGGGCCGGAGCCGCGCAGCACCAGCACGCTGTCGGCGGTGATGTCCAGGTCCGGGTCGTTGATGGTGCGCTGCATGGTCCGGTAGTCGTCGAAGACGACCGCGCGCCCGGTGTGCTTGAGCAGGTGCGGCTCGGCGGCGATGTGCTTGATCACCGCGCCGTCCGGGCACAGGTTGCCGCGCAGGACGGCCACCCCGCCCTCGCTCGCGACGGGGTTGTCCCGGGGCCGGATGACGTCGTCGTGGTGGACGAGGGCGCCGTCCAGCTGTTCCCGCAGCGTGTCGTGGGAGACGGTGGGCCGGTCCAGGTGGAGCAGGTCGGTGATGCGGGAGAGGAACCCGGGCAGGCCGCCGGCGAAGTGGAAGTCCTCCATCAGGTACGTCTGTCCGCCGGGCCGCACGTTGGCCAGGACCGGCACCGTGCGCGCGATGCGGTCGAAGTCGTCGAGCGTGAGGGTGACGCCCGCGCGGCCCGCCATGGCGATCAGGTGGATGACGGCGTTGGTGGAGCCGCCGAGGCCGAGGACCGTGGTGACCGCGTCCTCGAAGGCGTCCGCGGTGAGGATGTCGCTCAGTTTCCGGTCCCGGTGGACCAGTTCCACGATGCGCAGGCCGGCCGCGGCGGCCATCCGGTCGTGGCCGGAGTCGACGGCCGGAATGCTGGAGGCGCCCGGGACGGTGACGCCGAGGGCCTCGGCTGCGGCGGTCAGCGTGGAGGCCGTACCCATCGTCATGCAGTGGCCGGGCGAGCGGGCCAGACCGCTCTCCAGTTCGTGCATCTCGCAGTCGCCGATGAGCCCGGCCCGCATGTCGTCCCAGTACTTCCACATGTCGGTGCCGGAGCCGAGGGTCTCGCCGCGCCAGTGCCCGGGGAGCATCGGCCCGGCGGGGACGAACACCGCCGGGAGGTCGACGCTGGCGGCGCCCATCAGCAGGGCGGGGGTCGACTTGTCGCAGCCGCCCATCAGCACGGCGCCGTCCACCGGGTAGGAGCGCAGCAGCTCCTCGGTCTCCATGGCGAGGAGGTTGCGGTAGAGCATGGGCGTCGGCTTCTGGAAGGTCTCGCTCAGCGTGGAGACCGGGAACTCCAGCGGGAATCCGCCCGCCTGCCACACACCCCGCTTCACCGCCTGGGCGCGGTCGCGCAGGTGGACGTGGCAGGGGTTGATGTCGGACCAGGTGTTGAGGATGGCGATGACGGGCTTGCCGAGGTGCTCCTCGGGCAGGTAGCCGAGCTGCCGGGTGCGGGCGCGGTGGCTGAAGGAGCGCAGGCCCGAGGAGACGCCGCTGCCGTACCACTGGTGGCTGCGCAGCTGTTCGGGGGATTTCCTGGGTGTCATATCGACCATCCGGCGGCGATGGCGGCGACCTCGGCGCGCTCGCTCTCGGGCAGGGGCTTGCTCGGCGGGCGGACCTCCCGCCGGCACAGGCCGAGGGCGGCGAGGGCCTCCTTGACCACGGTGACGTTGTTGGCGGAGCCGTTGGCGGCGCGCAGCTCCTCGAAGCGGCGGATCTGCTCCCAGACCTTCATGGCGGCCGGGTAGTCGCCCGAGCGGAGCGCCTCGATCATGTTCAGCGACACGGCCGGGGCGACGTTCACCAGCCCCGAGGTGAAGCCGGTGGCTCCCGCGCTGAAGTACGAGGGTGCGTAGGGCTCGGCCAGGCCCGCGATCCACACGAAGCGTTCGAGGCCGGCGTCGCGGGCGAAGGCGGCGAACCTGGCGGCGTCCGGTACGGCGTACTTGACGCCGAGGACGTTGGGGCAGGCGTCGGCGAGTTCGGTGAGGCGGGCGCCGGCGAGCCGGTCGTTGCGGATGTAGGGCACGACGCCGAGTTCGGGCACGGCCTCGGCGATGGCGCGGTGGTAGTCGACCCAGCCGCCCTGGGCGACGTAGGGGTGGACGGGCTGGTGGACCATCACCATCGAGGCGCCCAGTTCCCGGGCGTGCCGTGCGGAGGCGACGGCGGTCGGCAGGTCGTGGCCGACGCCGACCAGGATCGCGGCGCGGTCGCCCGCCTCCTCGACGGTCAGCTCGGTGACCAGGCGCCGCTCGGCCGGGGAGAGGGCGTAGAACTCGCCGGTGTTGCCGTTGGGGGTGAGGGTGGTGATGCCGCCGTCGAGGAGACGACGCAGCAGGGCCCGGTAGGTGGCGGGGTCGACGGAGCCGTCCTCGGCGAACGGGGTCACCGGGATCGCCACCACGTCGGCCAGGGCCGCCCGCTGGGTCTCGAACGTCGCTGTCATGCCTGACCGTCCTCTTCCTGGGCCGTCGTCCCCGCTTCGGGGAAGGCCCGCTCGACGAAGGACGCGATGTGCGCGTGCAGGGCGCGGGCCGCGCCGTCCGCGTCACCGGCGAGGGCGAGGCGCAGGATCTCCTGGTGCTCGCCGGCCTCCCGCTGCCAGGAGGGGTCGGCGGCCCAGGCGACGGCGGAGACGAGGGCCGCCTGGTCGCGGACCTCGTCGAGCATCCGGCCGAGCAGCGGGTTGCCGCAGGGCACGTACAGGGCGCGGTGGAACTCGCGGTTGGCCAGCGACCGTTCGGCCGTGTCGGTGGCCTGGTCGGCCCGGGTCAGCGCGGTGCGGGCGGCTTCCAGGGAGGCGCCGCGGCGCACGGCGCGCCGCAGGGCCTCGGGCTCCAGGAGCAGCCGCACGTCGTAGACCTCGCGCGCCATGTCCGCGTCCACCATGCGCACCGTGACGCCCTTGTACTGGCTCATCACGACCAGTCCGGTCCCGGCCAGCGTCTTGAGCGCCTCGCGCACCGGTGTCTTGGACACCCCGAACTGTGCGGCGAGGTCGGTCTCGACCAGGGCCTGGCCAGGCGTCAGCCGGCCGGTGAGGATGCGGCGTTTGATCTCCTCCAGCACGTACTGCGTGCGGGAGGGGATCGGCGTGGGCACAGAGGTCATGCGCGCCTCTCGGAGTCTCGCGTCGGATGCGCGGGCGCCGGACGTCCGCCTTCGGATATCCGATCTCGCGTATCGCGTCTCATATATGACGTACGGAGTACGACGCGTTGAAGGTAAGAGGGGCGCGAGGCCACGTCAATGCTTCTGACAAAGGAAAGTTCGGGCCGGGGCGGCGCCACCCCGGCCGTTCCCCGGCGCTACCGGGCGGGGCGGCTCCAGCCGGGGTCGCGTCCGCTCAGGCCCACCGCGCGCTCCAGCAGCGGCGCGTCGTCGGGCACGGCGACGACCGGCCCGAACATGCCCTCGTCCCGGTCGGCCTCCTCGGCGGCGGCGCTGAGCAGGCCGTACGCCGCCTGGAGCGCGGCCGGGTCGGGGCGGTACTCCTGGCCGGTCGCGCGGGCGAGGTCCCAGCCGTGGACGACCAGTTCGTCGGCGACGACGGCGCCGGCGACCTCGCCGGGCAGGTCGATGCCGCCGGCCCGGGTCATGCCGGTCCAGGCGCCGGGGTCGCGCCAGGCCACCGCGAGTTCGCCGAGCGCTCCGGCCAGCTCCTCGCGCCAGCCGGGCCCGATGTCCGGCACGGAGGCCTCGGGGGCGGTGTCGGTGGTGGCGCCGAGGTCCTTGCGCGCGGCGTCGCGGAAGGCGACGGCCAGGCCGGTCAGGTGGCCGAGCAGGTTGCGGACGGCGAGGTCGGGGCACGGCGTCGGGTCGGCCAGCCGCGCGTCGCCCACACCCTCGGCGAGGCGGGCCAGGACCCGCGTCTGCGGGCCGAGATCGAGGGTCGAGGTGTCGTGGGTCATCGGGTGCTCCTCGGGCGACGGACGGGCCGGCTCTCCTGCGAGGTAGACCGATCCGGGCCGCGGAACTCATCGGCGGCGGGGGCGGCCGGTAGGGCATCTGCCCGATGCCGGGCGCCGGGCCTTAGGACCACGCTGACCGGGCATGACACCAAGGACGACGAAGACGACCCGGACGCGGGGGCCCTGGGCGGTGTCCCGGGTCCTGCGCGACCGCGACGCGGGCCTGTATCTGGCCGGGGTGGTGGTGTCCGGCTTCGGCACCTCGGCGATGTGGCTGGTGGCCGGGGTGTGGGTGAAGGACCTCACCGGCTCGGACGGACTCGCGGCGCTGTGCGTGCTCGCGCTGTGGGCGCCGGCCCTGGCCGGCCCGGCGCTGGGTACCGTGGCGGACCGCGTGCGCCGCCGGCCGCTGCTGATCGCCACGAGCCTGCTGACGGCCGGCCTCCTGCTCACGCTGTTCGCCGTCGACTCACCGGACATGCTGTGGCTGCTGTTCGCGGTGCTGTTCGGGTACGGCGCGGCGGGCGTCGTCCACGACGCGGCCGAGGCGGCGCTCGTCGCCGCCACCGTCGAGCCGCGGCTGCTCGGCGACTTCAACGGGCTGCGCACCGCCGCCAACGAGGGCATGAAACTGGTGGCGCCACCGGCCGGCGCGGCCCTCTACACGGCGTACGGCGGCCCGGGCGTGGCCCTGCTGGACGCGGCGACGTTCGTGCTGGCCACGGGGGTGTACGCGGCCCTGCGGGTACGCGAGGCGCCGCCGCCCCGCCCCGCGGTGAACGGATGGCGGCAGGCGGCCGAGGGCGCCCGCCTGCTGTGGGGCCACCCCCGGCTGCGCCCGCTCGTCCTCGCCGGCGGCGCCACGATGCTGTGCGCCGGCGTCAACGGCGCCACGGTCTACGCCGTCGTGGAGCGCCTCGGGCACTCCGCCACCTACGCGGCTGCGCTGTACGCCGTCCAGGGGGCCGGGTCCGTCACGGTGGGGCTGCTGGCCGGGCCCGCCCTGCGGCGACTGGGCGGGCGCCGCTTCGCCGCCGCCGGGACCGCCCTGCTCGCGGTGGCGGTCGCGGCGCGGGCGGTCCCCTGCGACGCGGTGGCCCTGGTCTCCGGCGCGGCGATCGGCGCGGGGCTGCCCGCGGTGCTGATCGCCGCGCTGACCGCGGTCCAGCACGAGACGCCCGGACCGCTCCTGGGCCGGGTCACCGCGACGGCCGGCTCGCTCGTCTTCGCCCCGAACGTCCTGGGCCTGGCGGCGGGAGCGGCCCTGGTGGAGCCGACGCCCCTGCACCTGCTGCTGCCCGCCCTGGGCGTCGGACTGCTGACGACGGCGGCACTCGTCGCCCGCCGCCCGCGGGAGAATCCCGGCCGCACGCCGCTGTGACGGCCCGGCGGGGCCGCCCACGAACCGGGGGCCCGGCCACGGCGTCCGGCTCTGCCGCCCCCGGGGTCACCGCCCCGCGAGTGCCGACCGCACCCCCTTCAGGTCGGCGTCCGACGCCAGGCCCGCGTGGTAGAGGCGCAGCTCCGTCGCGCCCCGTTCGGCGGCGTGGGACGCGTCCGCGGCGAGGGTGTCGGGGCTGCCGCCCATGCCGGAGACCACGGTGAGGTTGGCGGCGAGGACGGCACCGGCGCGGTTCTGCTCGGCGAAGGGCGTCAGCAGGGCCGCGCCGCCCGTGCAGGGCACGACCACGCCGTCCGCGACGGACAGGATGTGCGCGGGGTCGACGCCGGCGTTGGCGCCGCAGTGGTAGGACACCGGGTCGGCGTGGAGCAGGACCTCGAAGTCCGGGGGCGCCACGGCGCGCACGGCCGCGACCGCCGTCTCCTGGAGCGTGCGGGCGGTCTCGTCCCGCCACGCGCGCGTGGCGTTCGCCGGCGCCTCGCCGAGGAGCTTCTCGACGCCGGCCCAGCCCCCGTCCGAGGGCTCCGTCCCCCGCCACACCGGCTCCAGCGCGGCGCGCACGGCGGCGGCCAGTTCGTCGGCGTCGAGGCCCCGACCACCGTATCCGCCCCGGCAGTCCGGGCAGAAGCAGAGCGACATCAGGTACTGCCCGGCGTCCCCGAGGGCGACGCCGCCGGTCTTGTCGTGGGCGTGCAGGTGGGCGAGCCCGTACCAGCCGAGGGACTCCAGTTCGGTGCCGCGCGCTCCGGGCCGCACCGCCGCCTCGGCGGCCAGGTCGGTGAGGTACGCGCGCGTGGCGGGCTGCGCGACGCACGGCGCCCAGGGGTAGCGGTCGCCGTAGGCGTTGACGACGGAGGTGTGCGGGTGCTCCGCGCCGAGGCGGGAGTTGTGGGCCAGCACGACCCACGTGCTCACCTCCAGGCCCGCCCGCGCGAGGGCGTCGGCGGCCTCGCCCCAGGCGTCGCCCGGCGCCCAGTCACCGGCCTGGTACGGGCGCGGCACGCGGCCCTCCCAACGGGCGGCGTCCGGCGGGTAGAGCACGGCGGAGTGCTCGGCGGTGACGACGCGGTGGCGGGGGTGACGGGGGGTGAGCGCGCGGGTCGAGTGGTACGCGGCGGCGAGCGTCACCTGGGACACGCCGAGGTCCGCCACGCGCGCGGAGGCTTCCGGGTCGCCGTTGACGTCCCACGGGTAGACGAACGCCGACGCCTTCACTGGCCCTCCCCCGCGACGGACTCCCGGTCGGACTCCGCGCCGGGCTCCGCGTCGAGCAGCGCGTATCCCCGCTCGATGATCCGGGCGAGCTGCTTCACGTGGTCCTCGGCCGGCTCCTGCAACGGCGTCCGCACCTCCCCCACGTCCAGGCCGCGCAGCCGTACGCCCGCCTTGACCAGGGCGACGGCGTACCCGCGGCCCTGGGCGCGCAGTTCGACGAAGGGCCGGTAGAAGCCGTCGAGCAGACGGTGCGCGAGCGCGTCGTCGCCGGTGCGCAGCGCCCGGTGGAAGGCGAGGGCGATCTCGGGGGCGAAGCAGAACGCGGCGGAGGAGTACAGGGTGACGCCGAGCGCGCGGTAGGCGAGCTGGGTCTGCTCGGCGGTCGGCAGGCCGTTGAAGTACAGGAAGTCGCCGCCGGGCAGCGCGGTGCGCACGGCGCTGATGATGCGCTGCATCAGGTCGAGGTCGCCGAGCCCGTCCTTGAGGCCGACGATCCCGTCCGTGCGGGCCAGTTCGACCACGCTCTCCGGGGTGAAGACGGCGTTGTCCCGCTGGTAGACGATCACGGGCAGGGAGGTCGCGGCGGCCACCTCCCGGTAGTGCCGCACCAGCCCCTCCTGGCCGGCGACCACCAGGTAGGGCGGCATGGCGAGCAGCCCGTCGGCGCCGGCGGCCTCGGCGAGGCGGGCGTGGCGTACGGCGAGGGCGGTGCCGTAGCCCGCGCCCGCCACCACGGGCACCCGGCCCGCCGTCTCCTCGACCGCCGCGCGGACGCAGACCTCGAACTCCTCGGGCGTGAGGGCGTGGAACTCGCCGGTGCCGCAGCAGGCGAACACGGCGGCGGCCCCGGCCTCCACACCCTGGCGCACATGGGTGCGGTAGGCGTCGAGATCGAGGCCGCCGTCGGGGCCGAACGCCGTGACGGGGAAGAACAGCGGCCCGCTGGGGGCCGTGATCCGTTCGGCGAGAGGGGCTGAGGTCACGGGCGCTCCCCATTCTCATACTCATGATTCGCGTCTATATTTCTGAACGCGACCACGCTAAGCCGCCCCGTGTGCACCGTCAAGCAGGGCGCCCTCTTGACGGCTCACCACCCATTCCCTAGCGTGTCCACGCATATGAACGCCAGGCACGCACCCGCACGACTGCCGCCACAGCAGACCTAGGAGTCCCGAGGATGCCCGCTCCCCGCACCGTCCTGCTCACCGGCGCCGCCGGCGGCCTCGGCACCCTGATGCGGGGCCTGCTCCCCGCCCACGGCTACACACTGCGCCCGCTCGACCTGCGCCCCGTCGAGGGCGAGCCGGACGCGATCGTCGCCGACCTCGCCGACCGGGACGCGCTGCGCGAGGCGGTCCGCGGCGTCGACGCGATCATCCACCTCGCGGGCATCTCCCTGGAAGCCCCCTTCGAGAAGATCCTCAAGGCGAACATCGAGGGCACGTACAACCTGTACGAGGCCGCCCGCGAGGAAGGTGTCCGCCGCGTCGTCTTCGCCTCCTCCAACCACGCCGTCGGCTACACCCCGCGCCCCCGGGGCGACGACCCCCTCATCCCGGTCGAGACGCCGCGCCGCCCGGACACCTTCTACGGCCTGTCCAAGTGCTTCGGCGAGGACCTGGCCCAGCTCTACTGGGACAAGCACGGCATCGAGACCGTCTCCGTCCGCATCGGCTCCTGCTTCCCGGAGCCGACCAGCGTGCGCATGCTCTCGGTGTGGATGAGCCCCGCGGACGGCGCCCGCCTCTTCCACGCCGCCCTCACCGCCGAGAACGTCGGGCACACCGTCGTCCACGGCTCCTCGGCCAACACCCGCCTGTGGTGGGACCTCACCTCCGCGCGGGCGCTCGGCTACGAGCCGCAGGACGACTCCGAGCCGTACGCCGGCAAACTCGTCGCGGAACAGGGCGCGCTCGACCCGGACAACCCGGCACACGCGTACCTGGGCGGCCACTTCGTGACCGACCCCCCGATCTGGCCGTACTGACCGGAACACGACCCCACGAGAAGCGGACGGGCACCGAACGGGCCCGTCCGCTTCCGTATGCGGGCATCCGCACTGCCCGTTCTCACCCCGTCCCGCGCTGCGCCCCAGGTCCGAGACGGGCAGCCGACGCCGCAAACGGGCCCACACGGGCAGTATCGGGTCCGCAACAGACCTGGTCAGTGCCGCCCGACCGCTGTAGAACTTCCCCCACGGGCCCGAACGGGCAACGACACGGCGACGGGGCGGTGAGGCAGGTGTTCGGCATGGGCACGAGGACGGCGGAGGAGCGGCAGCGCGAGATCGTGCGGATCGCCCGCGCCACCGGTTCGGTCGACGTCACCGCGCTCGCCTCCGAGCTGGACGTCGCCAAGGAGACCGTACGCCGGGACCTGCGCGCGCTGGAGGACCACGGCCTGGTCCGCCGCACCCACGGCGGCGCCTATCCGGTGGAGAGCGCCGGGTTCGAGACCACGCTCGCCTTCCGCGCCACCAGTCACGTGCCCGAGAAGCGCCGGATCGCCGCGGCCGCCGCCGAGCTGCTGGGCGACGCGGAGACCGTCTTCGTGGACGAGGGCTTCACGCCCCAGCTGATCGCCGAGGCCCTGCCCCGGGACCGGCCGCTGACCGTGGTCACCGCGTCCCTGCCGGTCGCCGGCGCCCTCGCCGAGGCCGACGACACCTCCGTCCTGCTGCTCGGCGGCCGG
Source organism: Streptomyces sp. WAC 04229 (assembly GCF_003947455.1). Taxonomy (GTDB): domain Bacteria; phylum Actinomycetota; class Actinomycetes; order Streptomycetales; family Streptomycetaceae; genus Streptomyces. The sequence continues at coordinate 28,021 of NZ_QHJH01000043.1, read as the reverse complement.
GTCCGGCCGGGCACCCTGGCCACCGTCGACCACTGGACGACGAAGATGCTGGCCGGCTTCGTCGTCGACCTGGCGTACATCGGCGCCAACGGCATCTCCCGCGAGCACGGCCTCACCACCCCCGACCCCGCGGTCAGCGAGGTCAAGGCGCAGGCCATCCGGGCCGCCCGCCGCACCGTGTTCGCCGGCGCGCACACCAAGTTCGGGGCGGTGAGCTTCTGCCGGTTCGCCGAGGTCGGCGCCCTGGAGGCGATCGTCACCAGCACGCTGCTGCCCACCGCCGAGGCACACCGCTACTCCCTGCTCGGACCGCAGGTCATCCGCGTCTGACCCCCGACCCGCTCCCCGCACGGCACACCCTCACGCTCATGGCACACCCACACCCCTCAATGCCCCATACCTCCCCATATGTTCAGGAGCGATCCATGCGAACCCAGAGCCGACGGAGGCCGCGAGTAACGCTCGCCATGGCCGCCGCAGGGACGCTGCTCGCCCCGCTGCTCACCGGCTGCTGGGTCGGGGCGGGCGGCGCCGGATCCGGCGGCAACGCCATCAACGTCCTGATGGTCAACAACCCGCAGATGGTCGAGCTGCAGAAACTCACCGCCGACCACTTCACCGAGGAGACCGGCATCAAGGTGAACTTCACCGTGCTGCCGGAGAACGACGTCCGCGACAAGATCAGCCAGGACTTCGCCAACCAGGCCGGCCAGTACGACGCCGCCACCCTCTCCAACTACGAGATACCGATCTACGCCCGCAACGAGTGGCTGCAGCCGATGGACCCCTACGTCGCCGAGGACCCGGCGTACGACGAGAAGGACGTCCTCGGCCCGATGCGCGAGTCCCTCACCGGCGACGACGGCAAGCTCTACGGCCAGCCCTTCTACGGCGAGTCGTCCTTCCTGATGTACCGCAAGGACGTCTTCGCCCGGGAGGGCCTGAAGATGCCCGAGCACCCCACCTGGACCGAGGTCGCCGACCTCGCCGCGCAGCTCGACGGCGCCGAGCCCGGCATGAAGGGGATCTGCCTGCGCGGACTGCCCGGCTGGGGCGAGTTGATGGCACCCCTGACGACGGTCGTGAACACCTTCGGCGGCACCTGGTTCGACAAGGACTGGCAGGCCCGCCTCGACTCGCCCGAGTGGGAGAAGGCGACGAAGTTCTATGTCGACCTGGTCCGCGAGCACGGCCAGTCCGGCGCCGCCCAGTCCGGATTCGCCGAGTGCCTCAACAACATGACGCAGGGCAAGGTCGCCATGTGGTACGACGCCACCTCCGCGGCCGGGTCCCTGGACGCCGCCAAGTCGCCCGTCAAGGGCAAGGTCGGCTACGCGCCCGCCCCGGTCGAGAAGACGGACTCCTCCGGCTGGCTCTACACCTGGGCCTGGGGCATCCAGAAGGCCTCCCGCAACGCCGACAAGGCCTGGAAGTTCGTCTCCTGGGCGTCCAGCAAGGAGTACGAGCAGCTGGTCGGCAAGGAGATCGGCTGGTCCAACGTCCCGGCCGGCAAGCGCGCCTCGACGTACGAGAACCCGGCCTACGCCAAGGAGGCCGCCGCCTTCCAGGAGATGACCAGGGAGGCCATCGAGGGCGCGAAGCCCAACGACCCCGGCGTCCAGCCTCGGCCCGCGCCCGGCATCCAGTTCGTCGGCATCCCCGAGTTCACCGACCTCGGCACCAAGGTCTCCCAGGAGATCAGCGCGGCGGTCGCCGGACGCGACCGCCCTGGACGAGGCCCGCGACGCCCTCGCGCGCCGGCGGAGCGCGGTCGCCGCCTGGGCGCGACAGCCCTCGCGCCCGGTACCGGTCGAGGTGCGCGACCGGTTGCGGGCCGCCTGGGACGACGACCTGGACGCGCCCGGGGTGCTGCGGGTCCTGCGCGGCGTGGAGACCGACCCGGACCTGCCGGACGGAGCCCGCTTCGAGATCTGCGCCTATGCCGACCGTTTCCTCGGCCTCCACCTCACCCGCGACCTCGGAGCCCCCGCGTGATCGCGCGCCCCGGCTCCGGCCCGCTCCGGCGCCTGGTGGTCCTGCGGCACGCCAAGTCGGCCCGCCCCGAGGGCGTCGCCGACCACGACCGCCCGCTCGCCCGGCGCGGACTGCGCGACGCCCCCGCCGCCGGACGCGCCCTCGCGGAGCACGACTGGCTGCCCGACCTCGCCCTGTGCTCCACCGCCGTACGCGCCCGGCAGACCTGGGACCTGGCCTCCGGGCAGTGGGGCACGCCCCCGCCGGTGCGCCACGACCCGCGCCTGTACCACGCCGGTGTACCGGACCTCCTTGACGTCGTGCGCGAGGCGCCCGCCGACATCGAGACGCTGCTCCTGGTGGGTCACAACCCCGGCCTGGAGGACCTCATCGGCACCCTGGCCGGCGACGCCCTCGACGACGCGATGGACCGGGTCCGGGCCAAGTACCCCACGTCGGCGGTGGCCGTACTGGACTGGCACGGCACCACCTGGCGGGCGCTCGCCCCCGGAGCGGCCCTGCTCACCGCGATGACGGTGCCGAGGGGCGGACGGAAGTGAGCGCATAGGCTGGCCGCATGCAGGACGAGTACCGCACGGTCGCCCGCGCGGGTGTGCACGAGACCGAGATCAACCGCTCCCGCTTCCTGTGCGCCCTCGCCCCCGCCGCCACCGAGGAGGAGGCCCAGGCGTTCGTCGCGGGCGTACGCAAGGAGCACGCCGACGCCAGTCACAACTGCTGGGCGTACGTCATCGGCGCCGACGCCGCCGTCCAGAAGGCGAGCGACGACGGCGAGCCCGGCGGCACGGCCGGCGTCCCGATGCTCCAGATGCTGCTGCGCCGCGACATGCGGTACGTCGTCGCCGTCGTCACGCGCTACTACGGCGGCGTCAAGCTCGGCGCGGGCGGACTCATCCGCGCCTACGGGGGTGCGGTCGGCGAGGCGCTGGACGACCTCGGCACCCTCACCCGGCGCCGGTTCCGGCTGGTCACGGTCACCGTCGACCACCAGCGGGCCGGGCGGCTCCAGAACGACCTGCGCGCCGCGGGCCACGCGGTGCGCGACGTGCGCTACGCCGAGGCGGTGACCATCGAGGTCGGCCTGCCCGAGACCGAGGTGGAGACCTTCCGCTCCTGGCTTGCGAACGCCACCGCCGGGTCGGCGGGGCTCGAGCTGGGCGGGGAGGCGTACGGGGACGCGTGACGGCGGTGGCGACCGCCGACCGGCGAACGACTGAGGTTCGTGGTGGACCAGGGGCCGGCGGGCGTTAGCGTGGTGGGTGCCGGTGGCGGGAGTCGTGCCGGGTATGGGGCGGAGTGAGGCAAAACATGCGAGTCGGGGCGATGCTGTGAGAATTCTGCACACTTCCGACTGGCATCTCGGCCGAGCGTTCCACCGGGTGAACATGCTCGACGCCCAGGAGGCGTTCATCGGCCACCTCGTCGAGACCGTGCGCGAGCACGCCGTCGACGTCGTGGTCGTGTCGGGGGACGTGTACGACCGCGCGGTGCCGCCGCTCGCCGCCGTCGAGCTGTTCGACGACGCCCTGCACCGCCTCGCCGGGCTCGGCGTACCCACCGTGATGATCTCCGGAAACCACGACTCGGCCCGTCGCCTCGGCGTCGGCGCCGGACTCATCGACCGCGCGGGCATCCACCTGCGCACCGACCCGGCCGGCTGCGGCACCCCGGTGGTGCTGCCGGACGCCCACGGGGACGTCGCCTTCTACGGCCTGCCGTACCTTGAACCCGCGCTGGTGAAGGCGGAGTTCGGGGTGGAGAAGGCGGGTCACGAGGCGGTGCTCGCGGCCGCCATGGACCGGGTGCGGTCCGACCTCGCCACGCGCGCGCCGGGCACCCGTTCCGTCGTCCTCGCGCACGCCTTCGTCACCGGCGGCGAGCAGAGCGACAGCGAGCGGGACATCAGCGTCGGCGGAGTCGCCGCCGTCCCCTCCGGTGTCTTCGACGGCGTCGACTACGTGGCACTCGGCCACCTGCACGGCTGCCAGACCATCGGCGAGCGCGTCCGCTACTCCGGCTCCCCGCTGCCGTACTCCTTCTCCGAGCACCGGCACCGCAAGAGCGTGTGGCTCGTCGACCTGGACGCGGCCGGGACCGTCACCGCCGAGCGCGTCGACTGCCCGGTGCCGCGCGCGCTGGCCCGGCTCCGCGGCACCCTGGACGACCTGCTGGCCGACCCCGGGCTGACCCCGCACGAAGAGGCGTGGGTGGAAGCGACCCTCACCGACCCGGTCCGCCCGGACGATCCCATGGCCCGGCTCAGCGAGCGCTTCCCGCACACCCTCAGCCTCGTCTTCGACCCCGAGCGCGCCCCCGGCGAACCCGGCGTGTCCTACGCCCGGCGCCTCGCCGACCGCAGCGACCAGCAGATCGCCGAGGACTTCGTGGCCCATGTGCGCGGCGCCGGACCCGACGACCAGGAACAGGCCGTACTGCGGGACGCCTTCGACGCGGTGCGCGCCGACGAGACCGTGCGGGAGGTGGCCCGGTGAGGCTGCACCGGCTGGACCTCACCGCCTTCGGCCCCTTCGGCGGCGCGCAGAGTGTCGACTTCGACGACCTGTCCGGGGCCGGCATCTTCCTGCTGCACGGTCCCACCGGCGCGGGCAAGACGTCCGTCCTCGACGCCGTCTGCTACGCGCTGTACGGCTCCGTGCCCGGAGCCCGGCAGAGCGGCCAGGGCATGACCCTGCGCAGCGACCACGCGGCGACCGGCACCCGCACCGAGGTCCGGCTCGAACTCACCGTCGCCGGCCGGCGCCTCGAGATCACCCGGCAGCCGCCCTGGCAGCGGCCGAAGCTGCGCGGCAGCGGCACCACCGTCGACAAGGCCCAGACCTGGCTGCGCGAGTACGACGCGACCGCCGGGTCCTGGAAGGACCTGAGCCGCTCCCACCAGGAGGTCGGTGAGGAGGTCACGCAGCTGCTCGGCATGAGCCGCGAGCAGTTCTGCCAGGTCGTGCTCCTGCCCCAGGGCGACTTCGCGCGCTTCCTGCGCGCCGACGCGGAGGCCCGCGGCAAACTGCTCGGCCGCCTCTTCGACACCCGGCGCTTCGCCGAGGTCGAGCAGCGTCTCGCCGAACGGCGCCGGACGACCGAGGCCCGGGTCCGGGACGGCGACGCCGCTCTCCTGGCCGACGCCCACCGGATGCAGCAGGCGGCCGGCGACGCCATGGAACTGCCGGAACTGGCGCCGGGCGAGCCGGGCCTGGCCGAGACCGTCCTCGGCGCCGCCGCCGTCGCCCGCGCCACGGCCCGCGAACTGCTCACCGTCGCCGACTGCCGCCTCACCACCGCCGAGTCCGCGCACGCCGCCGCCGACCGCGCCCTCGCCGACGCACGGGAACTGGACCGTTTGCAGCGCCGGTTCGCCCAGGCGCGGGAGCGGGCCGAGCGGCTGGCGGAGCGCACCGAGGCCCACCGGGCCGCGCAGCGGCGCATGGAGCGGTCCCGCAAGGCCGAGGCGGTCGCACCCGCACTGGAGCTGCGGGACGCAGCGGACGCCGAACACGGGCGGGCGGCGGCCGCGGAGGGGCGCGCGCGTGCCCAGCTGCCGGAGGACCTCGCCGACGCCGGTGCCGCCGGACTGGCCGCCGCCGCCCGCCGGGCCGCCGAGGAACTGGGCGGCCTGGAGTCGGCTCGCCGGGCCGAGCGGCGCCTCGCCGAACTGGTCGAGGAGCGGGCCGTGCTGGATCGTCAGGAACGCGCCGACGACGACGTCCGGGACGAGGCGGAGACCTGGCTCGCCGACTGGGAGGCCACCCGCGACGAACTCCAGGCGCGCGTCGACGACGCCCGGGAGGCCGCGACCCGCGCCGAACAGCTCGCCGTGCAACGCGACCCCGCGCGGCGGCGGCTGACCGCGGCCCGGCAGCGTGACCGGTTCGCCGCCGACACCGACGAGGCCCGGCGCCGGGCGCTGGCCTCGGCCGAGGAGGCCGTCACGGCCCGTGCCCACTGGCTCGACCTCAAGGAGCAGCGGCTGAGCGGCATCGCCGCCGAACTCGCCGCCGGCCTCACCGACGGGGCGCCCTGCGCGGTCTGCGGCGCCACCGAACACCCCGCCCCCGCCCGGCGGATCGACGGCCACGTCGACCGCGCGGCCGAGGAGCGGGCCCTCACCGCCTACCAGCAGGCCGACGAGGGGCGCGCGGAGGCCGAACGGCGCCTGGGCACCGTACGCGAGGCGCTGGCCGCCGCGACGGCCGAGGCCGGGGACGCGCCCACCGCCCGGCTGGCCGAGGAGGCCGAGGAGCTGGAGCGCGAGTACGAGCGAGTGCGCGCGGCCGGTTCCCGGCTGCACGCGGCGCAGGAGGAGTTGCGCCGCGCGGGGGACGAGCGCGAGCGGCGCGTCGCCGCCCAGCAGGAGGCCGCCGTACGGTCCGCCTCCCGGGTCGCGGGCCGTGAGCGGCTGGAGAGTGAACGGGCCGCGCTGGAGCAGGAGCTGACCCGGGCCCGCGGCACCGCCGGGAGCGTCGCGGCGCGAGCCGCCCAACTGGAGCACCGGGCCGCCCTGCTCGCCGACGCCGCCGACACCGCCCGCGCGGCGGAGGAGTCCGCCCGGCGGCTCAAGGACGCCGACGCGCGTCTCGCCGACGCCGCCTTCCGGGCCGGCTTCGACACCCCGGCGGACGCCGCCGCCGCGCTGCTCGACGACGACGCCCACCGCGAGCTGCAGCGCCGGCTCGACGCCCGGGACGCGGAGGAGACCGCCGTCCGCGCGGTCCTCGCCGAGCCCGACACCGCCGACGCGGCCCGCCGCCCGCGGGCCGATCCCGCCGCGGCCGAACGCGCCGCAACCGACGCGGGCCGGCGGCTGCGCGAGGCGTCCTCCGCACGCGACGCCGCCGCCCGGCGCTGCGCCGAGCTGGACCGGCTCTCCGCGCGGGCCACCGACTCGGTGCACCGGCTCGCCCCGCTGCGCGAGGAGCACACCCGCGTCGCCCGCCTGGCCGGCCTCGCCGCGGGCACCTCCGCGGACAACGACCGCCGGATGCGCCTGGAGTCCTACGTCCTGGCCGCCCGCCTCGAACAGGTCGCCGCGGCCGCGACCGCGCGGCTCACCCGCATGTCCGCCGGCCGCTACACCCTGGTCCACTCCGACGACCGCACCGGCCGCGGCCGCAGCGGCCTCGGGCTGCACGTCGTCGACGCCTGGACCGGCCGGGAGCGGGACACGGCCACCCTCTCCGGCGGCGAGACGTTCTTCGCCTCGCTGGCCCTCGCGCTCGGCCTCGCCGACGTCGTCACGGACGAGGCCGGCGGCGTCCGTCTGGACACCCTCTTCATCGACGAGGGCTTCGGCAGCCTCGACGACCAGACCCTCGACGAGGTCCTCGACGTCCTCGACTCCCTGCGCGAACGGGACCGCAGCGTCGGCATCGTCAGCCACGTGGCCGACCTGCGGCGCCGGGTCCACGCCCAACTGGAGGTCGTGAAGGGGCGGTCGGGGTCCGCGCTGCGCCAACGGGCCACCGGCTGAACGGTCTCGGCGGACCTCAGCGGCCCAGGGGGCGGCGGGGGAGCGGCGAGGAGTACACGACGCTCGTCGTGACCGACCCCAGGGCGCTGATCCGGCCGGACACCTCCTCCAGGTGCCGCATCGAACGGGCCGCCACCTTGATGACGAAGCAGTCGTCGCCCGTGACGTGGTGCGCCTCCAGGATCTCGGGCATGACCGCGACCAGGTCGTGGAAGGGCTTGTAGTTGGCGACCGGATAGCGCAGCCGCACGAACGCCAGGATCGGCAGCCCCAGCCGCTCGGGGTCGACGACCGCCGCGTACCCCTGGATGATCCCGGCCTCCTCCAGCCGCCGCACCCGCTCGGTCACCGCGCTCGCGGACATCGACACGGCACGGGCCAGCTCGGCGAAACCGGCCCGCCCGTTGCGCTGCAGCGCGTCGAGGAGGAGCCAGTCGGTGGCGTCCGGGGAATACTCGGTCATGGATGATGGATAGCAGGGAATCCCCGGCACAACAAGCGAAAAGCCGGGGAATCACCGTTCAGTTGCGTGGTCGCCGACCGTAGATTTCTGAACCGGAAGATCCATCGAGGAGAGGCCGGACCGTGAGCGTCACCACCGTCAACCCCGTCCTGCGCGTCGCCCCCGCGCCGCCCGCCGAGGCCGCCGCGTACTTCCGGGCGAGCCTCGCCTTCCACACCGACGTCTCCGACGTCGCCGCCGCGATGGCGGCCGAAGGCGGCCCCGGATTCACGCTGGTGGACTGCCGGTCCACCGAGTCCTGGGACCAGGGCCACGTACCCGGCGCCGTCCACCTGCCCACCGCGCACGTCGCCGAACAGGCCGGGCGCCTCCTCGACCCCGCAGTGCCGGTGGTGACGTACTGCTGGGGACCCGCCTGCGACGGCGCCACCCGCGCGGCCCTCGCCCTCGCCGAACTCGGCTACCCCGTCAAGGAGATGCGCGGCGGCTTCGAGTACTGGGTGCGCGAGGGCTTCGCCTACGAGACCCGGCAGGGCACCGAACGCCCGGCCGCCGACCCCCTGACCGTCCCGGTGGACGCGGACGACTGCGGCTGCTGACCGGCGTGTAGGTTCTGCCGCATGGTGCGATACGCGGAGCCGGGCGAGGTGGAGTGGGTCGAGTCGGGCGGGGGGCCGCTCATAGCGGTTCCGGAGACGGTCCTGCCGTTCTGGACCGGTGCCGACGGCGAGGACGCGGACTCCGACTACGACCGGGCCTGCGAGGTCGACGGCTACGTCGGACTCCTCCCGGTCGGCGACTCCACCGCCCTGGTGCTCGGCGACGAACCCGCCTCCACCGCCTATCTGCCCGAGCACGGGACCTTCGTCCGCTGGTGCGCCGCCGGCTCCGAGGACGAGGTGCTGGCCGGGGTGCCCGACGCCCTCGACACGGCCGAGTGGGAGCCCGAGGTGGCCTGGCGTGTGCCGGGACCGGTGCTCCTGTTCGACGCCGCCTGGCCCGGCGCCGCGTCGGAGCGCGCGGGTCGCGTGCGGGTCGCGCTCGACCCCGGCCGGTACGCGGTGCGCGCGGCCGAGGCGCGCCCGGGCGCGGAGACGTGGCTGGGCCTGGTCCAGCTGCGGCGGCTCGCCGACCGGTAGCCGCCGCGATATTGACGTGCGGGGCCGCCGCGGCCCGCCCATCATGGGTGTCATGCCCCCACTTGCGCACCCCACCCCCGAAGAGCTGCGCCGCGATCCGCTGCCCCTGCGCGGCCGTACCGCCCTCGTCACCGGTGCCAGCCGGCGCGGCGGCATCGGCCACGCCGTGGCCCGCCGGCTCGCCGCCCACGGCGCGAGCGTCTACCTGCACCACCACGTCCCGCACGACGCCGCCATGCCCTGGGGCGCCGACCGCGTCGAGGACGTCACCGCCTCCGTCCGCGCCGCCCTCGGGGACCCGGGCGCCGCCGTGCACGAGGGCCCCGCAGACCTCTCCGCCCCGGACGCGCCCGCCCGCCTCGTCGCCACCGCCGCCCAGGCGCTCGGCGGGCGCCTGGACGTCCTGGTCGCCAACCACGCCCTCAGCGGCTCCGACGGCACCCTGGACACGATCGACGCCGCGATGCTCGACGCGCACTGGCAGGTCGACACCCGCTCGGTACTGCTGCTGGTCCAGGCGTACGCCCGGCACCGCGCCGCACTGCCGCCCCGGACCCCCGGCGGACGCGTGGTGATGATGACCTCCGGCCAGGACATCGCCGGCGGCATGCCGGGCGAGATCGCCTACGCGCTCCAGAAGGGCGCGCTGGCGTCCGTCACCCGCTCCCTGGCGACGACCCTCGCCGAGCACGCCGTGACCGTGAACGCGGTCAACCCCGGTCCCGTGGACACCGGTTACCTGACCGGCGACGCCTACGAGGCCGTCGCCGCGTGCTTCCCCGGCGGACGCTGGGGCATGCCCGACGACCCGGCCCGCCTCATCGCGTGGCTGGCCACGGACGAGGCCGAGTGGGTCACCGGTCAGGTCGTCGACTCGGAGGGCGGCTTCCGCCGGTGACCGCCCGTCAGAGCCGGGACAGCTCGTCCACCAGGTCGTCCAGGCCCAGCGAGCCCTGGGAGAGGGCCGCCATGTGCCACGCCTTCGGGTCGAAGGCGTCGCCGTGCCGCTCGCGGGCCTTCTCCCGGCCCAGCAGCCACGCCCGCTCCCCGAGCTTGTAGCCGATCGCCTGGCCCGGGATCGTCAGATAGCGGGTCAGCTCGCTCTCCACGAAGTCCGCCGGGCGGCTGCTGTGCGCGCCGAAGAACTCCTGCGCCAGCTTCGGCGTCCAGCGCTCGCCCGGGTGGAACGGCGAGTCGGCCGGGATCTCCAGCTCCAGGTGCATGCCGATGTCCACGATGACCCGGGCGGCCCGCATCATCTGCGCGTCCAGGTACCCGAGGCGCTGCTCCGCATCGGTGAGGAAGCCCAGCTCGTCCATCAGCCGCTCCGCGTACAGCGCCCAGCCCTCGGCGTTGGCGCTGACCATGCCCACGGAGGCCTGGTAGCGGGAGAGGTCCGCCGCGACGTGCGTCCACTGGGCCAGCTGGAGGTGGTGGCCCGGAACGCCCTCGTGGTACCAGGTCGAGACCAGGTCGTACACCGGGAAGCGGGTCTGGCCCATCGTCGGCAGCCAGGTGCGGCCGGGACGGGAGAAGTCCTCCGACGGCGACGTGTAGTACGGGGCCGCCGCGCTGCCCGGCGGGGCGATCCGCGACTCCACCCGCCGCACCCGCTCGGCGAGTTCGAAGTGCGTGCCGTCCAGCTGCTCGATCGCCTGGTCCATCAGGCCCTGCAGCCAGTCGCGGACCTCGTCGACGCCCTCGATGTGCCTGCCGTGCTCGTCCAGGTGGGCCAGCGCCACCCACGGCGTCCCGGCCCCGGGGAAGATCTTCTCGGCCTCCGCCTTCATCTCGGCGAGCAGCCGGTGGTACTCGGCCCAGCCGTACGCGTACGCCTCGTCCAGGTCCAGGTCGGTGCCGTTGTAGTAGCGCGACCAGCGGGCGTAGCGCTCCCGGCCCACCGTGTCCGGGGCGCCCTCGACCGCCGGGGCGTACACGTCGCGCATCCAGTCCCGCAGCTCCACCACCGACGCCGTCGCGCCCCGCGCGGCCTCGTCCAGCTCCGTGCGCAGCGCGTCCGGCCCGTCGGCGGCGAAGTCCTCGAACCAGCCGCGCCCCTCGCCGGTGTCCGCCCACTCGCCGAGCTGCTCGACGAAGGTGGCGGTCGGCCGCGGCCCCGCGTACAGCTTCCGCTCCAGACCCAGGGCCAGCGACGCGCGGTAGCCCGCGAACGCCGCCGGTACCGCACGCAGCCGCTCGGCGACGCGGGCCCAGTCCTCGTCGGTCTGCGTCGGCGTGATGGTGAAGACCTCGCGCACCGAGTGGGCGGCGGTGCCCATGTTGCCGACCGAGCGCAGGCCCTCGTCGGCCTCGTGCACGGCCAGTTTCGCCGTGAGGCGCTCGCGCAGCAGCCGGGCGCAGCGCCGCTCCACGTCGCTGTCCCCGCCGGGCCGGCGCTCCGCCTCGTCCAGCCGGGCCAGGGTGGTCCTGGCCAGCTCCGCCAGGGCCTCCTGCCCCGCGGGCGAGAAGTCGGGCAGGAGACTCGAGCTCTCGGCGACGCCGAGATAGGTACCGGTGACCGGGTCGAGGGCGATGAGGTCGTCGACGTAGGCGTCGGCGACCTCGCGGGGCAGCGGGCTCTTGGTCTCTGACATGCGGACATCCTCATACGGATACCGGTGCCGCGTCAGCCCGGTGAACCGGGCCCGAAGCCGTGCGCGGCCGGATTTCGCTCAGGGCGTGGCCGTCGGCGGGGAGGGCGGCAGCAGCGGGCCGCACTCCCACTGCTGGAAGATCAGCCGCGTCTCGACCCGGGCCACCTCCGGCCGGGACGTGAAGCCGTCCAGCACCAGCCGCTGGAGGTCCGTCATGTCCGCCACCGCGACATGGACGAGGTAGTCGTCCGGGCCGGTGAGGTGGAAGACCGTGCGCGACTCCGGCAACGCCCTGATCCGCTCCACGAAGGGGCCGACCAGCTCCCGCCGGTGCGGGCGCACCTGCACCGAGAGCAGCGCCTGGAGACCCCGGCCCAGCTTGGCGGGGTCCAGTTCGAGCCGGTGGCCGAGGATCACCCCGGCCCGCCGCAGCCGGGTCACCCGGTCCAGGCAGGTCGACGGGGCGACGCCCACCTGGGCGGCGAGATCGCGGTAGGTGGTCCGGGCGTCGTTCTGCAGCAGCCGCAGCAGATGGAGATCCACCGGATCCAGTACGACGGAGTCGGGCATGGGCCGAACGTAACACGGTCGACCGCCGTGCCGACCCGGTCCTTGTTCATTCTTCGGCCCATGGACTCTGCGCGCACGCCCACGTCGCCACCCGACGACGTTCGCATCACCGCCCCCACGAGCAGGGCACTGGCCACCGAGGCCGTGCACGCCGGCCGCGACGACCTCGCCGGCCGGGGACTGCACGCCCCGCCCATCGACCTGTCCACGACCTACCCGTCGTACGACAGCCGTGGCGAGGCCGCCCGTATCGACGCCTTCGCCACCACCGGCGCCGAACCCGACGGCCCGCCGGTGTACGGGCGGCTCGGCAACCCCACCGTCGCCCGCTTCGAGACGGCGCTGGCCAAGCTGGAGGGGACCGAGTCCGCGGTCGCCTTCGCCAGCGGCATGGCCGCGCTGAGCGCCGTCCTGCTGGTCCGCGGCTCGATGGGGCTGCGGCACGTCGTGGCCGTACGGCCCCTGTACGGGTGCAGCGACCACCTGCTGACCGCCGGGCTGCTGGGGTCCGAGGTCACCTGGACCGACCCGGCGGGCGTCGCGGACGCGCTGCGCCCCGACACCGGCCTGGTGCTGGTCGAGTCGCCGGCCAACCCCACGCTGGCCGAGGTCGACCTGCGGGCCCTCGCCCACGCCTGCGGCTCCGTGCCGCTGCTCGTGGACAACACCTTCGCCACACCGGTGCTCCAGCGCCCCGCCGAACACGGGGCCCGGCTGGTGCTGCACAGCGCCACCAAGTACCTCGGCGGGCACGGGGACGTGCTGGCCGGCGTGGTCGCCTGCGACGAGGAGTTCGCCGGGCGGCTGCGGCAGGTGCGCTTCGCCACCGGCGGTGTGCTGCACCCGCTGGCCGGCTATCTGCTGCTGCGGGGCCTGTCCACCCTGCCGGTGCGGGTGCGGGCCGCCTCCGCGAACGCCGCGGAGCTGGTCGCCCGGCTCGCCGCCGATCCGCGGGTGGCCCGCGTCCACTATCCGCGCATCGGCGGCGCGATGGTCTCCTTCGAGGTCCACGGCGACCCGCACGAGGTCATCGGCCGCGTCCGCCTGATCACCCCGGCGGTGAGCCTCGGCAGCGTCGACACGCTCATCCAGCACCCGGCGTCCATCAGCCACCGCATCGTGGACGCCGACGACCGGCGGGGCGCCGGGGTCGGCGACCGGCTGCTGCGGCTCTCGGTGGGCCTGGAGGACGTCGAAGACCTGTGGGCCGACCTGGACAGCGCGCTGGGGGAGCGGGCGCCCGGCGCCATCCCCCTGCGGGAGGCGTTGTCGGGGGCCGAGTAGAGACCGGCGGGGCGGGGCCGGGGCGCCGGTCGCCCGCCTACTCCCCGCCGATCCGCTCCCCGTGCGGCACCGGCGAGGTGGCGGCCCGCGGGGCCGGGTCCAGACGGGCGGTGACGACCAGGGTGCCCTCCTCGATCTGGTAGTCGAGGGGGAGGCCCAGGCCGCGCATCGCGGCGACCATGCCGGTGTTGGAGGCCTGGGTGACCGCGTACACGCTCGCGCAGCCCGCCTCGGTCGCCATCGCCACGAGCCGGCCGAGGAGTTCGCCGCCGATGCCCCGGCGCTGCCACGCGTCCTCGACGAGCAGCGCGACCTCCGTCTCGTCCCCGTCCCACAGCAGATGACCGAGGCCCACGATCCGCCCCGAGGCGGTCTGCACGGCGAGGGTGCGGCCGAAGCGGGGGCTGAGCAGGTGGTTCATGTACCGGTCGGCGTCCCCGACCGGGCCGTGGTACCGCATCCCGAGGGTGCGCGGCGAGCACCGCTCGTGCATCGCCTTGGCCGCCGCGACGTCCCGGGTGTCGGCGCGGCGGACGGTGATGTCGCGCCCTTCGGGCAGCGTCAGCGAGTCCCGGCCGCGCGGCACCCGCGGACCGAGCCGCGCGTCCAGCTCGACCAGCGCCCGCGCCCGGGCGAACTCCGCGGGGGTGAAGGGCAGATACGGCCGCTCCACGCTGATCACCCCGCCCTCCGGGGCCCGCAGCCGCAGCACCGTGTCCTCCAGCGCGCCCTCCGGCGGTACGTCGTCCCCGGCGCCGCCGACGACCGCGGGCAGCGACCGGATGGTGCACCGGCCCAGCAACTGGCGCAGCGCCAGCGGAAGTTCCGCGGCGTCCAGGGCCGTCCGGGCGGCCAGGGCCAGTACCCGCGTCGGCGCGTCCACCAGGTCGTGCGCGTCCGCCCGCTCCGTCCAGGTGTGGTCACCGCCCGCCGCCGTCACGACGTCGGCCAGTTCGGACCCGGTCAGTCCGGCCGGGGCGCGGAGCAGGAACTCGTCGACCGTGCCCTGGGCCAGCGGGTGCGTCTGGAGGCTCAGGATGTCGATCCGCCGGTCGGCCAGGGCCGCGCACAGCACCGCCAGCGAACCCGGCGCGTCCCGCACCGTCGTCCGCATCCGCCACAGCGCGCTCTCCTCGGCACCGGACGGCCGCGCGGACCCGCCGTCGTCCTCGGCACGCCCGGCCAGCCGCCCGCCGGTCGGTGGCCGGGCGCCGGTATCGTCCGCCGGCGGCGCCTGCCCGCGGCGGCGTGACCAACGGGTGTGGAACCCCGCCGTGGCGATCAGGGCGGCCACCGAGGCCAGCAGCATCAGGGGCACCGCCGGACCGTGCTCGGCCACGCGCGCCACGGCGTCCGTCACTTCAGACATGTCTCGACTCATGCACCCACTGTGAAGGAGCGGTGTTGCCCGATCGCGAACGCACTGTGACCGATGGGTAAAGAAGGCTTCTGGTGCATTTGGGGGGAGTTGGCGGAATTCCGGGCCGCCCTCACCGACCGCGCACCGGGGGATGACGCCGGTGCGCGGTACACCCCACAGGCTACGGGACTACTGCCCCACCCGCCCCGGCCGCAGCACCTTCGTGTACAGCACCGTGCCGTCCTGCTCGCGCAGCCGCACCGTCATCTCGGCGCTGTCGCCGTCGATGTCGACCTCCCCGAAGAACTGGTAGCCCTCCGCCGGCGAGACGTTGGAGGCGGTCGGCGCCTTCACGAACACCCGCTCGGGACCGAAGGTGCCGTCGAGTGAACTGGCGGGGAAAGCACCCGAGTTCAGCGGCCCGGACACGAACTCCCAGAACGGCTCGAAATCGGAGAACGCGGCCCGGGAGGGCTGGTAGTGCTGGGCGGACGTGTGGTGCACGTCGGCCGTCAGCCACACCGTGCCGGTGATCCGCCGGTGCTTGACGAACCGCAGCAGCTCGGCGATCTGCAGCTCCCGCCCCAGCGGCGCGCCGGGGTCGCCCTGCGCGATCGCCTCGATGTTCGGCGCGCCCTCGGTGGCGTCGGGCACCACCAGGCCGATCGGCATGTCGGCGGCGATCACCTTCCACACCGCACGCGACCGCGACAGCTCCCGCTTCAGCCACTCGAGTTGCTCGCGGCCGAGGATGCCCTGCGGGTCCGCGCTCTGCCCGCCGGGGGAGTTGGCGTTGCGATACGTCCGCATGTCCAGCACGAACACGTCGAGCAGCGGGCCCTGGCGCAGCACCCGGTGGACGCGGCCCTCGCGCGCGCCGGGCCGCAGGGTGGAGACGGGGAAGTACTCGCCGAACGCCCGCCGGGCCCGGGCGGCCAGCACGTCCACGCTCTTCTCGGTGTACCGGTCGTCGGTGTCCGCGATCACCTGGCCCGGGTACCAGTTGTTGCGGACCTCGTGGTCGTCCCACTGGACGACCGAGGGGACCCGCGCGTTGAAGCGCCGCAGGTTCTCGTCGAGCAGGTTGTAGCGGAAGTTGCCGCGGAACTCGGCGAGGGTCTCGGCGACCTTGGACTTCTCCTCGGTGGTGACGTTCCGCCAGGTGCGGCCGTCGGGCAGGGCGGCGGTCTCCGCGATGGGCCCGTCGGCGTAGATGGTGTCGCCGCTGCAGAGGAAGAAGTCCGGGTCCAGGGCGCCCATGGCGTCGTAGATGCGGTAGCCGCCCAGGTCCGGGTTGATGCCCCAGCCCTGCCCCGCGAGGTCGCCGGACCACACGAACCGCACACCGTCGCGCCGCCGGACCGGCGCGGTGCGGAAGGTGCCGGTCACCGGCTCGCCGGTGCGGCGCGGGTCGTCGGGGTCGGCGAGGAGGACGCGGTAGTGGATCTGCTCGCCGGGCGGCAGGCCGTGCAGCCGGGTGGTGCCGGTGAAGTCGGTGTCCCCGCCGAGCAGCGGACCGTGCCACCGGTGCGGGCGGCGGAACGACTCGGTCGCGGACGTCTCGACGATCATCCGCGCCGGGCGGTCGGACCGCACCCACACCAGACCCGAGTGGGAGGTCACGTCCCCCGTCTGCACACCCCAGCCCGCCCCGGGGCGCCCGGAACGGGCGAACGCCGGCGCCGCCCCGAGCGAGGTGGGCAGGGTCAGGGCCGCCGACGCGGCGAGCGAGCCGCGCAGCACACTGCGGCGGCCGGGCAACGGACGGTGTGACATGGACGCGCCTCCAAGGGCTCCTGGGCAGGGTTCCGGCCGGGTCCGTGGCCGGTGTGCACGGCAAGGCCTACTGCTCCGGCGCGGCGCGCACGGAAACTCCGCGTGAACAACCCGCCGCCCCGGCCGGCGACGCGGCCGGTCAGGCGGCCGTCGCCATCGCCCGCACCCCCGCCCGGATCCGCCCCGGCGTCAGATGCGCGTATCCCAGCACCAGCCGCACCTCCTTCCGCCCCGCCGCCCCACTGTCCACGCCGTGCCCGTACTCCGCCAGGGAGCGCACCGCCACTCCCGCCTCCGTCACCCGGGCGAGGAAGCGCTCGGTGGGCCCGTACCGTTCGGGGAGCGTGGCGATCGCGTGCAGACCGGCGGCGATGCCGGTGACCTCCGCGCCGGGGAAGTGCTCCGCCAGCGCCGCCGTCAGCGCGTCGCGCCGTTCGCGGTAGGCGCGCTGGCAGACGCGCAGCTGGCGGTCGTAGTCGCCGCGCTCGACGAACCGGGCGAAGACCGCCTGGTCCAGCGCCGGGTGTCCCAGGTCGGTGGTGCGCTTGCGCGCCACCACCTCGTCCGCCAGCCACCCGGGCACCAGCAGCCACCCCAGCCGCAGACCCGGGGCGAGGGACTTGCTGACCGATCCGGTATAGGCCACGCGTTCCGGATCGAGACCCTGGAGCGCGCCCACCGGGGCGCGGTCGTAGCGGAAGTCGCCGTCGTAGTCGTCCTCCAGGACGAGACCGTCCACGGACCTCGCCCAGTCGAGGAGTTCGGCGCGCCGCCGCGCCGAGTAGGCGATCCCGGTGGGGAACTGGTGGGCCGGCGTCGTCACCACGACCCGTACGCCCGAGCCGCGCAGCGCGCCGACGGCCAGCCCCTCCGCGTCCAGCGGCAGCGGCACGGTGGCGACGCCCGCCGACGCGTACAGGTCGCGGTGCTGCGGGCTGCCGGGATCCTCGACACCGGCGGCGCGGGTCCCGCGCGCGTGCAGCACGCCCGCGAGCAGTGCCGTCGCCTGCGCCACCCCGGACACGACCACGATCCGCTCCGGGTCCGCCACCACGCCCCGGCGCCGCGCCAGCAGCTCGGCCAGCGCGGCGCGCAGCCGGGGCAGGCCGCGCGGATCGGGATAGCCCAGAGCCTCGTGCGGCAGCTCCGACAGCACCCCGCGCTGCGCGGCGGCCCACGCCGAACGCGGGAAGAGCGACAGGTCGGGCGTCCCCGCCACGAAGTCCGCGCGGTGACCGGGGGAGCGCGGGGCGAGGTCACGCGCGCGCGGGCGGGCCGCCCGCACCGCGTCGCCCACCCAGGTCCCCGCACCCCGCCCGCTGCGCAGATAGCCCTCGGCCGTCAGCTGCTCGTACGCGTCCGTCACCAGCTTCCGCGACACCCCGAGGTCGGCCGCGAGGTCCCGGCTCGACGGCAGCCGGGTGCCCGGGGCGAGCCGGCCCGAGCGGACCGCGTCCCGCAACGCGGCCTGGAGGGCGCGGCCACGCGCGCGTGCCGGTGCCGAGGCGGCGGGCAGCAGCAGCTCCCAGGCCGACGTCATGCGATCAGTCCCCCGCGCATCAGTTCTCTCCAATCGCCTCCACTTTACGAGGGGTTGGACGCGCCGGTGCGTAAAGCGAGTGACAGACCACAGCGAGGGGGCAGGCCCGCTGCCGGCCCCGGAATCGTACGCGCAATCCAGGAGCGCCCGTGGACGCCAAGAACCGTTTCGAGACCAAGGTCACCTTCGCCCTCTCCCGACTCGAATGGCTGGGCTTTCTCACCGTTTCGCTCGTGCTCGCATTCCAGCACCATACGGAAATCCGCTGGGCCGTCTTCATCCTGCTGTTCGCGGTGATCGACGTCATCGGATATCTTCCCGGCGCGATCGCCTTCCGGCGCAGCCCGGACCGACGCGTTCCGCGGGGCTGCTACGTTGCCTACAACCTGATGCACAGCCTGGTCACGGCAGGTTTCGTGGCCGGGGCATGGGCGCTTTTCGTCCGGCCGGAATGGGCGCTGCTCGCCCTCCCGATCCATCTCATGGGCGACCGGGCGCTGTTCGGTAACTCCCTCAAACCCTTCGGGGTCGCCTTCGAACCGGAAACCACCCCGGCATTCCTGATGTTCGAGCAGCGGTACCGGTCGTCGGTGGATTCCGGCGAATTCGGTACGGCGCGCACTTCCACGAACGACACGGAGGACACCGATGCCGTCCGTGCTTGACACCCTCACCGCCCACAGCGACAACCCCAGTTCCTTTCTCGCCCTCAACAGCGGAAACTCGTACTTCCACGACGACCGGTTCGAGGGAGCCTGCGCCTATCGGACCTGCGGCCGCTACGCCCTGCAATTCGGCGGCCCCTTCACGGCGCCCGAACACCGCGCGCGGCTCCTGGACGCCTTCGCCGCCCACACCGGACGCCGCCTGGTCGCCGTACAACTGCAACGCGCGGACGCCGAGCTGTACGCGGCGCACGGCTTCACCGTCAACCAGATCGGCGCCTCCTACGCCGTCGACCTCGGCCGCTTCACGCTGCGCGGCTCCCGGTTCGTCCGGCTGCGGAACAAGATCTCCCGCGCCCGGCGGGCCGGCCTGGAGGTCGTCGAGGTCCGGGACGGCGACGACTGCGCCGAGCTGGACCGGATCGACCAGTGCTGGCTGCGGGAGAAGGGCCGGCACGTCAAGGAGCTGCGCTTCCTGGTCGGCCAGCGGACCGGGGGCCTCCAGCGCCACCGCCGCCTCTTCGTCGGCCGCATCGACGGCGAGGCGGTCGGGTACATCAACTACTCGCCGGTCTACGGCAGCCGCCCCGGCATGCTCCACGACCTCAGCCGACGCAGCCCCGGCGCACCGCCCGGCGTGATGGAGGCGCTCAACGCGACCGTGATGGAACAGCTGACCGCCGAGGGCGCGGGCTGGCTGCACTTCGGGTTCACCCCCTTCACGGGGCTCGACCCGGAGCACGAACTCCCTGGCGCCAGCCCTCTGTTCACCCGCTTCGCCCGCCTCCTGGCAGAGCACGGCGGCGCCGTCTACCCCGCCGCCTCCCAGCTCGAGTACAAGCAGAAATGGGCTCCGCACGCGGTCCTCCCGGAGTACATCGCCTTCCGCGGCAGGCCCCGCCCCGGCGCCGTCTGGCAACTGCTGCGCGCCACCAACGCCGTGTGACCCACACCGCCGCCACCGCCTCACCCTGGAGGACCGCACAGCCCATGAGATTCCTCGAACGCGAACGCACCACCCTCGCCAAGCTCCTCCCCGACCTGGACCCCGCCCTGCGCGAGACCCCGCTGATGGAACTGGAGCGGCCGGGCAGCCCGGGCATCCGGCTCTTCCGGGACAGCGGCGGGCCCGGACTGCTCGTCCCGGAGTCCCACCAGGGGCGCGGCGCCACCGCACTGGACGCGCTGAGGGTGCAGCGGGCCATCGGCAGCCGCTCGCCCTCGCTGGCCGTCGCCACCACCATGCACCACTTCTCCATGGCCACCCTGGTCGGCCTCGGCGGCCTCGGTGACGGCCTGGAGTGGATGCTGATCGAGGGAGTGGCATCCAGCAACCGCGTCATCGCCTCCGGCTTCGCCGAGGGCCGCAGCGGCGCGGGCATCCTGGACCCCTCGATGACCGCCACCGCGACCGCGGACGGCATCCGGATCAACGGCGTCAAACGCCCGTGCAGCCTCGCCCGCTCCATGGACGTGCTCACCGCCGGCGTCGTGATCCCGCGCGAGGACGGACAGGGCGACGAACTCGCCGTCGCCCTCGTACCCGCCGACAGCGAGGGCCTCAGCGTCAGCGGCTTCTGGTCCAGCACCTTCCTGGCCGGCGCCGAGAGCGACCAGGTCACGCTCACCGACGTCCTCGTCCCGCCGGAACTCGTCCTGCGCACCGCGACCGCCTCCGGCGAACGGCTCGACGAACTCCAGACCGCCGGACTGATCTGGTTCCAGGTCCTGATGACGGGCAGCTACCTCGGCGCCGCGAGCGCCCTGGTGGAGCGCGTGCTGCTCAACGAACGCGTACCCGACCACGAGCGGGTACGGCTCTTCGTCGAGACCGAGGCCGCCATGGCCGCCGCCGAGGGCGTCGCCCGCCGCGTCGACGGCGGCGACCTCGACGAGTCCGCCCTCGCCCAGGCCCTGTGCGTGCGCTACGGCGTCCAGGACGCCCTCGCCCGCATCGTCCCGCGCGCGGTCGAACTGCTCGGCGGGCTGAACTTCATGACGTCCGACGAGGTGGGCCACCTGGCCGCCTGCGCCAACGGACTCTCCCTGCACCCGCCGTCCCGCTCCCGGATGACCCCGCCGCTCGGCGCGTACCTGGCCGACGGCCCGCTGGCCATCGCCTGAACCCGGCCCACCCCGCCCCACCGGCCCACCGGTGGTCGAGACCCGTTGGGAGAACACCCTCATGCCCTCGGACAACCCGCGCCTCACCGTCCTGCCCACCGGCCGTACGGGACCGCGCGACCGCCCCACCCTGCTGCTGACCGGCGGCTCCGGAGTGCTCGGGCGGGCCCTGATCGACGAACTGGCACCCGACTACGACCTGCTGTGCCTGCGCCGCAACACACCGCTGCGCGACCCGCGGGTGCGCGAACTCCAGGGCGACCTCGTCGCCCCCCGGCTCGGACTGAGCCCCCGGGCCTGGCACGAACTGGCCCTCGAGGTGGACGTGGTGCTGCACTCCGCCGCCGAGACCAACTGGCGCACCCCGCCGGAGAACATCACGCGCACCAACGTGCGCGGCGCCGACAACGTGCTCGACCTCGCGGCCCGCGCCGACGCCCCGCTGTACCTCATGAGCACCGCGTTCGTGGCCAACACCCCCACCGACGAGGACCGCCGGCGCTTCCCCGGCGCCGCCGCCTACCTCGACTCCAAGAGCCGGGCCGAGCAGATGACCCGCGACGCGGGCGTGCCGGGCGTCATCGTGCGGCCCTCGGTGGTCATGGGCGACTCCGCGACCGGACGGATCGCCGGTCAGCAGGGCCTGACCAAGACGATCGGCTCGATGATCCTGGGGCAGGTGCCGGTGCTTCCCGGCGCACCCGACGCCCGGATCGACATGGTCCCGCAGGACTACGTCGCACGGGCCGTCGGCAGCCTGGTCCGGGGCGGGGTCGGCGGCGGCGAGTACTGGCTGACGGCGGGCGGGCAGGCCATCGAACTGCGGGAGTTCGCCGACGTCTGCGCCGACGTCGCGGTACGCCACGGCCTGCCCCGCCCCCAGCGCCCCCGGCTCATCCCCGTCGAGGCGGTGCACCGGCTGCTGCTGCCCATGCTGGAGGGCACCGCGCTGCCCGTCTCGGTCCGCCGCCGGCTGGAGCACTACGCGGAACTGCTGCTGGTCTTCCAGCGCGCACTGCCCTTCGACACCTCCCTCGGCGAACCCCACTGCGGCACCCGTCTGACCCGCGCCGGCATCCGGGCCGCCCTGGTGCGCAACGCGGAGAGCTGGGCCGGGGAACGGTCCGCCCTGCTCAGCCGGCACCGGGCCGCCGCGGCCGCCCCCGCGGAGGTGGCGTCATGACGATGTCACCCCCCTCCGCCCCGCCCGCCGACACGACCGACGTGGTCGCCCTCTATCAGAAGCACATCGGTACCGGCCGAGCCGTCATGGGCCGCGTCATGGGCGGCATGGCCGAGGTCCGCTCCGAGGGCGTCTGGATCCACGCCGACGACGGCCGCCGCTTCCTGGACTTCGGCGGCTACGGCGTGTTCCTCCTCGGCCACCGCCACCCGGCCGTCGTCGAGGCGGTGCACCGGCAGATCGACACCCACCCGCTGGCGAGCCGCGTCTTCCTCGAACCGGTCGCCGCCCGGGCCGCCCAGGCCCTCGCCGCCCACACCCCGCCCGGCCTCGACTACGTCCACTTCGTCAACTCCGGCGCCGAGGCCACCGAGGCCGCCCTGAAACTGGCCCGCGCCCAGGGCCGCACCTCGGTGATCACCACCCGTCGGGGCTTCCACGGCAAGACCCTCGGCGCGCTCAGCGCCACCGCCAACGCCACCTACCAGACACCGTTCCGGCCCCTGCTGCCGGACGTCACCCAGGTCGGCTACGACGATCCCGCCGACCTCGAACAGGCACTGTCCGCCCGCCGCGACCGGGCCTGCGTCATCGTGGAACCCGTCCAGGGCGAGGGCGGTGTGCGCATCCCCCGCCCCGGCTACCTCCGCCAGGTGCGGGCGCTGTGCCGGACGTACGGCGCCCTGATGGTCGTCGACGAGATCCAGACCGGCATGGGGCGGCTCGGCACCTGGTGGGGTGTCGACGCCGAGGACGTGCGCCCCGACGTGCTGCTGGCCGGCAAGGGGCTCAGCGGCGGTGTCGTACCGATCGCCGCGATGGCCGCCACCGAGGAGGCGTACGCGCCGTTCAGCCGCGACCCCTACCTGCACACCTCCACCTTCGGCGCCTCGCCGATCGCCTGCGCCGCCGCCCTGGCCACCGTACGCGCGATGGAAGAGGAGGACACCGTGGCCCGCGCGGCCGTGCTCGGCGCCCGCATCCTCGAAGCCGTGCGGGCCGTCTGCGCGCCCTACGAGGGCGGACTGGTCCGCGAGGTGCGCGGCAGGGGACTGCTGATCGGCATCGAGTTCGCCGAGGAACAGGCGGTCGGCGAGATGCTGCTGGAGCTGATCGCCCGCGGCGTGCTCGTCAACCACTCCCTCAACTCCACCCGGGTGCTGCGGCTGACGCCGCCCGCCGTGGTCGAGGACGGTGCGCTCGACCTGTTCCGCACCACCCTCGCCGAGGCCCTGCACCGCACCGCCGGCCGCATGGCCGGCTGACCCCCGCGTCCGCGAACCCTCCGGGAAGGAACCGACCCACCCATGCGCCACGTGGTCCTGCACGCCCTCGCCGACGGCCTGGCCCCCGCCGAGGTCTACCGCCGCATCAGCGACTTCCCCCGCTACCCCGAGTACAGCGCCACCTTCCGCGAGGTGCGGGTGGAACCGCCGCTGCCCGACGGCTCCACCGTCTCCGACTGGACCGTCGAGTTCCGGGGCGGCCTGATGCGATGGCGGGAACGCGACACCTACTCGCCCGAGACGTACTCCCTCACCTTCGAACAGCTCAGCGGCGACTTCCAGACCTTCGAGGGGAGCTGGCGCTGCGAGGCGCGGGACGGCGGCACGCTCGTCGTCTTCACCGCCGCCTTCGACCTGGGCATCCCGTCCCTCGCCGAGATCCTCGACCCGGTGGCCGAGTCGACGGTACGGGCCAACATCGCCCGGGTGCTGCGGGGCCTGGCGGACGCGGAGGTGATCGATGAACGCGCGGCTGCGGCTCGTCGCTGACCGGACGGCCGAGCGGCCCGCGGACCCCCTCCACGAGGAGCCGGGACCCGGGGCCGCCCGCTGCCTCGGCCTGTACGCGAAGCTGGCCGCCGGGGTGACCGTCGTGACCGCCCGCGGCGAGGACGGGCCGCTCGGCATGACGGTCTCCGCCGTCACCTCGCTCTCCGCCCGCCCGCCCCTGCTCCTGGCCTGTCTGCGCGACGGCTCCCGCACCCTCGCCGCCGTCCGCGCCCGCCGGGCCTTCGCCGTGCACCTGCTGCGCGAGGAACAGCAGGACCTGGCGGGCCGCTTCGCCTCACCGACGACCACCGCGGCCGGGCGGTTCGCCGGCACCGACACCCGGCAGGTCCTGGGCGTACCGGTGCTGGCCGGGGCGCTCGCCTGGTCGGTGTGTCTCACCGAGGACGTACGCCGCTACGGCGACCACCACCTCGTCGTCGGCCGGGTCGCCGCCGTGCACGTGGGCGCCGGCCGCCCGCTGCTGTGGCACGACCGCCGGTTCGGCGCGCTGACCGATCCGGTCCCGGACGCCGCCGGATGACCGGGCCGCCGGCCGGAACGCCGCGCTGGGCCCCGGCGGAACTGCCGTCCCAGCCCCAGCTGCACGGCGTGGTCACCGCGGACGTGGCCGTCGTCGGGGCCGGCCTGGCCGGACTGTCCTGCGCCTACCACCTCGCGGAGCGCGCACCGGGCCTCGACATCGCCGTGGTGGACGCCGCGCAGCCCGCCGCCGGGGCAAGCGGCCGGGGCACCGGCCTGCTCGGCCCGCGCGCCGGGCCCGCCCTCGACCGGGCCGTGCAGCGGTTCGGCCCGCGCGCCGCGCGCCGCATGCACCGCGCAGGCGAGCGGGCGGTGCGGGACGTCCTCGACCTGTGCGCGCGGCTGGACGTGCCCTGTGCGCCGCGCCCCGGCGACCAGCTCATCGCCACGCGCTCCCCGGCGGGCCTGGTGGCACTCGCCCGCCAGGCCAGAGCCGCCCGCGAACTCGGCCTGGACATGCCGGTCCTCACCCCGGCCGGCATCAGCGAACGCGTCGGCGTGCCCTACCGGGCGGCGCTTGTGCACCGGCCCGCCGCCACGCTCGACCCGGCCGCGCTGACCTGCGCCCTCGCCCGAGCCTGCGCCGAGAAGGGGGTGCGGTTCTACGGCCGCAGCCCGCTGCTGGCCGTGCGCCCGGGCGATCTGGTCGGCCCGGAGCTGGTCTTCCCGCACGGCCGGCTCTACGCCGGGCAGGCGGTGCTCGCCGTCAACTCCGCGGCCCAGGCTCTGGACCTGCCGGTCGGCACGGTCCTGCCGCTGGAGGTGTACGCCGTCGCCACCGAGCCGCTGAGCCACACCGCGTACGAGGCGCTGGGCGGGCGCGCGGGCCACGCCGTCGTCGACGCCGTGCCGCTGGCCCCGTACTTCCGCCTGCTGCCGGACCGGGGGCTGGTCGCGGGCGGCGGCACCGCCACCGTCCCGGCCGGGCTCGGCGCTCCGCGGCTCCAGGCGCTCCGCGAGCGCGCCTGGGCCCGGCTGGAGGGGTGGCTGCGGTCCCTGCACCCCGACCTCACCCGGGTCCGGGTCTCCCACCGCTGGTCCGGCCGGATCGGCATGACCGGCGACGACCTGCCGGTGGTCGGGCCGGTCCAGGGCCTGCCCGACGTCTGGTACGTCGGCGGCTGCTGCGGCCACGGCCTCGCGCTGTCCGTGGCGCACGGAGCGCACGTGGCCGCCGCCCTGCTGGGCGAGCCGGACCCCGGCGAGCCACTGCCGTGGCACCGCTCCAGAGCCCCCCGCCTGCCCGTGGGCGGGCCCGGCCGGTTCGTGCTGCGCGGGTACGTGGACATGCTCGGGCGTGTCGCGCGGTACGCGTGCTGACGGGCCGGTGCGGCGCGGTACCCATGTCCCGCAACCGAACGAGAGGTTCCCGATGCCCGACCCCCGCCCCGGCGCCCACGACGCCCTGCCGGCATCCCTGCCCATGGGCACCGCCGACGTCGCCTACCACCTGGCCATGGGCGGCAGACCGCTGCCGGCCGGCTTCCTGTTCGGGTTCTCCGGCCGGGCGCCCACCCTGGACTCGGTACGCGTCCGGGTCGCCGAACGGGCGGCCCGCATCCCGGCGCTGCGCTACCGCATCGCGCGGCTGAGCCGCACCTTCTCCCGGGTCGACGGGATCGACGTCGAACGGCACGTGCACGAGGCGTGGCTGCCCGGGGAGGACGACGGCGCGGGCGCCGGACGGCTCATGCTGTCCCGGCCCATGGGCGGCGACGGCCGTCCGCCCTGGGACGTGTGGCTGGTGCACGGCCCCGACGGCGGACACAGCCTGTGCTACCGCACCGACCACACCTTCCAGGACGGCGTGGGCGCCGCGCACACCGCCCGCGCCCTGCTCGACGACCACCCCGCGGGTGGGCCGCCGCCCTATCGTCCCCGCAGGCCGGTACTGGGCGGACTCGCCGGGGCGGTCGGCGACATGGCGGCCTCCTTCCGCGCCACCGACAAGCCCGCCTTCGACGTGCCGGTGAGCGGCCGGACCACCCTGTGCCAGGCGGTCGTCCCGGTCGCCCGGCTGCGGGCCGTCGGCCGCGCGCACGGAGCCACGGTGAACGACGTCTTCCTCGCCGCGCTCGCCCACGCGATCGGCACCTGGCACCGGAAGGGCACCGGCGCCGCCCACCCCCCGCTGCCGGTCGCGGTCCCGATGTCGGTGCGGCCCCGGGGCGAAGAGTGCGCGCCGGGCAACCGGCTCGTCGTCGCCCGCGTCCTGCTGCCCTGCGACGCGCCGTCCCCGCTCCACGCCCTGACCCGGGTGGTCGCCCGCACCGACACCCTGCGCACCGGCCGGCAGCGCGACGCACTGCGGCTGCTGCTGACCGCGGGCCCGCGAGGCATCGGCGCCCGGGTCGGCACCCGGATGGTCAACGGCCGTTCCGTCGCCGGGCCGGTGAGCAGCGTCGACTTCGGCAGCGCTCTCGTCCACCAGGGCAACACCGCCCGCCGCGCCGTCGTCTACTCCGGGCTCGGCGCCGGCATCCGCTGCCTCACCACCCTGACGCTCCAGCACGACACCGCCTGCCTCGCGGTGATCCACGACGAGGCCCTGACGAGTGCCGACGCGCTCCCGGACCTGTGGCTCGCGGCGCTGCTGGAACTGGAACGGCCGTAGCGGTACGCGGCACGGCGATCAGCGCTCGTGCAGGGTCCCCGTCGTCAGGAACACGCACTTCGCCGCGGCCTCGGTGAGCAGCGGCAGGTAGGGCGCCAGCCGCTGCACCACGTACGGCAGCGTGAACAGGTCGGCGACCTCCGCGTCCCAGCCCTGCCGCGCCCACCAGCCCCGCGGATCGGCGAGCTGCCAGTGCCAGGAGATCCCGGTCGCCGACAGGGCGTCCAGGAACGGCGCCACGAACGACGACGAGGCGGCGTCGGCGTTCACGCACTCGGCGCCGAAGACGCTGCCGGGCGCGGACAGCTCGGTCATCGTGCGCACGAGGGACTCCACCGTGCGCGGCGGGAGGTGGTACAGGTATGTCTCGGACAGCCACGCGGTGGGCCGCCGCGGATCCAGCCCCGCGGCGAGCAGTTCCCCGCCCCACGACGATCCGGCCGGGTCGGCACCCACGGTGCTGCGGCGCCCGCAGGACGGCGCGGCCCAGTCCAGCACGTGCTCCTTGAAGGCCAGCAGCGCCGGATCCTCGACCTCGAAGACGTGTGTCCCCGTGGGCCAGTCGAGGCGGAACGCGCGGGTGTCCAGACCGGCGCCGAGCAGCACCACCTGGCGGCAGCCGGCCCGGGCCGCGCCCACCAGGAACTCGTCGTAGAAGCGGGTGCGCACCACGGCCCAGTCGGGCAGCAGCCGTTGCAGCGGGCCGTCGCCCGGGGGGCCGCCGGCGAGGCCGGCCGCGCTGACGAAGTCGGCGGCCCACGGGTCGCGGACGTACGGCGCGGACCGCCCGAACTCCCGGGCGTGGGCCGACGCCGTCCAGAGGGCGACCCGCGAGAGCCCGTCCGGCAGGGCGGTGCCCGGCGCGGGCGGGGGCTGGGACCGTGCGGGGTCCGGCATGGGAATCCTCCGTGTCGGTG
>NZ_QHJH01000438.1 GCF_003947455.1 Streptomyces sp. WAC 04229 | reverse complement strand
CACCCCCACCGCCGGCATCACCGCCCCCACCCGCCCGGACCGTCTACCAGTGGAACGAGCTGGCGTACGACGTGCTCGGTGACGGCACCCGGCCCGAGATGCGGCTGGCCGAGAGCAGTTGGGTGTGGCAGCGCTCCGCCCTGTCGATCGACGGCGTGCGGTACGCGCACGGCGTCACCGTGCACGGCCGCTCCTCCGTCACCATCGACCTCAACCGCTCCTGCTCGTCCTACGACGCGCTGGTCGGCGTCGACGATCTGACGATGAAGCTCGGCAAGGTCCACTTCTCGGTCTTCGCCGACGGGGTCCGGCTGTGGAACTCCGGGGCGGTCGAGGGCGGTGGTCCGGCGGTGCCCGTCCATGTGGACGTCTCGGGGCGCGAGACCGTACGCCTGGTGGCCGAGCCGCACGGCCCGCTCGACTCGGTGGCGCTGGCCGACTGGGCGCGGTCGCGCTTCACCTGCGCGTAGCGCCCCGGCGCCACCCCGCGCCCTACGGGACCGGCTGCCGTGGCCGGAGGCCGCGCACCGCCTCGTCCAGTTCGCCCAGGAGGTCGCCCGGGGTGAGGGCGGCGCCTTCGGCCTGCACGGCGGCGTACCGGCGCTCTCTTTGGGACGGGT
>NZ_QHJH01000437.1 GCF_003947455.1 Streptomyces sp. WAC 04229 | reverse complement strand
CGGCGGGGGTCTGCGGGGCGGCGGCTCGGCCTTCGTCCGCGTCGTCCGCTTCATCCGTGTCGTCCACCTCGTCCGCGCCCTCCGCGCCCTCCGTGTCCTCCGTGTCGTCCGCGTCCTCCTTGTCGAGGGAGGACGGCGGGACCTCGGTGTCGAAGACGGAGGCGGGAGCCTGCTCCGCGGCCGCCGCGGTGCCCAGGTTCTCCGCGAACCGGGTCAGCAGGCGGGCCGTGGCCGAGGTCACCGACTCCTCGGGCAGCTCCGTGACCCGCCCGTCCGCGGTGGCCGTCCCGGCGAAGACGACGGTGGCGCCGCCCTCGGCGTCCCGGACGGAGAGGGTCAGGGCGAGCGTGACCTCGCCGGTGCCGCGCGACTCGGCGGCGTCGCCCTCGACGGCGTACGTGCCGTCCGGGCGCGCGGACAGGCGCAGCGATCCCCGGTAGGTGATGGAGTGGCTGCCGATGCGCACCTTCAGCCGGCCCGCGACGGGCTCGGCGCCGGCGTCCTGCTGGAGCCCCGGAACCGCCCGGGCGACCCGGACGGGGTCGGCCAGCACGTCCCTGAGCCGCTCGGCCGGAACCGGAACGAACACCTCATGCTCCATGTCACGGCACCCTACCCAGCGGGCGCCCGGAGCACCCCCCGTCGGCCCAAAGTCACCCGG
>NZ_QHJH01000436.1 GCF_003947455.1 Streptomyces sp. WAC 04229 | reverse complement strand
GACCAGGCGCAGCACGTCGCCCTCGCGGCCGGTGAGGCCCAGGGCCCCGCCACCGCCCCCGCCGATCCGGCCGGGGCCCTGGGCCTCACCGGCCGCGAGCGCGACGTGCTGCGCCTGGTCTCGGACGGCCGCACCAACCGCCAGATAGCCGAGGAGCTGTTCATCTCGCCCAAGACGGCCAGCGTGCACGTCTCCAACATCCTGGCGAAGCTCGGCGTCTCCGGCCGCGGCGAGGCCGCGGCACTGGCCCACCGGCTGGCGCTGTTCCCCACCGAACGGCTCACGTCCGGTTCGACGGAGTGACGCATACGCTGTAAAGGGACGCCGAACGACGGAGGCACGCGTGTTCAACGCATTCGACGAACTGTTCTCCCCCGGCCGCAAGCACACCCGCGACGAGCAGAACCGCCTGGAGCTGACCCGCGAGGACGTCGGCGACGGCGACCCCGGCCGGGGCCCGATAGACCTCGGCTCGGGCCGGGTCGTCGTCCACCCGCCGCACCCCGAGGAGGCCGTGAGGCCCGCGCCTCCCGAGGAGGAGTGACACCCCCTAGTGATCTGGTCTTGAGTTCACGTCTCGCCACGTGAGTCGTGGTTCGTTTCAGATTTCGGCTCGGGCGGTGACAGCGGCTGGAGGCTGCGGTCTGCTGGAGGAATGGGGGACAGCAGGCTGCAA
>NZ_QHJH01000435.1 GCF_003947455.1 Streptomyces sp. WAC 04229 | reverse complement strand
GGGTGTCCCGCCGTCCAGGACGGTCTTCAGGCGGTCGGTGCCCTGCCGCACCCCCTGCTCGACGGCGTCGGCCTGGTCTCCGTCGAGGCCGCCGCCGGTCACGGTCAGGGCGGAGGTGCCGACGCGCACGACGGCCACGTCCAGGCTGAGCGTGGCCGGACCGCCGCCGGTGGACCCCTGCACGGTCACGCGCAGGCCCGCACGGGCGTCGCCCACCTCGGGCACCGACGCCTCGGTCACCTGGACCGTGCGCTTCTCGCCCTCGGAGTCGGTCGCGGTGAACTGGTCGCACTTCTGGGGCAGGGACTCCATCCACTTCAGGCGGTCGTCCAGTCCGCCGCGGTCGTAACCGGCCACCTGGTCCAGGAGACGGGAGTCGCCCTGCTCGAAGCCGGTGACCGCCGACGGCCCCGACGGCTCGCCCAGCAGCTTCTCGCCGTAGAGCCCGTCGAGGAGTTCCTGGCAGTCCGAGGCGTCCGTCTTGGCGGTGAGGAAGTCGGACACGTCGACCTCGCCGACGAGCATCCCCTCGCGCCACTTGTCCGCGTCCTGGACCTGGTTCCAGTCGCCCTCCAGGTCGCCCTCCGTGAGCAGCGCGGCCTTCGCGCCGGACTCGGTGAGGCCCGGGGGGGGCAGGTGGAGCGTCCTATGCACAGGGTAAGCGGGCGAAGATCGATG
>NZ_QHJH01000434.1 GCF_003947455.1 Streptomyces sp. WAC 04229 | reverse complement strand
GCCCCGGGGCGGGGGCCGCGTCGGGCTTCGCGGGGGAAGGGCGCCTCCGGGACGCCGGGCCGCCGCCGGTCTCCGCGCGCTTCGCCTGGGTGGGGGTCGTCGCGGGCTACCTCTGCGTCGCCGGGCCCGTCGTGCTGTACGCGACGGGCGGCGCGCTGCGGCCCTCCTGGTGGTGGGCCGCCCTCTGCCTGCCGCTGGTCGCCATGGGCGCCGCGGGCGCGGGCGTGTGGACGGCGTTCGGCCGGCCGGGCGGGCCGGTGGGCCGGGCGCTGCGCGTGCTGCCGCGGAACCTGCGGGAGCTGATGGTGGAGCCGGACGCGCGCCTGGGCGCCTCGACGCGCGCCGCGGGTGCCGGTGCGGCGGTGCTCGTCGGGGGCGGGGCGCTGCTGGTGGGGGTCTCGCTGGTGTGGCACGGAGCCGCCGCGCAGGAGGCCTTCCTGCGGCTGACCGAGGGCTGGTCCGGGCGGTTCGCCGTACTGCTGCTCTGCCTGGTGCTGGTGCCGAACGCGGCGGTGTGGGCGGCGGTGTACGCCCTCGGCCCCGGGTTCGCGCTCGGCGCCGGGCATGTCGTGCACCCCTTGGCCTCCGCCCCGGCCCCGTTGCTGCCGCCGTTCCCGCTGCTGGCGGCGGTGCCGGACGCGGGACCCGGTACGCCGCTGCACTGGGCGGCGGCGTACCGGGTCCCGCGT
>NZ_QHJH01000433.1 GCF_003947455.1 Streptomyces sp. WAC 04229 | reverse complement strand
CTCTAACCGTGGTAACAGTCTTGTGCGAGACATGTCACCAAATACTGTCCTTTCCGTGTAGCCTCAGTTAGGCCGCCACTTCAAGAACTCTCGTTACATCTCTCGCACATCCTGCTTACCAGTGGCCGTTGCCAGTGGCGTTAAGTCGTGTCTTACCGGGTTGGATTCAAGACGATAGTTACCGGATAAGGCGCAGCGGTCGGGCTGAACGGGGGGTTCGTGCACACAGCCCAGCTTGGAGCGAACGACCTACACCGGGCCGAGATACCAACAGCGTGAGCTATGAGAAAGCGCCACGCTTCCCGAAGGGAGAAAGGCGGACAGGTATCCGGTAAGCGGCAGGGTCGGAACAGGAGAGCGCACGAGGGAGCTTCCAGGGGGAAACGCCTGGTATCTTTATAGTCCTGTCGGGTTTCGCCACCTCTGGCTTGAGCGTCGATTTTTGTGATGCTCGTCAGGGGGGCGGAGCCTATGGAAAAACGCCTGCGGCGCTGGCTTCTTCCGGTGCTTTGTTTTTTGCTCACATGTTCTTTCCGGCTTTATCCCCTGATTCTGTGGATAACCGTATTACTGCTTTTGAGTGAGCTGACACCGCTCGCCGCAGTCGAACGTCCGAGCGTAGCGAGTCAGTGAGCGAGGAAGCGGAAGAGCGCCTTATGTGACATTTTCTCCTTACGCTCTGTTGTGCCG
>NZ_QHJH01000432.1 GCF_003947455.1 Streptomyces sp. WAC 04229 | reverse complement strand
CTACGCGTACGTCGGCGTGCCCGGCGTGTCCGAAGGTCAGCACCGGGCCGTCGGTGAGCGCGCGCATCGCGCTCACCCGGGGGTCGTCGGCGTTGAGGACGGCGGTGCCGCCGGGTGCCAGGCCCTGCACCAGTTCGCCCTTGGCCCGGGCGATGGCGGCGCGGGACCCGAACTCGCCGAGGTGGGCCACTCCGACGTTGAGGACGACAGCGATGTCGGGCGCGACGAGGCCGGTCAGGTGGGCGATGTCGCCGACATGGCGGGCTCCCATCTCCAGGACGAGGAACTCGGTGCCCAGGCCGGCGCGGAGCATGGTGAGCGGCACACCGAACTCGTTGTTGAGCGAGCCGGCCGTGGCAACCGTCGGCGCGGTCTGCGAGAACACCGCCGCCAGGAGGTCCTTGGTGCTGGTCTTGCCCTGCGAGCCGGTCACCGAGACGACGGTCAGGTCCTTGCGCAGCCGGGACACGGCATGCGCGGCGAGCCGCTGCAGCGCGGCCCGGGGATCGTCCACGACGACGGTGGGCAGCGGCGTGGGCCTCGAGCCGAGCACGGCCACCACCCCGGCCCGGCCGGCCTGCCCGGCATAGTCGTGGCCGTCGGCCCGCTGACCGGCCACGGCGACGAACAGACCGCCCGGCCCGCCCTGCCGGCTGTCGAGCACAGCCGGCGCCGTCACCGCCACGGAAC
>NZ_QHJH01000431.1 GCF_003947455.1 Streptomyces sp. WAC 04229 | reverse complement strand
AAGCCCCGCAGCGCCCCCCGCTCGATGGCCGCCCCGGACCGCGACGGCGACCTGCGCCGCACCTTCCCGGCGCTCCCGCCCCGCGCGCCGGACGAGGGCCTCGCCGCGACCTGGTGGGGGAGCGCGTGGGTGAGCGCGTTGGAAGAAGGCGCCCTGGACGCGGCCCGGCTGGCCCGCGGACGCGGCTATGCCGAGCGGGGTCACGTCGACGCCGTCACCGTGACGCCCGGCCTGGTCCTCGCCTACGTACAGGGCAGCCGGCCGCGGCCGTACCGGGTGCAGGTGCGGTTGCGGACGCTGGGCGACGACGACTGGCAGCGGTTCCTGGACGCCGCCGTCGAGCGGCCCGGACACATCGCCGCGCTCCTCGACGGGGAGCTGCCCCACTCCCTGGCGGAGTGCGGGGTGCCGCTGCTGCCCGGCCCCGGCGACCTCGCGCCCCGGTGCAGCTGCCCCGACTCGGGGCACCCCTGCAAACACGCCGCCGCGCTCTGCTACCAGACGGCGCGGCTGCTCGACGCCGACCCCTTCGTCCTGCTCCTGCTCCGCGGCCGGGGCGAACGCACGCTGCTCGACGCGCTGTCCCGGCTGAACGCGGCCCGGGCCGCGCGTGCCGCCCAGGACCTGTCCCTCATACACCCCTGACGCTGCCGACGATCGACCCTGTGCAGATTTCGGCGCTCACCGCCTC
>NZ_QHJH01000430.1 GCF_003947455.1 Streptomyces sp. WAC 04229 | reverse complement strand
GGCCGGGCATCTGTACCGGTCCGCCTGTCTGCTCACCGCCGGGGACACGCATCTGGCCGAGGACCTGGTGCAGGAGGCCCTCGGCCGCCTGTACCTGCGGTGGGGGCGGGTGGCGCGGGCGGAGAACCCGGCCGCTTACGCGCAGACCGTGCTCACGCGGGCCTTTCTCGCCCATCAGCGGCGGCGCAGCAGCGGGGAGCGGGCGACGGACGTCTTCCCCGATCTGCCGGGCGCCGGTGACGGGGACGCGTCGCTGCGGCTGACGCTGCTGGACGCGCTCGCGCGGCTGCCCGCCAAGGACCGGGCCGTCGTCGTCCTGCGTTACTGGGAGGACCGGTCGGTCGAGCAGACCGCCGACGTACTCGGCGTCAGTTCGGCGGCGGTGCGGACCCGGTGCTCGCGGGCGCTCGGCCGGTTGCGGGAGCTGCTGGGCGAGGACCTGTCGGAGTACGCCAGACCTTGAGAGCCGCGACGGCTGCCGTTCGGTTCGTCTCACCTCGTGGAAAGGGTGGTTTCGCCATGCCGCAAAAAGATGGCCGGGATGCGTTCGAGGACCGGCTCTCCGCCGCCCTGCGCGACGCCGGTGACGGCTTCGAGACCGACCGGGGCGCCCTCGTCACCGCCGGGCGGGTCCGCGGGCGGCGGGCGCTGCTGCGGCGCAGGACGGCCGTGGTGGGCGGGGTGGCCGGGGT
>NZ_QHJH01000429.1 GCF_003947455.1 Streptomyces sp. WAC 04229 | reverse complement strand
GGCCTAGGTGTATTGATCACGAGCGTTGTTGACACTGGTGGGTCTTGAACATGGCGAAGACCTCCGATGTGGTGGAGCTGTCTAGGAACGCACCGCACGGAGGTCTTCGTGTCCCACCGTAATGCCCGGCTGACCGTTCACGGCAGGCGGTTGCTCGTCGAGCGCGTTCGCTCGGGCCGTCCCGTCGCTCATGTGGCCGCCGAGATGGGCGTCTCACGGGCAACGGCTCACAAGTGGATCCGCCGCTGGGGCCGTCAAGGCGAGGCCGGGCTTGTCGACCGTTCCAGCAGGCCGCGCCGGACACCACACCGCACCCCGGCGCCAGTGGAGGAGCAGGTGTGCCGGCTGCGGCGGGACCGAAAGCTCGGCCCGGCCCGCATCGGCCCGGTCCTTGGTCTGCCCGCCTCCACGGTGCACCGCGTCCTGACCCGCCACGGCCTCAACCGGCTGGCCTGGCTGGACAGGCCCACCGGGGCCGTGATCCGCCGCTACGAACGCGAGCGCCCCGGTGAACTGATCCACGTCGATGTGAAGAAGCTCGGCCGCATTCCCGACGGCGGCGGCCACAAGGTCCGCGGCCGCGACGCCGGCCGGCCGATCCGAGGCATGGGCTTCGACTACGTCCACTCCGCCGTCGACGACCACACCCGCCTCGCATACAGCGAGATCCACAGCGACGAGAAGGTCGCGACTTG
>NZ_QHJH01000042.1 GCF_003947455.1 Streptomyces sp. WAC 04229 | reverse complement strand
CGCGCTCGAGGACTGGATCAAGAACTGGAACGAGCAAGCCCGGCCCTTCAAGTGGACCAAGACCGCAGACCAGATCATCGACCGCATCTGCCGCTACTGCGACAGGATCTCCGGACCGGGACACTAGCCCACCTCCAGCTCCAGGATCCGGTCGTCGCCGCCCTTCGCGTCGCCCCGGCCGTCGGTGTTGCTGGTGACCAGCCACAGCTTGTCGCCGCCCGCCGGTGCCACCGTGCGCAGCCGGCCGTACTCGTCCTCCAGGAACGCCTGCGGGTCGGCCGAGGTCTCCGTGCCCTTCAGCGGGATCCGCCACAGCCGCTCGCCGCGCAGCCCCGCCATCCACACCGAGCCCGCCGCGTACGCGATGCCGCTGGGGGAGGCCTCGTCGGTGCTCCACTGGGTCACCGGGTCGTGGAACCCGGAGCCGCCGCCCTCGCCCTCCGCCTCCGGCCAGCCGTAGTTGTCGCCCGGCTTGATCGCGTTCAGCTCGTCCCAGGTGTCCTGGCCGAACTCCGAGGCGAACAGGCGCTGCTTGCCGTCCCAGGCCAGCCCCTGCACGTTCCGGTGGCCGTAGGAGTACAGCGGGGAGTCGGGGAAGGGGTTGCCGGGCGCCGGTTCGCCGTCCGGCGTCATCCGGAGGATCTTGCCGCCGAGGGAGTCCTTGTCCTGCGACAGCCCGGTGTCACCGCTCTCGCCGGTGCCCGCGTAGAGCATCCTGTCGGGGCCGAACGCGATCCGGCCGCCGTTGTGGATCACGCCCTTGGGAATGCCCCGGAAGACCGTGTCGGGCGCCCCCAGCTGCTCACCGGCCGGCTTCTTCTCGTCGTACAGCATGCGCACGATGCGGTTGTCCGAGGCGGAGGTGTAGTACGCGTAGATCATGTGGTCCGAGGCGTAGTCGGGGGAGAGCGCGATGCCCAGGAGGCCGCCCTCGCCCGACGCGGAGACCCCGGGCACCTCGCCCAGCTCCGTCTTGTCGCCGTTCTTCTCGGAGACGCGGGTGACCGTGGCGTCGTCGCGGGAGGAGACCAGCAGGTCGCCGCCCGGCAGCGGGGCCAGTCCCCAGGGGCTGTCCAGTCCCGTGGTGAGCGTACGGAGCACCTTCACGGAGCCCTTCGCCGGCGGCGTCTCCTCGGCGGCCGGTCCGGACGGCGAGGCCTGCGCGGTCGTGGTCGCGGAGGAGGCGCTGCCGTCCGTGTCCGACGGGTCCCCGTCGGACGAGGAGCAGCCGGCCGTCAGCAGGAGGGCGGTGGCGGCCAACACGGCCGACACGGCTCGACGTTGCACGATCATGGTCCCTTCGACGCGGCGGGTTCTTCCCTGTCATACACCGCACGGGCCCTCCAAGTTCCCGATCGCCGCAACCCGAACCCGGGCGGGCCCCCGCCGGTCAGTCCCAGGAGCCCAGCGCCGCCGGCAGCCCCCGCACCTCCGCCAGGTCCCGCTCGGTCAGCCGCAGCTCGGCCGCCCCCGTGTTCTCGCCCACCCACCGCTCCCGCTTGGTGCCCGGCACCGGCACCACGTGCGGTCCCTGAGCCAGCACCCACGCCAGCGCCACCTGCGCCGGGGTGACGTCGTCGCCGTGCCGGGCCGCGATCCGCCGCAGGCCGGCCACGATCGGCTGGTTGGCGGCCATCATCTCGGCGGTGAAGCGGGGATGCCGGGCGCGCAGGTCCTCCGGCTCGAAGCCCTGCCCGGGTGTCAGCGTGCCGGTCAGATAGCCGTTGCCCAGCGGCATCGCGGCGAGGAAGCCCACGCCGCGCGAGACGCACCACGGCAGCAGCGTGCGCAGCGCCTCCGGCGACCACACCGACAGCTCGGCCTGCACCGCGCTCACCGGGAAGACCTGCTGCACCCGCTCCAGCTGCCTGATCGTCGCGTCGTGCAGCCGTGCCCCCGGCCGTCGGGCCGATCGCGCGCCGACCGCGCAGAGCCCGAGCGCCCGCACCTTCCCCGCCCGCACCAGGTCGGCCATCGCGCCCCAGGTCTCCTCGACCGGTATCTCGGGGTCGGCCCGGTGCAGTTGGTAGAGGTCGATGACGTCCGTCTGGAGCCGGCGCAGCGAGGCGTCGCAGGCCCGTCGCACATAGCCGGGGCGGCCGTTGGCCACGATGTGCTGCTCACCCACGAGGAGCCCGACCTTGGTCGACACGAAGGCGTCGGAGCGCCGCTCCCGCAACACCCGCCCCAGCAGCAGCTCGTTGGTGAACGGGCCGTACATGTCCGCCGTGTCCAGCAGCGTGGCGCCCAGGTCGAGGGCCCGGTGCACCGCCCTGACCGACTCGTCGCCCCGCTGCCGCGACGTGCTGTACGCCCAGCTCATCGGCATGCATCCCAGTCCGACGGCCCCCACCGCGAGCGCCGTCGCGCCGATCGTCCTGCGCTCCACCTGGTCGTGACCCTCCCTCGTCAGGCCACCCAACCTAACCTCTGCCCCTCCGCCTCCCTGACATAGCCTCCTGACCATGACTGCTGACGTGTGGCTGCCCATCCCGCCGGA
This sequence comes from Streptomyces sp. WAC 04229, assembly GCF_003947455.1. Lineage (GTDB taxonomy): Bacteria > Actinomycetota > Actinomycetes > Streptomycetales > Streptomycetaceae > Streptomyces. The sequence goes on along the minus strand of NZ_QHJH01000042.1, from coordinate 43,481 downwards.
CGAGATCGAGGGCCTCCCCGAGGGCCCCGTGTACCGCCACTGGAACGGCGAGGAGACCTTCCCCGCCGACCCGGCCGACTGCGCGTACTACGTCGTCCCCTACATGAAGCCCAGCGGGATCGGGACCCGCCCGCTGCCCGGCATGCGCTCCGTCCAGGTCGTCCAGACCCTCTCCGCGGGCATCGACCACGTGGAGCCCGGCCTCCGGCACCTGCCCCCGGGCGTCCGGCTGTGCAACGCCCGCGGGGTGCACGAGGCCAGCACCGCGGAGCTGACCCTCGCCCTGATCCTGGCGTCGCTGCGCGGCATCCCGGACTTCGTGCGGGCCCAGGACCGGGGCGAGTGGCTCGGCGGGTTCCGGCCGGCGCTCGCCGACCGGAAGGTGATCGTCGTCGGGTACGGGTCGATCGGCGCCGCGATCGAGGACCGGCTCGTGCCCTTCGAGGTCGCGCCGGTCGTGCGCGTCGCGCGCTCCGCACGCACCACGGCGCGCGGTCCGGTGCATCCACTCACCGAACTGCCCGCCCTGCTCCCGGAGGCCGACGTCGTCATCCTCTCCACGCCGCTCACCGAGACCACCCGCGGGCTCGTCGACGCGGAGTTCCTGGCCCGGATGAAGGACGGCGCCCTGCTCGTCAACGTCGCGCGCGGGCCGGTCGTCGACACGAAGGCGTTGCTCGCCGAACTGGAGAGCGGACGCCTCACCGCCGCCCTCGACGTGACCGACCCCGAACCGCTGCCGCCGGGCCACCCGCTGTGGCATGCTCCCGGCATAGTCATCAGCCCGCACGCCGGCGGGCCGACCTCCGCCTTCCTGCCGCGCGCCAAGCGGCTGCTGGTGGACCAGTTGAACCGTTTCGTGAACCGGGAACCACTGCGCAACGTGATCCTGACGACGGGCGCGTAATCCGGTTCGGGCACCCTCCGCAATCCCCCGGATGCGGTGGGTGCGCGCATATCCGCTGGTCGTCACGGAGCGTAGAGAACCTATGTCCCTGAGTGACGATCCTGGTGTATCGTCCGACAGGGGATGCGCCGCGCACCGTTCGGCGCCGGGGATGGACATCTCAGACTGTGAGGGGGGCGACGGGCGATGCACGGCCTATGGACGAACGACCCGACGCGGCGGAGCCGCCGCCGGCGACCCTGGCGCACGACCACGACCGCGCGCAGACGGAGCCGGCACAGCCATCCCGCCCAGTGCGGCCCTCACCGCCGCCGGCCGGGCGGCCGCGGGCGGCCCCGGTGAGCCCGCCGCCCGCGCCCACGCTGGACGGAGCGCTGCGCGCACAGCCGGCCCCGGGACCGCTGCTGCCCCGGCCCTCGGCCGCCTCCCGCGGCCCCACCTTCGTCCGCCAGCTCGTGCTGGCCCTGGTCTGCGCGGTCTACGCCGTCGGGTCCGCGCTCGGCTGGGGTTCGGAGTACGCCGCCAAGATCATGGGCGACTTCGGGCTGAGCGCCGCCGCGGGCGCCGCCGCCGTCTCCTGCTTCCTCTACGCCCGCGGACGGCGCGTCCGCTTCCGGCCGGCGTGGCTGCTCTTCGCGCTCTCCTCGGCCATGGCGTCCCTGGGCAACCTGGTCTGGGGGTGGTACGAGGTCGTCCTGCGGGTGCCCGTGCCCAGTCCCAGCTACGCCGATCTGTTCTTCCTGTGCTTCGCGCCGCCCGCGATCGTGGGGCTGCTGGTCCTGGCCAAGCGGCCGGTCACCAAGGCCGGCTGGATCTGCCTGGGCCTGGACGCCTGGTTGATCGGCGGCTCGCTGCTGACGCTGGCCTGGAGCCTCGCGCTCGCCCAGGCGGCCAAGGCCGAGGGCGGGTCCAGCGTGGCGCACTCCGCGCTCTCGGTGGCGTACCCGCTGCTCGACATCGCGCTGGTCAGCATGGTGCTGGCGCTGCACTTCAGGCGCTCGCCCGTCTGCCGTTCGGCCGTCAACACCGCCATCGGCGCGCTCGCCCTGACGGTGATGTGCGACGCCCTCTTCACCTCGCCGCTGTTCCACAACAGCTACCGCTCCGGCCAGTTGCTGGACGCGGGCTGGTTCGCCGGCTCCCTGCTGCTCGCCTACGCCCCCTGGGCCGCGACCCGGCGCGGACGGGCCCCCGACACGGAGGGCACCGGGCACACCCGCGTGGTCCGCGAGCACGTGCCCGGACAGCGCGGCTCCGGCCCGCAGGCGCCACCGCCCGCGCCCGTACCGGGCGGTGAGCGGGGGCGCTATCCGACCGCCCGGCCCATCGCCGGGTCCCTGGCCGCGCTCACTCCCTACCTCGCCGCCGCGGTCTGCACCCTGGGCATCCTCTACAACGTGCTCAACGGCCGCAGCGTCGACCGCGTGGTGCTGCTGACCGGCGGCACCGTGGTGCTCGCACTCGTCGTCCGGCAGGGCATCATGCTGCTCGACAACATCGTCCTCACCCAGGAACTGGCCCAGAAGGAGAACCACTTCCGCTCCCTGGTGCAGGGCTCCAGCGACGTCATCATGATCGCCGCGCCCTCCGGCATCCTCCGCTACGTCTCCCCGGCCGCCGCCGGTGTCTACGGCCGCCCCGCGGAGGAGCTGGTCGGCAGCGAACTGGCCGGGCTCATCCACCCCGAGGACCTCGGCTGCGTGATGCACGAGGTGCGCCGCTTCCTCGCCGCCAGCCCCGTCGAGGAACCGACCGCACGCATCGAGTGCCGCTTCCGCTCCGGGGACGGCGGGTGGCTCAACGTCGAGTCCACCGTCAACCGCCACCACGGCGGCCTCATCTTCAACAGCCGGGACGTCACCGAGCGCGTGCGCCTCCAGGCCCAGCTCCAGCACAACGCCGAACACGACCCGCTCACCGACCTGCCCAACCGCGCCCTGTTCACCCGGCGCGTCCAGCAGGCGCTCTCGGGCCGGCGTGCCATGGACCGGGGCGCCGCACTGCGGGGCACCGCGGTGCTCTTCATCGACCTCGACGGCTTCAAGGGCGTCAACGACACCATCGGCCACCAGGCCGGGGACGAACTGCTCGTACAGGCCGCCCGCAGGCTCCACGAGGCCGTCCGCAAGGGGGACACCGCCGCCAGACTGGGCGGCGACGAGTTCGCGGCCCTGATCGTCGGGGACGGGGCCCGGGACCGGGCCGCCCGCGAGGGCCACATCCGGGAACTCGCCGACCGTCTGCGGATGACCCTCTCCCAGCCCTACCTCATCGACGGCAACGATGTCCGTGTCAACGCCTCCATCGGCGTAGCCTTCGCCGAACCGGGCCTCGGCGCGGGTGAGTTGCTGCGCAACGCCGACCTCGCCATGTACCGGGCCAAGGCGAGCGGCAAGGGCCGCGTCGAGCTGTACCGGCCGCAGATGCAGCAGGACGTCGTGCGCAAGGCCGAGCTGGCCACCCGCCTGCGGGTCGCGCTGCACGACGGTGAGTTCGCGCTGCTGCACCAGCCCGTGGTCTCCCTGACGGACGGCCGGATCACGTCGGTCTGTGCCCAGGCGCGCTGGCGCTCCTCGCAGGGCGTGCTGTTCACCCCCGCCGAGTTCCTGCGGGTCGCCGAGGACGCCGACAAGACCGCCGAGCTGGACCGCTGGGTGCTCCAGGAGGCCGTCGAGCAGGCCGCCGAACGCGCGGCGACCGGACTGCCGGTCACCGTGGCCGTACGCATCGGGGCCCGCCGCCTGCTGGACCGCTCGATGCCGCTGGGTTCCGTGGAGGCGCAGCTGACCCGGCACGGACTCCCGCCGGGCTCCCTCCTGATCGAGCTGTCGGACATCGACCCACGGGTCGGCCTGGACGAGCTGGAGCGCCGGCTGAACGCGCTGCGCAGGGTGGGTGTCCGGATCGCGCTGGACGGCTTCGGCAGCGGCTACGCGGCGATCACCGCGCTGCGACGCCTGCCCGTGGACGTGCTCAAGCTCGACCGCGGGCTGATCGAGGGCGTCGTGGAGTCGGCGCGGCTGCACAAGATCACCAGTGGCCTGCTGCGCATCGCCACCGACCTCGGCCTGAAGTCCGTGGCCGACGGGGTGGACCTGCCCGAGCAGATCGTCGCCCTGCGGGCGATGGGCTGCACGCACGGACAGGGCATGGCGTTCTCCGGGCCGCTGGACGAGTACCGGCTGCGCAGGGCGCTGGGCACCGGCCGCTATCCCGTGCCGCACGGACCGGCCGAACCGGCCTTCGCGGGCGGCGCCAAGGGGGTGTACGGCAAGAGCGTGGGCACCACCGCCACCGGCCAGGTTCCCGGCGGTCACCCGTCGGGACTGCCGGCCGTCCTCGGTGGTGGTACGGCACTGCGCTCACATAATGAGACTCCCGTCCCACCCACTTGACAGTGGGTGCGCGCCGGGGGGAGGGTCAGTGCCATGCGCACCCGAATTCTCGTACTTGGAAAGCGCGTCGGCTGAAGCTGGTGATGTCCGGACCACCCGGACTCCCGGCGACCCACACCCGACGCGCTCCCCTCGCTTGCCTTATGGCACGAGGGGTTTTTTGTTGCACAGGCACCCGCCGAGCAGCAGCCGCAGACCGCACGAAACCTCGCAAAAACCCTCAGCATCGAGAAGAGAATGCCGATGACCGAGCAGGCCACCGGGGCCCATCACCCGCAGCCGCGGCCCCGTTCCGGAGGACAGCAGTCCGCCCCCGAGTCCGTCACGGGTGCGAAGTCCCTCATCCGCTCGCTTGAGGAGGTCGGGGTCGACACCGTATTCGGCATTCCCGGTGGCACGATCCTTCCCGCCTACGACCCGATGATGGACTCCAGCCGGGTGCGCCACGTGCTCGTCCGTCACGAGCAGGGCGCGGGCCACGCGGCCACCGGCTACGCGCAGGCCACCGGCAAGGTCGGCGTCTGCATGGCGACCTCCGGTCCCGGTGCCACCAACCTGGTGACGCCGATCGCGGACGCCAACATGGACTCGGTGCCGCTGGTCGCGATCACCGGCCAGGTCGTCTCCAAGGCGATCGGCACGGACGCCTTCCAGGAGGCGGACATCGTCGGCATCACGATGCCGATCACCAAGCACAGCTTCCTGGTCACCAAGGCCGAGGACATCCCGAAGACGATCGCCGAGGCGTTCCACATCGCCTCGACCGGCCGTCCGGGACCGGTCCTCGTCGACATCCCGAAGGACGTGCTGCAGACGCGGACGACCTTCTCCTGGCCGCCGGTCACCGACCTGCCCGGCTACCGCCCGGTCACCAAGCCGCACGCCAAGCAGATCCGCGAGGCCGCCAAGCTCATCTCCGCCGCCAAGCGCCCCGTGCTCTACGTCGGCGGCGGCGTCCTCAAGGCGCGGGCCACCGCCGAGCTGAAGGTCCTCGCCGAACTCACCGGAGCGCCCGTCACCACCACCCTGATGGCGCTCGGCGCGTTCCCCGACAGCCACCCGCTGCACGTGGGAATGCCGGGCATGCACGGTGCGGTCACCGCCGTCACCGCGCTGCAGAAGGCCGACCTGATCGTCGCCCTCGGAGCCCGCTTCGACGACCGCGTCACCGGCAAGCTGGACAGCTTCGCCCCGTACGCCAAGATCGTCCACGCCGACATCGACCCGGCCGAGATCGGCAAGAACCGCGCCGCCGACGTCCCGATCGTCGGCGACGCCCGCGAGGTCATCGCCGACCTCGTGCAGGCCGTCCAGAAGGAGCACGACGAGGGCAACAAGGGCGACTACACCGCCTGGTGGAAGGACCTGTCCCGCTGGCGCGACACCTACCCCCTCGGCTACGACCAGCCCGAGGACGGCTCGCTCTCCCCGCAGCAGGTCATCGAGCGCATCGGGCAGCTGGCGCCCGAGGGCACGATCTTCGCGGCCGGCGTCGGCCAGCACCAGATGTGGGCCGCGCACTTCGTCCAGTACGACAAGCCCGCCACCTGGCTGAACTCCGGCGGTGCCGGAACCATGGGGTACGCGGTCCCGGCCGCCATGGGCGCCAAGGCCGGCATGCCCGGCAACGCGGTCTGGGCGATCGACGGCGACGGCTGCTTCCAGATGACCAACCAGGAACTGACCACCTGCGCCCTGAACAACATCCCGATCAAGGTCGCCGTCATCAACAACGGCGCCCTCGGAATGGTCCGCCAGTGGCAGACCCTGTTCTACAACCAGCGGTACTCCAACACCGTGCTCCACTCCGGCCCCGAGGACGTCAACCCGGACGCCCGCGGCACCCGCGTCCCCGACTTCGTGAAGCTGTCGGAGGCCATGGGCTGCTACGCCATCCGCTGCGAGGACCCCGCCGACCTCGACAAGGTCATCGAAGAGGCGAACTCCATCAACGACCGGCCCGTCGTCGTGGACTTCATCGTCCACGAGGACGCGATGGTCTGGCCGATGGTCGCCGCCGGCACCTCCAACGACGAGATCATGGCCGCCCGGGACGTCCGCCCGGACTTCGGCGACAACGAAGACGACTGAGAGCCGTCAGGACTTCAAGCAGAGGAAGCAGACCATGTCCAAGCACACGCTCTCCGTCCTGGTGGAGAACACCCCCGGCGTCCTCGCCCGGATCACCGCCCTCTTCTCCCGCCGCGGCTTCAACATCGACTCGCTCGCCGTCGGCGTCACCGAGCACGCCGACATCTCCCGCATCACCATCGTGGTGAGCGTCGAGGACTTCCCGCTGGAGCAGGTGACGAAGCAGCTCAACAAGCTCGTCAACGTGCTCAAGATCGTCGAGCTGGAGCCCGCCCAGGCCGTCCAGCGTGAACTCGTTCTGGTGAAGGTGCGCTCCGACAACGAGACGCGCTCCCAGATCGTCGAGATCGTCCAGCTGTTCCGCGCCAAGACCGTCGACGTCTCCCCGGAGGCCGTCACCATCGAGGCCACCGGCAGCAGCGACAAGCTGTCCGCCATGCTCAGGATGCTGGAACCGTACGGCATCAAGGAACTCGTCCAGTCCGGCACGATCGCCATCGGCCGCGGCGCCCGTTCGATCACGGACCGCTCGCTGCGCGCACTCGACCGGTCCGCATAACGACGGCGACGGGCGGCCGGCGCGACGACCGGCCGCCCGTATGCCGAGACCCCGAAACTTCCCTTCCCCCCACCGGCATACGGTGGGACGCAACACCTGCACACAAGGAGAGAACCCAGTGGCCGAGCTGTTCTACGACGCCGACGCCGACCTGTCCATCATCCAGGGCCGCAAGGTCGCGGTCATCGGGTACGGCAGCCAGGGCCACGCCCACGCCCTGTCGCTGCGCGACTCCGGCGTCGACGTGCGCGTCGGTCTGCACGAGGGCTCGAAGTCCAAGGCCAAGGCCGAGGAGCAGGGCCTGCGCGTGGTGAGCCCGTCCGAGGCCGCCGCCGAGGGCGACGTCATCATGATCCTCGTCCCGGACCCGATCCAGGCCGAGGTCTACGAGAAGCACATCAAGGACAACCTGAAGGACGGCGACGCGCTGTTCTTCGGTCACGGCCTCAACATCCGCTACGGCTTCATCAAGCCCCCGGCCGGCGTGGACGTCTGCATGGTCGCCCCCAAGGGCCCGGGCCACCTGGTGCGCCGTCAGTACGAGGAGGGCCGCGGCGTTCCCTGCATCGCGGCCGTCGAGCAGGACGCCTCCGGCAACGCCTTCGCGCTGGCCCTGTCGTACGCGAAGGGCATCGGCGGCACCCGCGCCGGCGTCATCAAGACGACCTTCACCGAGGAGACCGAGACCGACCTCTTCGGCGAGCAGGCCGTCCTCTGCGGTGGCACGGCCGCGCTGGTGAAGGCGGGCTTCGAGACCCTGACCGAGGCCGGCTACCAGCCGGAGATCGCCTACTTCGAGTGCCTGCACGAGCTGAAGCTGATCGTGGACCTCATGTACGAGGGCGGCCTGGAGAAGATGCGCTGGTCGATCTCCGAGACCGCCGAGTGGGGCGACTACGTCACCGGCCCGCGGATCATCACCGACGCCACCAAGGCCGAGATGAAGAAGGTCCTCGCCGAGATCCAGGACGGCACCTTCGCCCAGCAGTGGATGGACGAGTACCACGGCGGTCTGAAGAAGTACAACGAGTACAAGAAGCAGGACTCCGAGCACCTGCTGGAGACCACCGGCAAGGAGCTGCGCAAGCTCATGAGCTGGGTCGACGAAGAGGCGTAGCCCTCACCCGCCGGGGGCCGGAGCGACGCCGCTCCGGCCCCTTCGGCGAACCCGGGGTAACGTCGGGTGCACGGCGTTGTCCACCCCGTCCACCCACGGACGGGTGATCCTTCCGCAGAGGCGCGGGACGACGTCCGCCACGCCACTAGACTGCTGAACACATACGCGTCAGGCCCACAGCGTCGTGCGTCTTCCACGCGGCTTAGCGACACCGAATGCGGCCGTCGGGACGGCCGTCCGCATTGGACTTGTGAGGACTCACGTGAGCTCGAAACCTGTCGTACTCATCGCCGAAGAGCTGTCGCCCGCGACCGTGGACGCGCTCGGCCCCGACTTCGAGATCCGCCAGTGCAACGGCGCGGACCGGGCCGAACTGCTCCCCGCCATCGCCGACGTGGACGCGATCCTGGTCCGCTCCGCCACCAAGGTCGACGCCGAGGCCATCGCCGCCGCCAAGAAGCTGAAGGTCGTCGCCCGGGCCGGGGTCGGCCTGGACAACGTCGACGTCTCCGCCGCCACCAAGGCCGGCGTGATGGTCGTCAACGCGCCGACGTCCAACATCGTGACCGCCGCCGAGCTGGCCTGCGGCCTGATCGTCGCCACCGCCCGCAACATCCCGCAGGCCAACGCCGCGCTGAAGAACGGCGAGTGGAAGCGCAGCAAGTACACCGGCGTCGAGCTGGCCGAGAAGACCCTCGGTGTCGTCGGCCTCGGCCGCATCGGCGCCCTCGTCGCGCAGCGCATGTCGGCCTTCGGCATGAAGGTCGTCGCCTACGACCCCTACGTGCAGCCCGCGCGGGCCGCGCAGATGGGCGTCAAGGTGCTGTCGCTGGACGAGCTGCTCGAGGTCTCCGACTTCATCACCGTCCACCTGCCCAAGACCCCCGAGACCCTCGGCCTGATCGGCGACGAGGCGCTGCGCAGGGTCAAGCCGAGCGTCCGCATCGTCAACGCCGCGCGTGGCGGCATCGTCGACGAGGCGGCGCTGTACTCGGCGCTCAAGGAGGGCCGCGTCGCCGGCGCCGGCCTGGACGTGTACGCCAAGGAGCCGTGCACGGACTCGCCGCTGTTCGAGTTCGACCAGGTGGTCGCCACCCCGCACCTCGGCGCCTCCACCGACGAGGCCCAGGAGAAGGCCGGCATCGCGGTCGCCAAGTCGGTGCGGCTCGCCCTCGCCGGTGAGCTGGTCCCGGACGCGGTCAACGTCCAGGGCGGTGTCATCGCCGAGGACGTCAAGCCGGGTCTGCCGCTCGCCGAGCGCCTCGGCCGGATCTTCACCGCGCTCGCCGGCGAGGTCGCCGTCCGCCTCGACGTCGAGGTCTACGGCGAGATCACCCAGCACGACGTGAAGGTGCTGGAGCTCTCCGCCCTCAAGGGTGTCTTCGAGGACGTCGTCGACGAGACGGTGTCGTACGTCAACGCCCCGCTCTTCGCGCAGGAGCGCGGCGTCGAGGTCCGGCTGACCACCAGCTCGGAGTCCCCGGAGCACCGCAACGTCGTCACGGTGCGCGGCACCCTCGCGGACGGCGAGGAGGTGTCGGTCTCCGGCACGCTGGCCGGCCCGAAGCACCTCCAGAAGATCGTCGCCGTCGGTGAGTACGACGTCGACCTCGCCCTCGCCGACCACATGGTCGTCCTGCGCTACGAGGACCGTCCCGGCGTCGTCGGCACCGTCGGCCGCGTCATCGGCGAGGCCGGCGTCAACATCGCCGGCATGCAGGTCGCCCGTGCGACGGTCGGCGGCGAGGCGCTGGCCGTGCTGACCGTCGACGACACGGTGCCCTCCGGGGTGCTGGCGGAGGTCGCGTCGGAGATCGGCGCGACGTCCGCCCGGTCGGTGAACCTGGTCTGAGCAACCGCGTTCTCAAGCGCCGGACGGGCTGAGTCGGTCAGCCTGTTCGGCGTTTTGCGTGGGCGCTTGCGGGCGCACCCTGATGTGCCGCAGTCCCATCGTCGCCAGCCCCGCGGCCGCCAGGAGCACCAGCGCCCCCGCGAGCGCGGCGCCCCGCATGCCGTCGGTGAACGCCTCGCGGGCCGCCGTCGCCAGGGCGTCTCCCGCGCGCCCGGGCAGTTCGGCGGCGACGGCCAGCGCGCCGCCGAGGGTCTCCTGGGCCGGAGCGGGTGCGTCCGACGGCATGCCGTGGCGGTAGAGGGCCGTACCGATGGAACCGAGGGCGGCCATGCCCATCGCGCCGCCGAACTCGGTGCCGGTCTCCAGCAGTGACGAGGCCGCGCCCGCCTTCTCGACGGGCGCCGAGCCGAGCGCGAGGTCGGTGAGCTGGGACATCACGACGACGATGCCGGCGGCGAGGACGCCGCACGAGGCCAGCACCAGCCACAGCGAGTCGGTACCGGACAGGGCCATCAGCACATAACCGGCCGCCCCCGTGCCGAAGCCGGCCGTCACGACGTACGCGCGCTCGACACCGCGCTGGACCAGCTGGGCGGCGACCGGGGCGGCGACGCCGATGAGCACCGACGGCAGCAGGCTCCACAGCGCGGCCTCCAGCGCGCTCTTGCCGAGGACCGACTGGAGGTACTGCGTGGAGAAGTACGCGGAGCCCATCATCCCGAAGGCCGACACGGTGTTGAGGACCAGCGCCGGGGTGAAGCCGTGGCCGCGGAAGAGGGCCGGCGAGATCATCGGCGAGGCCGAGGTGCGCTGACGCTGCACGAACAGCGCCGCGAACAGCAGACCGACGGTGATCGAGACGACGTAGCGGACGTTCCAGCCCTCGGAGGGAAGCTCCTTCAGGCCGTAGACGACGGGCAGCACGGCCGCCATCGACAGCGGGACGCTCAGCAGGTCGAAGCGGCCGGGGGAGGGGTTGCGGGACTCCGGGAGCAGCAGCGGTCCGAGGATCAGCAGCAGGGCCATCGCCGGCAGGTTGACCAGGAAGACCGAGCCCCACCAGAAGTGCTCGACGAGGACGCCGCTCATGACCGAGCCGAGCGCGATCCCGGCCGTCATCACCCCGGACCACAGCCCGATCGCCTTCGCCCGCTGGGAGGGATCGGTGAACATCGTGCGGACCAGCGCCATCGTCGACGGCATCAGGGTGGCGCCGCCGATGCCGAGGACCGCGCGGGCCGCGATCAGCGTCTCGGCGGTGTGCGCGTAGGCGGCGAGCAGCGAGGCTCCGCCGAAGGCCGCCGCGCCCAGCAGGAGCAGCCTGCGCCGGCCGATGCGGTCGCCCACCGCTCCCATCGTCATCAGCAGACCGGCCAGCACGAAGCCGTAGATGTCGAAGATCCACAGCTGCTGGGTGCCGGTGGGGTCCAGGTCCGCGCTGATCTCCGGGACCGCGAAGTAGAGGACCGAGACGTCCATCGAGACCAGGAGCAGCGGAAGCATCAGCACGGTCAGGGCGGTCCACTCGCGGCGGCCGGCCAGAGGCGGGTTCGGTGTCATGCCGAGGACTGTACGCACGTCTTATACGCTTGTATAGAACGATTGTTTAAGACGGACGTATAGCAGGCCGGGTAGGGTGTGGCCATGGGACACCGTGAGGATCTGCTGGAGGGCGCCAAGCGCTGCCTGCTCGCCAAGGGGTTCATGCGCACGACGGCACGCGACATCGTCAAGGAGTCGGGGACCAACCTGGCCTCCATCGGCTACCACTACGGGTCGAAGGACGCGCTGCTCGCGCAGGCGTACGTGGCGCTGGTGGAGGGGATGGGCGACGCCTTCGAGGGGGACGGGGGCCTGGACGAGACCCGGCCCGGCTCCCTGGAGCGGTTCGAGCGGGTGTGGTCGAACATCGTCGGCACCATGAAAGAGCCCGGCTCGCTGTGGCGGCTCAGCATGGAGATCGTCGCCCTCGGCGACCGGCTCCCGGAGGTCCGCGACCACCTGGCGGCGGCGCAGCGCGAGGCGGGGCGCGGTCTGATCCCGCTGCTCATGGGCGGCCGGGAGGAGGACGTCTCCGACGACACGGCGGACACGCTCGGCGCGTTCTACGTGACCCTGATGACGGGCCTCATCGCCCAGTGGACGTTCGACCCGAAGTCCGCGCCCGACGGCGCGCGGCTGGCCGCCGGCCTGCGTCAGGTGATGGACGCCGCTACAGGCGGTGCGCCTTGAGGGCCATGTGCAGCAGCAGCCGGTCCTCCCCGTCGTCCAGGTCCAGGCCGGTGAGCTGTTCGACGCGGGAGAGGCGGTAGTACAGGGTCTGGCGGTGGATGCCCAGCTCGGCGGCGGCGCGGCCGGCCTGCCCCGCGCGGTCGAGGTAGGTCTCGGCGGTGCGGACCAGCTCCCGGTGGGCCGGGGAGAGCAGGACCCGCAGGGCGGGGTCGTCCGCGGACCGCGGGGGCAGCGCGGTCAGCAGGCGGAACGCCCCGATGGACGTCCACTCCGCGACCGGACCGAAGCGGGACTCCGCGCGTGCCGCCCGCGCCGCCGCCGATGCCTCCCACCAGGCCGCCCCCAGCTCCGCCAGCCCCGAGCGCGGCGCGGAGACCCCGGCCGCGATCCCGCCGCCGCGGGCCCGTTCGAGGAGCCGGGCCGCCGCCGAGGTCGCCGGGGTCGGCACGTCCGCCGAGCGCAGCCGCACCAGCAGGGCCAGCGACTCGCCCGCGGTGCCCCACGGCACCGTGCACAGCGCCGTCGCCGCCGGCACCGTGCGGACCGAGGGCGCGTCCTCGGGATCGGCCGACGGCCAGGGCGCCACGCAGACCACCGCGTGCAGGGCGTCCGCGCGGGCGCCCAGCGCGGTGCGCAGCTCCGCCACGGCCATGTCCCGCTGCCAGTCCCGCTCCGCGGTCAGTACCGCCCGCAGCTCCCGGCTCAGGTCCGCGCCGTGCTGCGCCTCGTCCGCGAGCAGCGCGCCGATCCGGGTGGTCACCGCCATGGCCGCGGTCAGCTGCCGCTCCGTCGGACCGGGGTCGGTGTCCAGGAGCCACACATAGCCGAGGACCACGCCCCGATGGCGGACCGGCAGACAGGTGCGGCCCCGGTACACCCCCGCCTCCGGCGTCGGCGGGATGCGGACCGGGCCGGTGGCACGGGTGATGCCGAAGCCCTCGAACCAGGCCCGGACGGCGGCGGTGGAGCGCCGGGTCAGGATCGAGCGGGTGCGCACCGGGTCCAGGGCGGAGGGGTCGAGGTCGCCCTCGCTGTCGTAGGCACCGAAGGCGATCAGCTCGAAGTCGCGGTTCTCCAGGGTCGCCGGGGCGCCCAGCAGCTCGGAGATCTCGTCGATCAGCTCCTGGTAGTCACCCTTGGAATCCGTCGTCACCCGGGCATTCTGCCGCATTTGCGCGCCGCTTTCATACACATGTCTGAGATCTGTGGCACGGATGCGTGACACCTGTCGATGGCCGACGATCGGGGGGATCCTTAGATTTCACGGTGGTTCTCCGTGCCGTCCCCCGTCCGTCGGGCTACGGCCTCGTGTTGGTTGGTAAGTGGAGGTGCCCCGTGCTGGGTCCCGTGATTCTCGCCGCGTCGCGCAGCGACCGGATGCGCCGGCTGGTGTCGGCCGCGCCCGTGACCAAGCCGGTCGTCGACCGGTTCATCCCCGGCGAGACGGTCGACGAGATCGTGCCGATCATCCGGGACCTGACCGACCAGGGCCTGGAACTGACGATGGACGTCGTCGGCGAGGACATCACGACCCCCGAGCAGGCCGAGGCCGCCCGCGACGCCTACCTGGAGCTGATCGACCGGCTGAAGCCGCTGGAGCTCGGCACCCGCGCCGAGATGTCGGTGAAGCTGTCGATGTTCGGCCAGGCGCTGGACGGCGGCCACGAGCTGGCCCTGAAGAACGTCCGCCCGGTCGTCGAGGCCGCCGCCGAGATCGGCACCACCGTCACCCTCGACGCCGAGGACCACACCACCCTCGACTCGATGTTCGCCATCCACGACGAGCTGCGGAAGGACGTCCCGCAGACCGGCTGCGTCATCCAGGCCTACCTCTTCCGCACCGAGGCCGACGCGCGCCGCCTCGCCGACAGCGGCTCTCGCGTACGGTTGGTGAAGGGCGCCTACAAGGAGCCCGCAGAGGTCGCGTACCAGCAGCGCCACGAGATCGACAAGGCGTACGTCCGCATCCTGCGCACCCTGATGGAGGGCGAGGGCTACCCGATGATCGGGTCGCACGACCCGCGCCTGATCTCCATCGCCCAGGAGCTGGCCCGCACCGCCGGGCGCAAGCTCGACGAGTACGAGTTCCAGATGCTGTACGGCATCCGCGGCGACGAGCACCTGCGGCTGGCCGCCGAGGGCCACCGCATGCGCGTCTACACCGCCTACGGCACCGACTGGTACGGCTACTTCATGCGCCGTCTGGCGGAGAAGCCGGCGAACCTCCGGTTCTTCGCCCGCTCGATGGTCAGCAAGGGCTGAGCCCGCACCCGCTCGCAAGACCGCTCAGTAAGGAGTAACGGAAACCATGGACGCTGTGACCCAGGTCCCCACCCCCGTCAACGAGCCGGTGCACGGCTACGCCCCCGGCTCGCCCGAGCGTGCCCGTCTCGAGGTCAAGCTCAAGGAGCTGGCCGACAATCCGGTCGACCTGCCCTGCACCATCGGCGGCGTCAAGCGGATGGGCGGCGGTGAGCGCTTCGACGTCGTGCAGCCGCACAACCACAAGTCCCGCCTGGGTACCTACGCCAACGCCACCCAGCAGGACGCCCAGGACGCGATCGACGCCGCCCTGGCCGCGGCCCCCGCGTGGCGCGCGATGTCCTTCGACGACCGCGCGGCGATCATCCTGCGCGCCGCCGAGCTGCTGTCCGGCCCGTGGCGCGAGACCATCGCCGCCTCCACGATGCTCGGCCAGTCCAAGACGGCCCAGCAGGCCGAGATCGACAGCCCCTGCGAGCTGATCGACTTCTGGCGCTTCAACGTCCACTACGCCCGCAACATCCTGGCCGAGCAGCCCCCGGCCAACTCCCAGGGCGTGTGGAACCGCATGGACCACCGCCCGCTGGAGGGCTTCGTCTACGCGATCACGCCGTTCAACTTCAGCGCGATCGCGGCCAACCTGCCCACCGCCCCGGCCCTCATGGGCAACGTGGTGGTCTGGAAGCCGTCCCCGACGCAGACCCACGCCGCCGTGCTGCTGATGCAGCTGCTCGAGGAGGCCGGGCTGCCCAAGGGCGTCATCAACCTGGTCACCGGCGACGGCATCGCGGTCTCCGAGGTCGCCCTGGAGCACCGGGACCTCGCGGGCATCCACTTCACCGGCTCGACCAAGACCTTCCAGCACCTGTGGAAGACGGTCGGCAACAACATCGAGAAGTACCGCACCTACCCGCGCCTGGTCGGCGAGACCGGCGGCAAGGACTTCCTCGTCGCCCACCCGAGCGCCGACCGCGCCGTGCTCAAGACCGCGCTGACCCGCGGTGCCTTCGAGTACCAGGGCCAGAAGTGCAGCGCCACCTCCCGCGCGTACATCCCGGCGTCCATCTGGAACGACGGCTTCAAGGAGGAGTTCGCCGCCGAGGTCGACTACCTCACCATGGGTGACGTCACCGACCTGTCGAACTTCGTGGGCGCCGTCATCGACGCGCGGTCCTTCGCCAAGAACAAGGCGGCCATCGACCGCGCCAAGGCGGACGAGACCTGCACGATCGTCGCGGGCGGCTCCTACGACGACTCGGTCGGCTACTTCGTGCGCCCGACGGTCGTCGAGTGCACCGACCCGGAGAACGAGGTCTTCCGCACCGAGTACTTCGGCCCGTTCCTCGCCGTGCACGTCTACGACGACGGCGTGGACGGCGCGTACGACGCGATGCTCACCCAGATGGAGTCCGTCTCCGACTACGCCCTCACCGGCTCGGTCATCTCCAACGACCGTGCGGCGGCGGCGTACACGATGGAGAAGCTGCGCTACGCGGCCGGCAACTTCTACATCAACGACAAGTCGACCGGCGCCGTGGTCGGCCAGCAGCCCTTCGGCGGCGGCCGCGCCTCCGGCACCAACGACAAGGCCGGTGCCCCGCAGAACCTGATGCGCTGGACGCTGACCCGCGCCATCAAGGAGACGCTGGTCGCGCCGACCGACTACACGTACCCGCACATGGGCTGACGCCCTGTGAGCGACGCCCGGGGGGCCAGGTCGACCGACCTGGCCCCCCGGGCGTTTTCGCAGTTCGGGGGCGTGTGACCGAGGGCACCGTCTCAGATAGTAGGAAGTCCGAGTAATTGTGGAGACAGACGCTCCGCACTCCCTTAGCTTTGTAGGAGCCGAACGTACCGCTCGATCGAGCGGATGGCGGTCGTGAGCCGGGCCCCGCGCAGGCAACCCCTGCGGCACCGCGCTCCCCGCCCCTTCCGGCGTCTCTCCGTACCGCTCGCTCTCCGCGCTCCCTTAGTGCCGAAGGAGTCGATTCCCATGGCCGAGACGACCGTCCGCCGCCGAGTCCGCCACCTCTCCCGCAGCGCCGACTCCGACCGCAAGAACGCCGCGGCCGCCCTCCAGCGCGCCCTCGACCGCCGGGACAACGGCGGGTCCACCGGGCACTGAGCCGCGGGCAGCGGGGCGTCCGCATGCCGGACGCCTCGTGTCATCCCGTGGGACGAGGAGTAGGGTGCCGCACATGTCGGCAAGTTCTCGCAGCCTCAATCTCGCAGTGATCCCCGGTGACGGCATCGGCCAGGAGGTCGTGGCCGAAGGCCTGAAGGTGCTCTCCGCCGTCCTTCCGCAGGATGTGAAGCTGGAGACCAAGGAGTTCGACTTCGGCGCCCGGCGCTACCACGCCACCGGTGAGACCCTCACCGACGCCGACCTCGACGCCCTCAAGGGCCACGACGCCATCCTGCTCGGCGCCATCGGCGACCCGACGGTGCCGTCCGGCGTCCTGGAGCGCGGCTTCCTGCTCAAGCTCCGCTTCGCCTTCGACCACCACGTCAACCTGCGCCCGTCCAAGCTGCTGCCGGGTGTCGCCACCCCGCTCGCCGGCCAGCCGGAGATCGACTTCGTCGTCGTCCGCGAGGGCACCGAGGGCCCGTACACCGGCAACGGCGGCACCATCCGCAAGGGCACCGAGCACGAGGTCGCCACCGAGGTCTCCGTCAACACGGCCTTCGGTGTCGAGCGCGTCGTCCGCGACGCCTTCGCCCGCGCCCAGGCCCGCCCCCGCAAGAAGCTCACGCTGGTCCACAAGAACAACGTGCTGACCTTCGCGGGCCACCTGTGGACCGACATCTTCAACAAGGTGGCCGCGGAGTACCCCGAGGTCACCACCGACTACATCCACGTCGACGCCGCGACCATCTACCTGGTCACCGACCCGTCGCGCTTCGACGTGATCGTCACCGACAACCTCTTCGGCGACATCATCACCGACCTCGCCGCGGCCGTCTCCGGCGGCATCGGCGTCGCCGCCAGCGGGAACATCAACCCGTCCGGCGACTTCCCCTCGATGTTCGAGCCGGTGCACGGCTCCGCCCCCGACATCGCCGGCCAGGGCAAGGCCGACCCGACCGCCACGGTCCTGTCCGTCGCCCTGCTCCTGCGCCACCTCGGGTACGAGGGCGAGGCGGCCCGGATCGAGGAGGCCGTCTCCGCCGACCTCGGCGAGCGCGGCGACCTGCCCGCGCGCACCACCTCCGAGATCGGCGACGCGCTCGCCGCCCGAGTAGCCGGCTGATCCGGCGCACTCGAAACAAAACCTTTCGTAGCCGCCGGGTCCGAGAAACAAGGCACCCGGCGGCTTTCTCCTGCGTCCGCCAGGTGCGACCATCAGACCCTGGGCCGCATTCACCCCGTTTCATCCGTCACCGGTCGCGCGCGATAATCGAACGCGAAGCCGTGACATGAGGGAATGCTCGGACGTCCTGCCACCGGCCACCGGCCGTACGGGCGTGACAGCGGCCCGTCACAATCAAACCGGTGAAGGACATCAACCCATGACGACGCGCACGATCGAGCTCAAGCCCTCCGCCAACCCGCTCTCCGACGCGGAGCGGCAGGCGATTCTGGCCAACCCCGGGTTCGGCCGCCACTTCACCGACCACATGGTGACGATCAAGTGGACCGAGG
The DNA here is from genome assembly GCF_003947455.1 of Streptomyces sp. WAC 04229. Classification (GTDB taxonomy): domain Bacteria; phylum Actinomycetota; class Actinomycetes; order Streptomycetales; family Streptomycetaceae; genus Streptomyces. The sequence continues at coordinate 25,423 of NZ_QHJH01000042.1, read as the reverse complement.
GCCGCGGCTGGCACGACGGTCAGCTCGTCCCGTACGCCCCGCTCTCCCTCGACCCGGCCACCATGGTCCTGCACTACGCGCAGGAGATCTTCGAGGGCCTGAAGGCCTACCGCCGGCCCGACGGGAGCGTCGCCACCTTCCGGCCGGAGAAGAACGGCCGCCGCTTCCAGGCCTCCTCGCGCCGCCTCGGCATGCCCGAGCTGCCGGTGGAGACGTTCATCGAGGCGTGCGACGCGCTGGTCCGCCAGGACCAGGACTGGGTCCCGGCGCACGGCGGTGAGGAATCCCTCTACCTGCGCCCCTTCATGATCGCCACCGAGGTCGGCCTGGGTGTCAAGCCGGCCGGCGAGTACCTCTTCCTGGTCATCGCCTCCCCGGCCGGCGCCTACTTCCCGGGCGGTGTCAAGCCGGTCTCCATCTGGGTCTCCGAGGACCGCGTCCGCGCCGTCCCCGGCGGCATGGGCGACGCCAAGACCGGCGGCAACTACGCCGCGTCGCTGCTCGCGCAGGCGGAGGCGGCGGCCAAGGGCTGCGACCAGGTCTGCTACCTCGACGCGGTCGAGCACCAGTGGGTCGAGGAACTGGGCGGCATGAACCTGTACTTCGTGTACGGCGACAAGATCATCACGCCCTCCCTCACCGGTTCCATCCTGGAGGGCGTCACCCGGGACTCCCTGCTCACCGTCGCCCGTGACCTCGGCTACGAGGCGGAGGAGGGCCGCGTCTCGGTCGAGCAGTGGCAGCGCGACTCGGAGAACGGCACCCTCACCGAGGTCTTCGCCTGCGGCACCGCCGCGGTGATCACGCCGGTCGGCACGGTGAAGCGGGCCGGTGCGGAGTGGAAGCAGAGCGGGGGCGAGCCGGGCGAGGTGACGCAGCGGCTGCGTACGGCGCTGCTGGACATCCAGCGGGGCAAGGCCGAGGACAAGCACGGCTGGATGCACCGGCTGGCCTGACGTACCCGGCGTGGGGCGGGCCCTGCCGGGGGCCCGCCCCGGATCCCGGCCTATGCCCGCCCACCACCCGACTCGCTCGGGGAAGCGGCAGCCGGCGCGAGCTCCGTCGCGCTCGCCGCGGACGCGACGGCACCCGGCACCGCGATCACGTAGACCACCCCGCCCACCAGGCCCGACAGCAGGAAGCTGCAGTCCACCCCGCCGGTCAGGGACAGCAGGGGGCCCTCGTAGGACGGCAGGGACACGGCCAGGACGCCCACCGTCGCGCCCACCGCCCAGGCGGCCGTCGCGGGGACGTTCCAGCCGGCGCGGTACCAGTAGATCCCGCCCCGCGCGCGGCGGTTGAAGACCTGGAGCGCGTCGGCGTCGTAGACCCCGCCGCAGCGGACCGAGCCGATCATCGTGATGACCGCCCACGGCGTGCCGATCGCCGTGAGCAGCAGCACGAACGACGTCATCGCCGACTGCGCGTCCCAGGCGTAGTGCCCGGCGAACACGCAGGCCGTCGCGACGACGGCGACGGCACAGGTGGCGCGGGCGCGGGAGGCGCGCGGCAGGATGGCGTCCAGGTCGAGGCCCATCGAGTAGAGCATCAGCCCGGCGTTGCCCACCGAGCCGGCCGAGGCGGCCAGCAGCAGCGGTACCAGGTACCAGGCGGGGGCGGCGTCGACCAGCGGGCCCGCGTAGTCGAGGGCGGCACGGGCGGCGTACGCCGTGAAGGTGCCGAAGAGCTGCGGCACGAGCAGCCCCAGCATCAGCCCCAGCCAGGTCGCGTGCAGCACCCGGCGCGAGGAGAAGCGGGCCGGTGAGATGTAGCGGGTGTAGTCGCCGAGCAGCGTGATGAAGGCGATCGGCCCCGACAGTCCCGCGGCCACGGCGGCGAGCAGCCACGTCGGCCAGAAGCCGCCCAGCAGGTAGCCGCCGGCCTCGGGGAGCGCGGCGGTGGTGAAGTCGGGTGCGTAGGCGATCACGCCCAGGACCAGCAGGGCCGTCATGCCGTAGGCCAGCACCTTCGACATGGCGAGCAGCACCCGGTAGCCGTAGACCGCGCCCGCGACGGTCGCCGCGGCGAGCAGGCCGTAGACGACGGCGTACGCGGCCCCGCCCTGCGGGAGTCCGACGAGGCGGCCGAGCACGCCCATCATCACGTCCCCGCCGATCCACACGGTCAGCGCCGTGTAGCCGAGGGCCAGCAGCAGCCCGACCACCGAACCCACCAGCCGCCCGCGCACGCCGAACTGGGCGCCGGACGACGTGGACAGGTTGGTGCCGGTGCGCAGCGAGACCAGCGCGAGCGGTGCCGTGAACAGCGTGCCGGCGACCGTGCCCGCCACCACCGCGCCGACCGACGCCCACCAGCCCAGGCCGAAGGAGGGCGGCAGCCAGCCGAAGACGATCACGCCGAGGCAGAGGTTGGAGCCCAGCAGGATCGAGACGAGATCCCTGGGCCCGCTGGTGCGTTCCTCCTCGGGGATGGTGTCGACTCCGCGCTGTTCGATCGGCATGGCTGGTCTCCTTCGACGGCCGCCTGATGGTTTAGAGCGACGTTCAATGTGACGTCTGCTTGTGCTGCCCGTCAATGGTTCCGTTCGAGGGATGCTCTGTTTAGAGTGGTGCTCTAAAGTCGGGATGGCAAGGAGGTGCCGCGTCGTGAGACTGACCCCCACGGAACGTGACCGGCTGCTGCTCTTCGGGGCGGCCGAGCTGGCCCGGGCCCGCCAAAGCCGCGGGCTCCGGCTGAACGTGCCGGAGGCGACCGCGCTGATCGCGGACACCGTGTGCGAGGCCGCCCGCGACGGTGCCCGTCTCGCCGAGGCCGTCGAGCGGGCCCGGTCCGTGCTCGGCCCGGACGACGTGCTGCCCGGAGTCGCGGACGTGGTCACCGAGGTCCACGTGGAGGCCGTCTTCGACGACGGCTCCCGGCTCGCGGTCGTCTCCGCGCCGATCGGGGGCGGGGGACTGGGCCCGGCGGGCCCGGGGGCCCTGCTGCCGGGGCCCGACCACGCCGAACCCGAGGCCGCGCTCCGGCTGCCGGTCACCAACACCGCGACCGTGCCGGTCTCCGTGACCTCCCACTTCCACTTCTTCGAGGCCAACCCGCGCCTGGACTTCGACCGAGAGCGGGCCTACGGCATGCGTCTCGCGGTCCCCGCCGGGTCCTCCGTCCGCTTCGGGCCCGGCGAGAGCGCCGAGGTCGGCCTGGTGCCCATCGGCGGGCGGCGGATCGCGATCGGGTTCGCCGGACTGGTCGACGGGCCGCTGGACGCGCCGGGCGCCAAGGAGGAGGCCCTGCGGCGGGCGGCGGCCTGCGGATACCTGGGCGTGCCCCCCGTAGCAGACGGATCACCGGAAGGAGGCGTGCGATGAGCCGCTCCAAGGGACGCGAGATCAGTGAGTCGATCCACATCGACCCGTACGCCTACGCCGCCACCCACGGCCCCCGTGCGGGCGACCGGCTGCGCCTCGGCGACTCGGGGCTGGTGATCCGCGTCGAGTCCGACGCCCAGCTCCAGGGCGACGAGTTCCTGGCCGGGTTCGGCAAGACCGCCCGCGACGGGCTGCACCTCAAGGCCGCCGCGGTGCGCGAGACCTGCGACGTCGTCATCAGCAACGTCGTCGTCATCGACGCGGTCCAGGGCATCCGCAAGGTGTCCATCGGCATCCGCGAGGGCCGCATCCACGCCATCGGCCGGGCCGGCAACCCCGACACCCTCGACGGCGTCGAGGTGGTCGTCGGCACCGGCACGTCCATCGTCTCCGGCGAGGGCCTGATCGCCACCGCCGGAGCCGTCGACACCCACGTCCACCTGCTCTCCCCGCGCATCATGGAGGCGTCGCTCGCCTCCGGCGTGACGACGATCATCGGCCAGGAGTTCGGGCCGGTCTGGGGCGTCGGCGTCAACTCGCCCTGGGCGCTGAAGCACGCGTTCGGCGCCTTCGACGCCTGGCCGGTCAACATCGGGTTCCTGGGCCGGGGTTCCTCGTCCCACGAGGCACCGCTGATCGAGGCGCTGGCCGAGGGCGGCGCGTCCGGCTTCAAGGTGCACGAGGACATGGGCGCCCACACCCGCGCCCTCGACACCGCGCTGCGCGTCGCCGAGGAGCACGACGTCCAGGTCGCCCTGCACAGCGACGGCCTCAACGAGTGCCTGTCGGTCGAGGACACCCTCCGTGTCCTGGAGGGCCGCACCATCCACGCCTTCCACATCGAGGGCTGCGGCGGCGGACACGTCCCCAACGTGCTGAAGATGGCCGGCGTCCCCAACGTCATCGGCTCCTCCACCAACCCCACCCTGCCGTTCGGCCGGGACGCGGTGGCCGAGCACTACGGCATGATCGTCTCCGTCCACGACCTCAAGACCGAACTGCCGGGCGACGCCGCCATGGCCCGCGACCGCATCCGCGAGGGGACCATGGGCGCCGAGGACGTGCTGCACGACCTGGGAGCCATCGGCATCACCTCCTCCGACGCCCAGGGCATGGGCCGGGCCGGCGAGACGGTCCGCCGCACCTTCGCGATGGCGGGCAAGATGAAGGCCGAGTTCGGCGCCCCCGACGACGACAACGACAACGAGCGCGTCCTGCGCTACATGGCGAAGCTGACCGTCAACCCCGCCATCGCCCACGGCCTCGCGCACGAGGTCGGCTCCATCGAGGCCGGCAAGCTCGCCGACATCGTGCTGTGGCGCCCGGAGTACTTCGGCGCCAAGCCGCAGCTCGTCCTCAAGGCGGGCTTCCCGGCGTACGGCGTGGTCGGCGACCCGAACGCGGCGACCGACACCTGCGAACCCCTCGTCCTCGGCCCGCAGTTCGGCGCGCACGGCGCCACCCCCGCCGAGATCTCCGTCGCCTTCGTCGCGCAGGCCGCCGTGGACCAGGGGCACGACACGATGCCCACCCGCCGCCGCCGGGTCGCCGTGCGCGGCACCCGCTCCATCGGACCGGCCGACCTGCGCCTGAACTCCCGCACCGGACAGGTCGACGTCGACCGGCGCACCGGCCTGGTCACCCTGGACGGCGACCCGCTGCGCTCCGAACCCGCCGAGTCCGTCTCCCTCAACCGCCTCTACTTCCTGTGAAGGTGCCCGCCATGACCCCTGCCGCCGACGGCTTCCGCATGCCCGCCGAGTGGGCCCCGCACGAACGCACCTGGATGGCGTGGCCGGGCCCCAACCCCACCTTCGAGGACCCCGGGGACCTGGCCGCCGCGCACATCGCCTGGGCCGGTGTCGCCCGCGCCGTGCGCCGCTTCGAACCGGTGACCGTGGTGTGCGGTCCGGGCCGGTCCGCCGAGGCGCGGGCGCTGCTCGGCGACGGCATCGACACCGTCGAACGCGAGCTGGACGACGCGTGGATGCGGGACATCGGCCCCACCTTCCTCACCGGACCGGACGGGCTGGCCGCGGTCGACTGGACCTTCAACGGCTGGGGCGCGCAGGAGTGGGCCCGCTGGGAGCACGACGCGAAGATCGGCGCGCACGTCGCCGACCTCGCGGGCGCCCGGACCTACGCCTCGCCGCTCGTCAACGAGGGCGGCGGCATCCACGTAGACGGCGAGGGCACCGTGCTGCTCACCGAGACCGTGCAGCTCGGGCCCGAACGCAACCCCGGCTGGACCAGGGAGCGGGTCGAGGCGGAGGTGCACGCCCACCTCGGCACCAGCAAGGCGATCTGGCTGCCCCGCGGCCTCACCGGCGACTACCCGCCCAACGGCTTCGGCACCCTCGGCCACGTCGACATCGTCGCCGCCTTCGCCGCGCCGGGCGTCGTCGTCGCCCACCACCAGCCGGACCCGGCCCACCCCGACCACGAGGTGACCAAGGAGGCCATCGGCGTCCTGCGCGCCGCCACCGACGCCCGGGGCCGCCGCCTGGAGGTCGTCGAGGTTCCCGCCCCGACCGTCCTGGAGGCCGACGGCCACTGGGCCGACTACTCCTACATCAACCACTACCTGTGCAACGGCGGCGTCGTCCTGTGCGCCTTCGACGACCCGCGCGACGAGATCGCGGCCGGTATCTTCCGCCGCCTGCACCCGCGGCGGACGGTGACCCTGGTGGACGCGCGTACGATCTTCGCGGGGGGCGGGGGCATCCACTGCATCACGCAGCAGCAGCCGAGGATCCAGACGACCTAGGAGCGGGACATGGCCGGTGGTGGGCGCAGACAGGCGCCGCCGCGCGAGGACGTGCTCGCCGCCGCCATGGAGATGATCGCCGAGCGCGGCCTGGAGAAGCTGACCATGGCGGCGCTCGGCCGCGAGGTCGGCATGAGCAGCGGCCACCTCCTCTACTACTTCCGCTCCAAGGACGAACTGCTGCTGCGCACCCTGGAGTGGAGCGAGGGCCGCCTCGGCGTCGAACGCGGCCGCCTGCTCACCCGGCCCGGCACCGCCCGTGCACGCCTCCAGGAGTACGTCGACCTCTACGTCCCCGACGGCCACCGCGACCCGCACTGGACGCTGTGGCTGGAGGTGTGGAACCGCTCGCAGGGCGCCGCCGACGAGTCCGACGCCCGCGACCGGCAGGCCGCGATCGAGGGCGCCTGGCACCGCGACCTGGTCGCCCTGCTCGCCGAGGGCGTCTCGCGCGGCGAGTTCCGCCGCGTCGACCCCGACCGGTTCGCGTCCCGGCTGCGGGCCCTCCTCGACGGCCTCGCCATCCACGTGGCGATCGGCCTGCGCGGGACAGACCGGGCGCAGGTCCTCGCCCACGCGCGGGAATTCCTGGCGGACTGCCTCTTCACGGACGCCTGACCAGGGCACCGCTCGCATCCTGAGACGCCCGGTGAGCGGCTGGACGGAATGTGCCAGACTGCCCCCGTGCTCTCGTTCGCCATGATTATTGGCAGCAGGCGCGCCGGTCCGCAGTGACCGCCACGTACGACCAGGTACGGGCGGACACCGTCGTCCTCGACCCGCGCGCAGACCTCTCGCACCCGCGAGGGGTTTTTCGTTTTCCTGGCCCACCCCAAGCCGGGAAGAGAGCGCGAGGGATCATAGACGGACGGTGGAACCGGTCATTCCGGTAGACCGAGATCCCATACAGGAGCCTTCAGATCATGACCGCAACCAGCGAACTCGACGATTCGTTCCACGTCTTCGACACCACTCTGCGCGACGGCGCGCAGCGCGAGGGCATCAACCTCACGGTCGCGGACAAGCTGGCCATCGCACGGCACCTGGACGACTTCGGTGTGGGCTTCATCGAGGGCGGCTGGCCCGGCGCCAACCCGCGCGACACCGAGTTCTTCGCCCGTGCCCAGCAGGAGATCGACTTCCGGCACGCCCAGTTGGTCGCCTTCGGTGCCACCCGCCGTCCGGGCGCGACCGCCGCCGAGGACCACCAGGTCAGGGCGCTGCTGGAGTCCGGCGCCCAGGTGATCACCCTGGTCGCCAAGTCCCACGACCGGCACGTGGAGCTGGCCCTGCGCACCACGCTGGACGAGAACCTGGCGATGGTGGCCGACACGGTCTCCCACCTGAAGGCCCAGGGCCGCCGGGTCTTCGTCGACTGCGAGCACTTCTTCGACGGCTACCGCGCCAACCCCGAGTACGCGAAGGCGGTCGTCCGCACCGCCGCCGAGGCCGGCGCCGACGTCGTCGTCCTCTGCGACACCAACGGCGGCATGCTCCCGGCGCAGATCCAGGCCGTGGTCGCCACGGTGCTGGCCGACACCGGCGCCCGGCTCGGCATCCACGCCCAGGACGACACCGGCTGCGCCGTCGCCAACACCCTGGCCGCCGTCGACGCGGGCGCGACCCACGTCCAGTGCACGGCCAACGGCTACGGCGAGCGCGTCGGCAACGCCAACCTGTTCCCGGTCGTGGCCGCGCTGGAGCTGAAGTACGGCAAGCAGGTGCTGCCCGAGGGCCGGCTGCGCGAGACGACCCGGATCTCGCACGCCATCGCCGAGGTCGTGAACCTCACCCCCTCCACCCATCAGCCCTACGTCGGGGTCTCCGCCTTCGCGCACAAGGCCGGCCTGCACGCCTCCGCGATCAAGGTCGATCCCGACCTCTACCAGCACATCGACCCCGAGCTGGTCGGCAACACCATGCGGATGCTGGTCTCCGACATGGCCGGCCGCGCCTCCATCGAGCTGAAGGGCAAGGAGCTCGGCGTCGACCTCGGCGGCGACCGCGAACTGGTCGGCCGGGTCGTCGAGCGGGTCAAGGAGCGCGAGCTGGCCGGCTACACCTACGAGGCCGCCGACGCCAGCTTCGAGCTGCTGCTGCGCGCCGAGGCCGAGGGCAGGCCGCTCAAGTACTTCGAGGTCGAGTCCTGGCGGGCGATCACCGAGGACCGCCCCGACGGCAGCCACGCCAACGAGGCCACCGTCAAGCTCTGGGCCAAGGGCGAGCGCATCGTCGCCACCGCCGAGGGCAACGGCCCGGTCAACGCCCTGGACCGGTCCCTGCGCGTGGCGCTGGAGAAGCTCTACCCGGAGCTGGCCAAGCTGGACCTGGTCGACTACAAGGTCCGCATCCTGGAGGGCGTGCACGGCACCCAGTCCACGACCAGGGTCCTCATCTCCACCAGCGACGGCACGGGGGAGTGGGCCACGGTGGGCGTCGCGGAGAACGTCATCGCCGCCTCCTGGCAGGCCCTGGAGGACGCGTACACGTACGGGCTGCTGCGGGCGGGAGTGACGCCCGCGGCGTGACCCGGTCGCCCGCGGCGAATCTCCAACCCCGCACTTATGTCTGATTGAGGTGTGTTCGGGTATTTTCGAAGGTATGAAGGACGTCCGCGCTCAAGTCCTCATACGCCTCCTGATCGCGCCGGTCATCGCCGCGCTGGCGGTGCTGATGGCCAGTGCGCCCGGCGCGCAGGCCGCCACCGACGTCTCCGACATCGGGGCGGCCCTGCGCGAGAGTCCCGTGTACGTCGACCCGGCCGCCTCCGACCTGCTCTCCGACGCGGACGCCGACGCGCTCGCCGACAAGATCGAGGACGCGGGCGAACCGGTCTTCGTGGCGGTCCTCCCGGCCGGTTACCCGACGGACAACCTCTTCCAGAACCTGCGCACCGAGACCGGCATCACCGGCCTGTACGGCATCCGCCTCGGCGACGAGTTCGACGCCCGCGCCGACAGCAGCGTGCTGAGCCGCCAGGGCGTGAACAACCTGGTCACCGCGGCGCAGGGCGCGGGTGACACCAAGGCCCAGCTCAACGACTTCGTCGACGACGCGCTGCGCAGCGTACGCGGCTCGGCCCCCTCCTCCTGGGACTCCGGCGGTGCCACCGTGCCGACCGGCGCCCTGATCACCGCGGGCGCGGTCGTCGCGGCCGGCGGCGCGGGCGCCTACGCGATCGCCCGGCGCAACCGGCTGCGCCGCGAGGAGGAGCAGCGACAGTCGCTGGAGCGGCTGCGGGTGGTGGTCGACGAGGACATCACGGCGTTCGGCGAGGAGCTGGACCGCCTGGACTTCCACCCCGGGGAGCCGGGCGCCGACGACGCGATGCGCGCGGACTACGAACACGGCCTCGACGCGTACGAGCAGGCCAAGACGTTCATGGGCAACGCCCGCAGACCGGAGGACGTGCGGGCGGTCACCCAGTCGCTGGAGGACGGCCGCTTCTCGCTCGCGCGGCTGGCCGCCCGCCGTGAGGGACGGCCGCTGCCCGACCGCCGCCCGCCCTGCTTCTTCGACCCGCGTCACGGCCCGTCCGTCGCCGACGCCACCTGGACCCCGCCGGGCGGCGCCACCCGCGAGGTGCCGGTCTGCGCGGCCGACCAGGCCCGGTTGTCCGACGGTCGGGACCCGATGGTCCGCGAGGTGGACACCGACCAGGGCCGCCGCCCCTACTGGGACGCGGGTCCGGCGTACGGCCCCTGGGCGGGCGGCTACTTCGGCGCCGGCATCCTGCCCGGCCTGCTGGTCGGCACCCTGCTCGGCAGCATGATGGCCGGACCCGCCTACGGCGCCGGTTACGGCGAGGGCTACGGCGACTTCGGCGGCGACGTCTCCGGCGGCGACTTCGACTCCGGTGACTTCGGGGGCGGGTTCGGCGACTTCGGCGGAGGCGGCGGATTCGGCGGCGGGGACTTCGGCGGCGGCTTCTGAGCGGGGGACCGCGGTCATCGGGAGGGCGCCCGCACGGTTGCGGGGTCCGCGTCCCGGTGTGTCCCGTCGGTCTCCTCGACCCGTTCCACCACGGCCGTCCGTGAGGGCTTCGCCCCGCGACGCACGACGGCCACCGCCGCGAGGCCGATCGCGAGACCCACGGCCGTCTGCGGCCCGAAGTGCTCGCCGAACATCAGGGCGCCCCACACGGCGGTGACCGGTGCCATGAGGAACATCAGGGTGTTCACCTCGGTGACACCGGAGCGGCGCATGATCAGCCAGTACAGCCCGTAGCCGCCGAACGTCGGCAGCACCACGAGCCAGGCCGTCGCCAGCCAGAAGGACGAGTCGGCGGGCGGCGCGGCGGCCCCGGCGCCGAAGGCCAGGCCCGAGAAGAGGACGGCGCTGGTCACGCAGTGGACCGTCAGCGCGGCACGGGGTGCGACCGCGGCCCGCGAACGGCCCTCCAGGAAGGTGGCCGCCACCAGCGACAGCATGCCGAGGAAGGGGACGAAGTACGCCCACCACGGCACGCCCGCACCGGCCGCGGCGGCATCGGCCGTCGTGACCGTGGCGACGCCGGCCAGACCCAGCCAGAGGCCGAGCCACTGCCGGCGTGAGACGTACTGCCGCAGCAGGGGACCGGCGAGCGCGCCGGCGACCAGCGGCTGCACGCCGTCGATCAGGGCGGTGGTGCCGCTGGAGACGCCGAGCTGGATGGCGTAGTAGACGCTGAGCAGGTAGCCGCTCTGCGACAGGGCGCCGATCGCGACCTGCCGGCCGGCCTCCCGGCGCGTCAGCCCGCGCCACGCCCGGCGTGAGACGGCCGCGACGGCGATCAGGACCAGGGCGAGCGGCACGAAGCGCCACATCAGGAGCGTCGTCGGGTCCGCGGTCCCGGCGCCGAGCTTGGCGCCGATGAAACCGGAACTCCAGCACAGGACGAACGCGGCCGAGAGCAGGGCGTTCACGAGGAACCCCACCTTCCCATCCCGTTGGGTAGACAGATCGGTTTACCCGTCTTGGGTGCCCACTATACAGATCTGTATACTTCTCGTCATGGAGCCTGTTCAGAAGCCGCACCGCGTCCGCATGACACCCGGTGCGCGGCGTGTCCTGGAGGCGGCCGAGCGGTTGTTCTACGAGCGCGGCATCCACGCCGTGGGCGTGGACCTCGTCGCCGCCGAGGCGGGGGTCACCAAGAAGACGCTCTACGACCGGTTCGGGTCGAAGGAGCAGATCGTCGTGGAGTACCTGGCCGGTCGCGACGAGCGCTGGCGGGCACTCCTCGCCGGCCGCCTCGAAGCGGTCGCGGGACGGGGGCCGGACGCTCGGGTCCTGGCGGTCTTCGAGGCGTCGCGCGCGTGGGCGGGGGAGTACGGCGCCAAGGGGTGCAGCATGATCAACGCGCACGCCGAGATCAGCGATCCGTCCCATCCGGCGTATCCGGTCATCACCGGGCAGAAGCGGTGGATGCTCGACCTCTTCACCGGCCTGGCCCGGGAGATCGACGCGGCCGGGGCGGACCGCCTGGCGGGCACGCTGATGCTGCTGCACGAGGGCGCCCTGGTCGCACACGGCGTGGGGGTCTTCCCGGACCCGTTCGGCCACGCCCTCGACCGGGTGCGGGAGCTGCTGGGAAATACGGAGGCGGCCTGAGGCCCCGCGTCGCTACGGTGGGGCGATGCCGACCCGCAGCGCACTCCTCGTGATCGACATGCAGAACGCCACGGTCGCCATGGCGCACCGGGGCGCCGAGACCGTCGCCGCGATCGCGGGGCTGAGTGAACGCGCCCGCGCCGCCGGGGTGCCGGTGGTGACGGTCCGGCAGCGGGACGAGGGCATGGTCTTCGGCACCGAGGGCTGGCAGGTCGTGCCCGAGCTGGCACCGCGGGAGGGGGAGCCGGTCGTCGACAAGACCACGCCGGACAGCTTCCTGGACACCGGCCTCGACGCGCTCCTGGGAGAACTCGGCGTCACCGAGGTGATCGTGACCGGGTTCGCGACCGAGGTCTGCGTGGACACCACGGCACGACAGGCCCTGAGCCGGGGGTACGACCTGGTCGTCGTCGCCGACGGGCACACCACGTCGGTCCGGGGCCCCGAGGACGGTGATCTGATGCCGGCGGACCGTTCCGTCGCCCAGTACAACGCGATCTACCGGACGATCGGCTGGCCCGGCCGGCGTGTCCGCCTCCGGGCCGCCGCGGACGTGGACCTCAGCCCTGCTTGATCGCCGAGATGTCGAAGTTCAGCTTGATCTTGTCGGAGACCAGGACGCCACCCGTCTCCAGGGCCGCGTTCCAGGTGAGCCCCCACTCCGAGCGCTTGATCTCGGCCTTGCCCTCGAACCCGACGCGCTCGTTGCCGAAGGGGTCCTTGGCCGCGCCGTTGAACTCCAGGTCGATGGCGAGCGGCTTGGTGGTGCCGAGGATCGTGAGGTCGCCGGTGATGCGGTAGTCGTCGCCGCCGAGGGACTCCGCGCCGGTGGAGCGGAAGGTCATCGTCGGGAACTCGTCCGTCTTGAAGAAGTCCGAGCTCTTCAGGTGGCCGTCGCGGTCCGGGGACCCCGTGTCGATGCTGTCCATCGTGACGTCCAGGGACGCCGTGGAACGGCTCGGGTCGCCGCCGTCCAGGTGTAGCGTGCCGCTGAAGTCGAGAAACTTGCCCTTGACGTTGGTGACCATCGCGTGGCGCGCGGTGAAGCCGATCGTGGTGTGGGCGGGGTCGATCGTGTACTCGCCGGTCAGGGTGGCGAGGTCGGGGGTGCTGGTCATGATGTCCTCCTGGGGGTCCGACGCTCGATGTTGAATGTTCAACCAATTCAACGGTGACGACTGTAGACCTATTCCATTGAACATTCAACGGATGTGCGCGGCGTGGCGCGCCGGATTCACCCGGACTGCCGCGAGGGACGTAGCGCCGCCGGCGGCTGGGAAGGGTCATGAGCATGACCTCCATGTGGCCGCACGCCCCCCGGCCCGGCGCCGGACCGACCCGACGCTCCCTCCTCCTGACGGCCGCCGCGGCCGCCGCGCTGCCCTCCGCTCTCGGCGCAACGCCCGCCGCGGCCGCCGCCGACCCCTACGACACCCTCCGCCGGCGCTGGCTCGACATCGCCCTCGGCACCGGCTACGACCCGGCCGCCGAGCCGTACGCGTCCCGCCTCGCGGAGACCGGCGAACGCGCCCGCGACCACCGCGCCACCATGGCGCCGACCCCCACCTCCCTGTGGCCCGGTCACCCCTTCGACCCGCCCGCCGGCATCACGTTCGCCTACGGCCGCCTGTGGACGATGACCGAGGCGTACGCGCAGCAGGGCACCGGCTCCACCGGCGACCCCGCGCTCCTCGCCGACATCCTGCGCGGCCTCGACCACCTGTCGGCCACCGTCTACCACCCCGGCACCACCCGCTACGGCAACTGGTGGGAGTGGCAGATCGGCAGCCCGCGCCTCCTGACGGACATCACGGCCGCCCTGTACGACCACTTGGGCGCCGACCGGGTCGCCGCCGCCTGCGCCGCCGTGGACCACTTCATCCCCGACGCGATGCTCCGCGACTACTCCGGCACCTCCACCGGCGCCAACCGCGTCGACCTCTGCCGCTCCGTCGCCCTGCGCGGCATCCTGGGCCGTGCTCCCGACAAGATCGCCCTGGCCCGCGACGCCCTCTCGCCGGTCTTTCCCTACGTCACCGAGGGAGACGGCCTCTACGCCGACGGCTCGTTCGTGCAGCACACCTGGGTCGCCTACTCGGGTACGTACGGCCAGGTCATGCTGGACGGCCTCGGCCGGCTGTTCACCCTGCTCGCCGGCTCGCAGTGGGAGGTGACCGACCCCGGCAAGCAGATCGTCCTCGACAGCGTCGAGCACGCCTACGCCCCCCTCATCCACGACGGACTGGTGATGGACGCCGTCAACGGCCGTGCCATCAGCCGGGGGTACCTGACCGGCGACGACCTCCACGTGATGCGCAGCGACCACTTCCACGGCCAGCAGATCATCGCCGCCATGGCCGTCCTGGCGGGCGGCGCGAGCGGGGCCGAGCGCGACCGCTGGCACGCGCGGATCAAGGGCTGGATCGAACGGGACACCGTCACGCCCGTCCTCACGGCACCCCAGTTCCCGGTCGCCGACCTGGCCCGGCTGCACGCGATCGCCGCCGCCCCCGTCGAGGCCGCGCCCGAGCCCATCGGGCACCGCCTCTTCGCCGCCATGGACCGCGCCGTCCACCGCCGCCCCGCCTTCACCGCCGGGCTCGCGATGGCGAGCGACCGCATCTCGTACTACGAGTGCGGCAACGGCGAGAACCCGCGCGGCTGGCACACCGGCGCGGGCATGCTCAGCTGGTGGGCGAACGGGGCGGAATCCGGCCGGTCCGATCGGTCCGATCGGTCCGATCGGTCCGATCGGTCCGATCGGTCCGATCAATACACAGACTGGTTCTGGCCCACCGTCGACTGGTACCGGCTGCCCGGCACCACCGTCTCCACCAAGCGCCTGGCCGACCGGGAGGGTGGCGAGTGGGGTGCCCCCAAGCCCGGCGTACTCGCCGTCGGCGGCACCACCGACGGCGAGTACGCGGCCGTGGGCCAGCACCTCAAGGGCCTCGGCTCGACTCTGGAGGCCCGCAAGAGCTGGTTCTTCCTCGACGACGAGGTCGTCTGCCTCGGTGCCGGCATCACCTGTACGGACGGGGTCCCGGTCGAGACCGTCGTCGACAACCGGAACCTCGGCGAGGGCGGCACCCAATCTCTCGTGCGGGGCCGGGACTGGGCTCATCTCGAGGGCCACGGCGGCTGGATCGTGCCCGGGGGCGGCCTGCGGACCCTGCGCGAGGACCGCACCGGCGCGTGGTCCGACATCAACACCACCAGCACCACCGAGCGCCGCACCCGCCGCTGGCAGACCCTCTGGCTGGACCACGGCACCGACCCCTTTGACGCCGACTACGTCTACGTCCTCATGCCCGGCGCCTCCAGGGGCGCGGTCGCCCGCCGCGCCGCCGACCGCCGCCGGGTGCGGGTCCTCGCCAACGACGACCGGCTGCAGGCGGTCGCCGTCCCCTCGCTCGGCCTCACCGCGGCGAACTTCTGGCGGGCCGGCACGGTGGGCCCGCTCACCGCGACGGCCGGGGCGAGTGTGCTGGTCCGCCGCGGGGGCCGAACCGCTACCCTCTGCGTGAGCGAACCGCCGCGCTCCGGGGAGCCCCTGGAGATCGTCTGGGATCACCCGGTGCGGGCCGCGGTGCGGTCCGACGAGACGGTCGAGATCCTGGCCACCGGCCGCCGTCTGCGCCTCCGGGTCACTCCAGGGGTGGTATGCACCACCCATGAATGTGAGGTGGCTCTCAGCTGACGGCTTTGTGTGACCCCTACAAGGGAGAGGCCCTCTGAGCAGTCGAAACGGCTGCATGGTGCAGGGGTTCTGTTCGGTGCTACCAGGAAAACACGTCGGAGACTGTACGGAGTCGACGGCTCGCATTCGCCGCTCGGCTTCGTAGAGTCGCTACATGACCGTTTTGGATGAGGCGCCGGGTGAGCCGACGGACGCGCGTGGGCGAGTGGCCGAACTGCACGAGATCCGTGCGCAGGCGCTGGCCGGACCGAGCGAGAAGGCTACGGCGGCGCAGCACGCCAAGGGCAAGCTGACGGCCCGTGAGCGCATCGAGCTGCTCCTGGACCCCGGCTCCTTCCGCGAGGTCGAGCAGCTGCGGCGGCACCGGGCGACCGGGTTCGGCCTGGAGGCCAAGAAGCCGTACACCGACGGTGTGGTCACCGGCTGGGGCACGGTGGAGGGCCGTACGGTCTTCGTCTACGCCCACGACTTCCGCATCTTCGGCGGCGCGCTGGGCGAGGCCCACGCCACGAAGATCCACAAGATCATGGACATGGCCATCGCGGCCGGTGCCCCGCTGGTCTCCCTCAACGACGGCGCCGGCGCCCGCATCCAGGAGGGCGTGTCCGCGCTCGCCGGGTACGGCGGCATCTTCCAGCGCAACACCCGGGCCTCCGGCGTCATCCCGCAGATCAGCGTGATGCTCGGCCCGTGCGCGGGCGGCGCGGCCTACAGCCCCGCCCTCACCGACTTCGTGTTCATGGTCCGCGACACCTCGCAGATGTTCATCACCGGCCCGGACGTCGTCAAGGCCGTCACCGGCGAGGAGATCACCCAGAACGGCCTGGGCGGCGCCGACGTGCACGCCGAGACCAGCGGCGTGGCCCACTTCGCCTACGACGACGAGGAGACGTGCCTGGGCGAGGTCCGCTACCTCCTCTCCCTCCTCCCGCAGAACAACCGGGAGAACCCGCCGCGCCACGACTCCTCGGATCCGGTGGACCGCCGCTCGGACGTCCTGCTCGACCTGGTCCCGGCGGACGGCAACCGTCCGTACGACATGACCAAGGTCATCGAGGAGATCGTCGACGACGGCGAGTACCTGGAGGTCCACGAGCGCTGGGCCCGCAACATCATCTGCGCCCTGGCCCGCCTCGACGGCCAGGTCGTCGGCATCGTCGCCAACCAGCCGCAGGCCCTGGCCGGCGTCCTGGACATCGAGGCCTCCGAGAAGGCGGCCCGCTTCGTCCAGATGTGCGACGCCTTCAACATCCCGATCGTCACCCTTCTGGACGTACCCGGCTTCCTGCCCGGCGTCGACCAGGAGCACGGCGGCATCATCCGCCACGGCGCCAAGCTGCTCTACGCGTACTGCAACGCGACCGTGCCCCGGATCTCGCTCATCCTGCGCAAGGCGTACGGAGGTGCTTACATCGTCATGGACTCGCAGTCCATCGGCGCCGACCTCACCTACGCCTGGCCGACCAACGAGATCGCCGTCATGGGCGCGGAAGGTGCCGCGGGCGTCATCTTCCGCCGTCAGATCGCCGGTGCCGAGGACCCCGAGGCCATGCGGGCCCGCATGGTCAAGGAGTACAAGGCCGAGCTGATGCACCCTTACTACGCGGCCGAGCGCGGTCTGGTCGACGACGTCATCGACCCCGCCGAGACCCGCGAGGTGCTCGTCCGGTCCCTGGCGATGCTCCACACCAAGCACGCCGACCTGCCCTCCCGCAAGCACGGCAACCCGCCGCAGTGACCCGAGGAGCCAACGCCATGTCCACTCCCGACATCCGCGTCGAGAAGGGCCACGCCGAGCCCGAGGAGGTCGCCGCCATCACGGCCCTCCTCCTCGCCCGCGCCGCCGCCCGCCCCGCCGAGATCCCCCCGACCCACGGCGGCGGCCGCGTCCGCGCGGGCTGGCGCCGCCTGGAGCGCGAGCCGGGTTTCCGCGCCCCGCACAGCTGGCGCTGACCTGACACACGTAGAGGCCCCCTCCGCCCAGGAGGGGGCCTCTACGCATGACGCGGGCCAGGGGCAACCCACCAAGGGGCGCGGGGAACTGCGCGACCAGCCACAACGCACCCGCACCCGACAACGAAACAGCCCCCGGCAGCACGGTGGCCGCAGGGGGCGTGTCGCAACCCGGCGCAGGCGGCACGGGTGGGCGCAGGCTGAGCGGAGTGCTAACGCAGGCGCGCCATCAACGCGTGCTCCACGAGCGTGATGAGCGCGGACTTCGCGTCCGCACGGTGCCGCGCGTCCGTCGTGATGATCGGGGTGTCCGGGCCGATCTGCAGCGCCTCCCGGACCTCGTCCGGGTTGTACGGCTGCTGCCCGTCGAATCCGTTCAGCGCGATGACGAACGGCAGCCCCGAGTTCTCGAAGTAGTCGACGGCGGGGAAGCAGTCGGCGAGCCGCCTCGTGTCGACCAGCACGATCGCACCGATGGCGCCGCGCACCAGGTCGTCCCACATGAACCAGAACCGGTCCTGGCCGGGCGTACCGAAGAGGTACAGGATCAGGTCCTGGTCGAGCGTGATACGGCCGAAGTCCATGGCGACCGTCGTGGTCGTCTTGTCCCCCGTGTGGGTGAGGTCGTCGATGCCCGCCGAAGCGGATGTCATGACGGCCTCGGTGCGCAGCGGGTTGATCTCCGAGACGGCGCCGACGAACGTGGTCTTGCCCACGCCGAAGCCGCCCGCCACCACGATCTTCGCGGAAGTGGTGGAGCGGGAAGGACCGCCGCTAGAGCTTGCGAAGTCCACTGAGCACCCTTTCGAGCAGTGTCACGTCTGGCTGGCCGCCGGCGTTCTCGTCGCCGCCGGGCTGATGGATGGCGACCAGTCCCGCCTCCGCCAAGTCGGCGACGAGGATCCTGGCCACGCCGAGAGGGATCGTCAGGAGGGCCGAGATCTCGGCCACCGACTTGATCTCCCGGCAGAGGTTGCAGATCCGCTGATGCTCGGGCAGCTGGCCCTGCATCTGGTGCGGCTGCGCGGTCGTGTGCACCAGCGCCTCGATGGCGAGCTGGTAGCGCGGCCTGGTGCGGCCGCCCGTCATGGCGTACGGGCGCACCAGGGGGTTGTTCGACGCCCCCGCGGGCGCCGGCTCAGGGGTGCGGCGCTGCGGCTGCACGGGCTGGATGCGCGGAGCGTGCGGCTGGTCGTACGGCGAAGGGCCGGGGCCCTGCGGCGCGTACGGCTGCCGGTGACTCGGCACGGAGGGGTAGCCGTACCCGTTCGCCGAGCCGTCGCTTGGGCCCTGACCAGGGCCGTACGACCAGTTGCCCGAAGACGGACCGCCTGGGGGTGTTGCCACTTTTTCCTCCTCCGACTGTGCCTGGCATCCATCGCTGTGGAGCCGCGTCCCGAAACTTTACGGCCACGGGACGCCAAAACGCACCGTCTGTCCTTTAGTTGAGAAGGCTGCCTTGGAGCTCAGCCCGCAGATCGGGCGTCAGAACCGTGCCCGCACGGTCCACCAGAAGGGCCATCTCGTACCCAATGAGGCCGATGTCCGCCTCGGGGTGTGCAAGAACGGCGAGGGACGAGCCGTCGGAAATGGACATGATGAACAGGAATCCCCGCTCCATCTCCACAACCGTCTGGTTCACGCTGCCGCCCTCGAAGATGCGCGAGGCACCGGCGGTCAGCGAGGTCAGACCGGAGGCGACGGCCGCGAGCTGGTCGGCACGGTCGCGCGGGAACCCCTCGGACATCGCCAGAAGGAGTCCGTCGGCGGAGACCACCACCGTGTGGGACACCCCCGGGGTGTTGTCCACGAAGTTGGTGATCAACCAGTTGAGGTTCTGCGCCGCCTGGCTCATCGGGCTCACACTAACGCTCCTGGTTGTAGGTGCTGTCAGGACCACGGTGT
Source organism: Streptomyces sp. WAC 04229 (assembly GCF_003947455.1). Classification (GTDB taxonomy): domain Bacteria; phylum Actinomycetota; class Actinomycetes; order Streptomycetales; family Streptomycetaceae; genus Streptomyces. Next base: position 6,183 of record NZ_QHJH01000042.1, on the reverse strand, counting down.
TCATTCCTTGTGTCCTGGCCGTTCGTTTCACTGCCTGCGCTGCGGCCCCGTTCGACGCCGCGCCGCAGGTTGCTCAGCCTGCCCCGGACGTCCTCCGGGGCGCGGGAGACCTGGGGGCCTCCCTGTGGAGTGGTTTCGGCGGCGCCCTCGACCAGGTTGGCCTTGGGTACCCGCCGCGGCAGGCCCGACGAGGTCACCCCGCCCGCCTTGGGCTTGCGCAGCGAGGAAGCCTGCTGCCAGCGGTCGTCGTTGGCCGACCGCCAGTTGTCCCGGCCGTTCGCCCCCTCGGCGGCGGCAGCCGGCGTCTCGTGACTCACAGGCCCCGCATCGCCCGCGCCGCTCGCGGTGGATCCGCGGCGGGGGAGACCGGCGTTGGTCATCTCGTGCGCGGCGGAGGGGGCCGGGCCCGGACGGTCGAAGCCTACGCGGTCCGGCTGGTTCACGTCAGCGGCCTGCACGGATTGCGCCTCGGGAGCACCCGTGGAGTACTGCTCGGGATAGCCGCCCCGGTAGTCGTCCTGCTGCGGCCAGTCGTCCTGGGCGCGCCGCTGCTCGAAGGGCGCGTACGCGTCCGTGGCGCCGGCCTGCTGCTGCCCGCCGTGGCCCTGCCCGGCGTACGACGACGGGTCGCCGTAGCCGCCGCCCTGCGGGTAGCCCTCGTCCTGCTGCGGGCCGCCGTTCGGCGCGTAGTACCGCTCGTCGTACGACGCCTGCTGCGGTTCCTGGTACGCCTGCTGCTGGTCGGTGTAGGCCTGCTGCTGGTCGTAGGCGCCGCTCTGCTGATCCGCGTACGCCTCGCGGCCGGCGTCGTAGCCCGGCTGCTGGGACTGCTGGGGCTGCTGACCGGTGAACTGGTCCTGGAATCCGGGCGTCCCGCCGTTTCCGGCGCCGTCGGGGCCCGCCGGGCCCGGCAGCTCGGGGTGCGACTGGGCCTCCAGGGCCGCCCTGCGCTCCTCGCGCATCAGCGAGCGGCCGACGGGGTCCAGCTCCCGTATGTCGTCGGGGACCTCGGAGTACCGGCTGTCGTCGAAGCCCAGTTCGGCGGCGGTGCGCATGGGCTGACCGGCCTGGGAGAAGTTCTCGCCCCGGAAGTTCTGCTCCGGGATGATCTGGGAGACGGTGAACTCGGTGCGCTGCTGGTCGCCACCGCCACCGTGGGTGATGGCGTCCGGGAGCATGACCAGCGAGGTGGTGCCCGCCTGCTCGCCGGAGGGGCGCAGCTGGACCCGGATACCGTGCCGGTCGGACAGCCGCCCGACCACGAACAGGCCCATGCGCTGCGAGATGGCGGCGTCCACGGTCGGCGGGTTGGCCAGCTTGTGGTTGATGTCCGCGAAGTCCTCGGCGGTCAGGCCGATGCCCTTGTCGTGGATCTCCACCATCACGCGGCCGTCGGGCAGCCGGGTCGCGGTGACGCGGACCTTGGTCTGCGGGGAGGAGAACGTGGTCGCGTTCTCCAGCAGCTCGGCGAGCAGGTGCACGAGGTCGGTCACGGCGCGGCCGTGGATCTCGGCCTCCGGCACGCCGGACAGTTCGATGCGCTCGTACTGCTCCACCTCGGAGGAGGCGGCGCGCAACACGTCGACCAGCGGGACCGGCTGGTCCCAGCGGCGGCCGGGCTCCTCGCCGGCGAGGACCAGGAGGTTCTCGCCGTTGCGGCGCATACGGGTGGCGAGGTGGTCCAGCCGGAAGAGGTTCTCCAGCTGGTCGGGGTCGGCCTCGTTGTTCTCCAGGTCGGTGATCAGGCTCAGCTGGCCCTCGATCAGCGACTGGTTGCGGCGCGACAGGTTGGTGAAGATCGCGTTGATGTTGCCCCGCAGCAGGGCCTGCTCGGAGGCGAGCCGGACCGCCTCGCGGTGGACCTGGTCGAAGGCTCGGGCGACTTCGCCGATCTCGTCGGTCGAGGTGATCGGGATCGGCTGGACCCGGGTGTCGACCCGGCCGGGGTCGGTGCGGGAGAGCTGGTCGACCAGCATCGGCAGCCGCTGCTCGGCGATGCCGAAGGCGGCGTTGCGCAGCTGGCGCATGGAGCGGCTCATCTGGCGCGCCACCATGCCGGCCAGGATGAACGCGGCGAGCAGCGCGATCACGACCGCGGCACCCGTGATGTAGGCGTCGCGCTCGGCGTCGTCGGCGATCGTGGACGCCTCGGAGACCGCCTTGTCCGCCAGATCGGACTCGATCTTCTGGTACGCGTCGAACTTGAGGGTGTTGACCGCCCACCAGTTTTCCGGCGTGATGCCCTGCTGGGCCAGCTCCGCCCGCGCACCGGTGTCGGTCGAGTCCAGCTGGGCCAGCTCCGAGATCATCGTGGTCGGGTTGGACGGCGGCGGCACGTAGTCCGGATCCTTGGCCCTGGCCTCCTTGGCCATGGCCGCGCCGTCCGTCTTGAGCTGGGCCTCGGCGTCCTCGAGCTTCTGCGCGTCCGCCTCGGTACCGCCGCCGATGTACTCCTCGATCGCGATGCGCTCCAGGTAGGCGTACGAGGACAGGGCGACGCGCTGGCTGGCGAGGTGGCTGGGGTCCGGACCGGGCTTGACCAGCATGTGCATGCCGATGGAGCGCTCCAGGGAGAGCGCCGCCTTGGTCAGGGAGATCGCGTAGACGGTACGGCCGTAGGAGGTGATGTTGCCGGTGCCCAGACCGAGTTCGTTGGCGAACTCCATCAGGGGGTGGGCCACACCGGTGTAGCCCTCCTCGGTCTCCACGCCCTTGAGCTTGGTGGTGTACGCGGCCGCCCGCAGCGTCTGGAGCTTGGGCTCCTGCTCGCGGAAGACCTTCAGCCGGCGCTCCAGACCCGGCTTGGCGGGCATGCCGGCCGCGGCCTCGTCGAAGGTGTCGGCGGCGTCGTCGGTCGCCTGGCGGGCCTTGGCGACGGTCGCGTCCTTGTCGCCTTTGCCCTGCAGCAGCGGGGCCGCCGTGATGTCGCGCTCGTTGTAGAGGGCGTTGGCATACCCGAGGGAGGCCTGCACCAGACGCGCGGTGCTCTCCGCGTCCTCGGCGTCGCCCCAGGTGTCGATGGAGCTCTTCACCTGGAAGCCGCCCATGACCAGGCCGACCAGCACGGGTATGAGCAGGATCGCGTTCAGCCGGGTGGTCACCCGCCAGTTGCGCGGCGAGAAACGGCCACCGGCGGCGGGCTCGTCCTGGGGTTCCGCAGCAGACGCGGGGGCGGGCGCCGCTGTGCGCGGCGGCGGGGTGAAGTTGCCCCGGGCCGATGGCTCGGGACTGTTCTTGCTTCGCCTCACTCGACCAACAACCTCTCGGCGGTCGGCACCTACGTCGTGCCGCTGTGTCTCAGAGCCCAGTCCCTCGACGAGTACGTGCTACTGCTGAGTACGTCTCGTACGTGATTGACCCTTGGGCAGTTCTGGCATTCCAGCACGGCGACCAGCGCTCTTCCAAACAGTGGAACGCGGGGGTTACACGTGATGTAAGCCCCGCGTAAAACGGTCATAAAGAGCGAGGCCCGTCAAAAGACGGGGCGTTCGTGCGCGCAGCGAGAGCAGTTGACCGCGTCGCGTGTCGGTACCACCCGATTCCTCTGCCGAAACGTTATGAACAGCCGAGCCGACCGTGTCAAAGGACACAGCCGGCTCCGTCCCGTCTACGACAAGTGCCGTAGGACCCTGCCGACTTGGCTGCGATCACCCGCAGACCCGCGCAGCCCTACCGCAGGCGTGCCATCAGCGCGTGTTCCACCAGCGTGATCAGGGCCGACTTGGCGTCGGCGCGGTGCCGGGCGTCCGTCGTGATGATCGGGGTGTCCGGGCCGATCTGGAGCGCCTCGCGCACCTCGTCCGGGGAGTACGGCTGCTGCCCGTCGAAGCCGTTGAGCGCGACGACGAACGGCAGACCGCTGTTCTCGAAGTAGTCGACGGCCGGGAAGCAGTCGGCCAGCCGCCGGGTGTCGCAGAGCACGACCGCGCCGATGGCGCCGCGCACCAGGTCGTCCCACATGAACCAGAACCGGTCCTGGCCGGGCGTGCCGAACAGGTACAGGATCAGGTCCTGGTCGAGCGTGATGCGGCCGAAGTCCATCGCGACCGTGGTGGTCGTCTTGTCACCGGCGTGCGTGAGGTCGTCGATCCCGGCGCTGGCAGAGGTCATCACGGCCTCGGTGCGCAGCGGGTTGATCTCGGAGACGGCGCCCACGAACGTGGTCTTGCCGACGCCGAAGCCGCCGGCGACCACGATCTTCGCGGAGGTGGTCGCCCGGCCTCCGTCAGAGCTTTCGAAGTCCACTGAGCACCCTTTCGAGCAGTGTCACGTCAGGTGCACCGCCGTTGTTCTCGTCCCCGCCGGGCTGGTGGATGGCGACGAGCCCGGCCTCCGCGAGGTCCGCGACCAGGATCCTGGCCACGCCGAGCGGCATCGCCAGCAGGGCCGACACCTCGGCCACCGATTTCACCTCGCGGCACAGGTGGCAGATCCGCTGGTGCTCCGGGAGCAGCCCCATGAGCGCTGCCGGGTCGGCCGTCGTGCTGATCAGCGCCTCGATGGCGAGCTGGTAGCGCGGCCTGGTCCGGCCACCGGTCATCGCGTAAGGACGTACCAGCGGCTGGTCGCCCTCGTCCTCGTACGGCTCCGCGTACGGATCATGAGAGGCGGTGGGCGGGGTCATGAATCCTCCGGGCGGGACAGCAAGTCGGTCAGTCAAGCCGTCTGATGTGGCCGGTGGGGGGATTGTGGCGGCCGGACGGTGATTTGGTAACACGGGTGGTGCCGGGGCGGATCAGTGGAGCAGACTTCCTTGTAGTTCAGCGCGCAAGTCGGGTGTGAGGACCGCGCCCGCGCGGTCGACCAGGAGCGCCATCTCGTAGCCGACGAGGCCGATGTCGCACTCCGGGTGGGCGAGGACGGCCAGCGACGAGCCGTCGGAGACGGACATGAGGAAGAGGAACCCACGTTCCATCTCCACGACCGTCTGGGCCACGTCGCCGCCCTCGAAGATCCGGGACGCCCCGGCCGTCAGCGAGGTCAGCCCCGACGCGACGGCCGCGAGCTGGTCGGCGCGGTCGCGCGGGAATCCTTCCGACATCGCCAGAAGGAGTCCGTCGGCGGACACGACGACGGTGTGGGACACCCCTGGGGTGTTGTCCACGAAATTCGTGATCAACCAGTTGAGGTTCTGTGCCGCCTGGCTCATCGGGCTCAACTAACGCTCCTGCTGGTGAGTGGGCCGCGGGTAGCTGCCGGTCTGGTTGGTACCGGCCTGACGGCCCTGTGCGATTCCCCGACGGAGATTGGTCAGCCGGCCGCGCACGTCGTCCGGCGCGCGCGAGATCTGCGGACCGTTCTGGTGCGACTGCTGCTGAGCCGTCCCCGGGACGAGGTTGGCCCGGGGGACCCGGCGCGGGAGGCCGGAGGTGGTGACCCCGCCCGCCGCAGGCTGCCGCACGCGTTCCGCCTGCCGGACGAGGTCGTCGTTGGGCGAACTGCGCCAGGCAGAGGGGGCGGGCCGCTGCGGGGCCGCCGGGGTCTGGGGCTGGGCGGCCTGCGGCTCCGGCGCGGCGGGCTGGGCCTGCTGCTGCGCCCTCGCCTCGCGGTCGCCGTGGAACCAGTTGGTCTCCAGCGTGTCGTACAGCGGCGTGCGCCCGTCACCGGGGCCGGTGGCCGGGGGCAGGGCCCAGCCGTCCTGGGGCCGCTGCTGCGCGGGCGTCCCGTTGGTGCTGCCGCCCGCGGGCTCCTGGTGGACGGGGCGCTGCGGGGCCGGGGCCGGCGGGCGCGGTGCGCCGAAGTCGTTGCCGCCCTGCGCGCCGTTGACCTGCGGACGCTCGAACGGGCCGGGGGCGGCCGGGTTCGCGCGGCTCGGCAGGCCGTGCTGCCCGGTGGAGCCGTTGTCGTACCCCTGGGGGCCCTGGGCGCCGGCGAACCGGTCGGCCTGGACGGGTCCGTTCGGGCCGGTCTGACGGGGCTGCCCGCCGAAGACGTCCGAGCGGACGAAGGCGCCGTTGCCCTGCTGCGGGCCGGTCTGCTCGGGCCGTGCGAACTGGTCGTTGCGCGGGGTGTCCGCGGAGCCGCCCTGACCGTACTGGTTCTGCGGATACGCGCCCTGGTCGTACTGGTTCTGGTTCTGGTTCTGGTTCTGGTTCTGGTTCTGGTCCGGCCGGGTGAACTGGCCCGTGTTCTGCGGGGCGTCCCGGCGAGGGGCCGGGGCGTCGAAGTCGGGGCGGGCGAACT
>NZ_QHJH01000428.1 GCF_003947455.1 Streptomyces sp. WAC 04229 | reverse complement strand
GAGCAAGGGCTGCACGACCGCTCCAGCCGGCCCCTGACGACACCGCACCGTACCCCGGCGGCGACCGAGACCCAGGTGTGCCGCCTGCGCCAGGACCGCAAGCTCGGCCCCGCCCGCATCGGCCCGATCCTGGGCCTGCCCGCCTCCACCACCCACCGGATCCTGGTCCGCCACAGCCTCAACCGCCTGGCCTTCCTGGACCGGCCCACCGGACAGGTCATCCGCCGCTACGAACGCGAGAGGCCCGGCGAACTGGTCCACGTCGACGTCAAGAAGCTCGGCCGGATCCCCGACGGCGGCGGCCACAAGGTCCTGGGCCGCCAGGCCGGCCGCGTCACCCGAAGCGGCATGGGCTTCGACTACATCCACTCCGCCGTCGACGACCACACCCGCCTCGCCTACAGCGAGATCCACGCCGACGAGAAAGCCGCCACCTGCGCCGCCTTCCTCCGCCGGGCCGCCGCCTTCTTCACGGCCCACGGCATCGACCGCGTCGAGCGGGTGCTGACCGACAACGCCTGGCCCTACCGCAAGAGCTTCGCCTGGCGCGACGCCCTGGCCGACCTCGGCGCGAGCGGCAGACTCACCCGCGCCTACCGGCCGCAGACCAATGGCAAGGTCGAACGCTTCAACCGCACCCTGCTCGATGAGTGGGCCTACCTGCGGCCCTACACCAGCAACCACGAACGGTCCGAAGCTCTGACAGACT
>NZ_QHJH01000427.1 GCF_003947455.1 Streptomyces sp. WAC 04229 | reverse complement strand
GGCCCGGAGGCGTGGGGAGGTGGGGGTGTTGACTCAGATTTAAAGGACCCCCGGCATGTCATGTCCATAGCCCGCCGGTGAAGATCATGAGGGGCATGAGGCGAGAGAATGACCTGTCGTGGACACCACGCGACTGCCGTTCTTCGTCTACGGCACCCTGCGCCCCGGCGGCGTGAATCACGACGCCTTCCTGCGCGGGCGCACCGGCGCCGAGGAACCCGCCCGCCTGCACGGAGCGTTGCTCTACCCGGGCCCCGGCTACCCCTACGCCGTGGAGGCGCGCGGGGGGAGCGTGCGCGGGGAGGTCGTCACCGCGCTGCCCGGGGAGTACGAGGCGCTGCTCGCCGAACTGGACCGGCTGGAGGAGTACGTGCCGGGCGACCCGCGCAACCTCTACGACCGGGTGGCCAGGACCGTCGTACGGGACGCCGACGGGACGACCCTGCGGGCCTGGGTGTACGTCGCCGCCCTCGCGGTCGCGGTCCGCCTGCGGGCCACCGGCAGACCGATCGCGGACGGGAACTGGCCCGTGCGATGACCGCAGCGGGCCCCGCCGTCGCCTACCCCGCCACCTCCACCCGCACCGCGCACACCTTGAACTCCGGCATCCGCGAGGTCGGGTCGAGGGCCGGGTTGGTCAGCGTGTTGGCGCGGCCCTCGCCCGGCCAGTGGAAGGGCATGAACACCGTGTCCGGCCGGATGCCGGTGGTGATCCGGCCGGACACGGTGTTCATGCCCTTCCACTGGCCGGGCG
>NZ_QHJH01000426.1 GCF_003947455.1 Streptomyces sp. WAC 04229 | reverse complement strand
GGGCGGTGGGGTCGCGGGGGCGGATTTCACGCGGTGAACCCGGCGACGCGCAGGGCGTGCACGAGGTCCCGGTGGCGTTCCCGGGAGACGCCGTGCGCCGCCTCCAGCAGCAGCGGCACGAGCGTCTCGGGGTCCGGTGCGGCGCTGCGGGCGGCGTCCTCGGGGGTGCGGGAGCGGACGCAGGCGTCGAGGAGCGCGCGGGCCTCTCGATGCCGGCCGTCGGCGACCAGGCCGGCGACGGCCGCGCCGATCTCGGCGGCGGGCCGTACGACGCCCTGCCGCAGCACCTGCTCGGCGTCGGCCGCGCGCCCGGCGAGGGCCAGCGCGTCGGCGGCGGCGACCAGGGGGCCGGCGGGCAGCGAGGCGGTCTCCCACAGCAGGGTGGTCCAGTCGGCGCCGAGCCCGGCCCGCTCGAGCCGGGCGGCGAGCAGCGGGAAGCGGGTGGCGGGTCCGAGGGCCGCCTCGGCCAGCAGCGCGTGCGCCTCCCCGCTCATCCCTCCGGCCCGCAGCCGCGCGACCCCCTCGACGACCGCATCGACGGCGGCCCGATCCCCCTCCCCCGGCACGTCGGGGGCCCTCGACGCCGGCTGCTCCACCGTTTCATCGGCCCCCGCGAACCGCGCTCCGCGTGGCGTACGCCCGCCCGGTGCGGCCGGAACCGGCACCTGCCCGGGCACGGCGGGGCTCACGTCCGCGTCAACGCCTCCGGCGAAACGGGCACCTCCACGGCGGCGTTTGCGCTGGTTGGGCGTGGGGGGCGGGGA
>NZ_QHJH01000425.1 GCF_003947455.1 Streptomyces sp. WAC 04229 | reverse complement strand
CCACGCCCAGCCATTGCAGGTAGTCCAGCTTGGCGGTCAGTCCCTTGAGGTCGCCGACGCCGTCCCCGTTGCTGTCCTGGAAGGAGCGGACGAGGACCTCGTAGAAGACGGCTCGTTTGAACCAGTCGGGATCGCGGTCCTTGGCCGGAGTGTCCTCGAAGGTGTCCGGCACGGGCTCGTTGACGATCATATGGTGGGTGACCCTCCGATCTGCGGGTGGGACGGTCGCAGAACCGTGCAGACGTGCGCGGGCGAACGGCCCGGCTCCAGGCGCACATAGTTGGCCCTGCCCCAGTGGTAGGTCTCGCCGGTCAGCTCGTCGCGCACCGGCACCGACTCGTGCCAGTCCAGGCCGAGTTGCGGCATGTCCAACGAGACCGTGGCCTCCTGGGTGTGGTGGGGGTCGAGGTTGGCGACCACCAGAACCGTGTTCGACCCCTGCCGCTTCGAGTAGGCGATCACCTCCTCCTTGTCCGTGGGATGGAAGTGCAGATCGCGCAGTTGGTGCAGTGCCGGGTTCGCACGCCGGATGGTGTTGAGCTTGGTGACGAGGGGGGCGATGGTGCGGCCCTCGCGGGCGGCGGCGGCCCAGTCACGGGGTTTGAGCTGGTACTTCTCGGAGTCGAGGTATTCCTCGCTGCCTTCGCGCAGGGGGGTGTGTTCGCACAGTTCGTAGCCGCTGTAGATGCCCCAGGTGGGGGAGAGGGTGGCGGCGAGGACGGCGCGGACCTCGAAGGCGGGGCGGCCGCCGGTCTGGAGGTAGGCGTGCAGGATGTCGGGGGTGTTGGCGA
>NZ_QHJH01000424.1 GCF_003947455.1 Streptomyces sp. WAC 04229 | reverse complement strand
GGCGGGGGGCGCCTCCGGGGCTCGGAGCACGGGGGGCGGCCCGCTCAGCGCGGTGCCGATGATCCCCAGCTGTTCCCGCAGCAGGGCCACGTCGGCTGCCGCGGACCCGTACGCGCGCCGGTCCCCGGGGTCCGCGTCCGGCGGCAGCGACTCGCCCGTGATGGCCGCCATGAGCGCGTCGTACCCGCCGGCGTCGCCGTCGTGCCCCGCGTGCCCGTCGGGGCGTTCCTCGGCGGCCATCTCACACCACCTCGTCCTCGTGCAGGCGGGCCCGCAGTGCGCGTACCGCCGTGTGCAGCCTGCTCTTGACCGTGCCCTCGGGGATGCCCAGCTCCTCGGCGATGCCGCGCACCGGAAGGTCCGCGAAGAACCGCAGGACGAGGACCTGGCGCTGGGCGTCGGGCAGCTCGTCCAGGCCCTGGGCGACGGCGAGGGAGAGCACGCTGGTGTCCTCCCCCGAGGGATGGTCCGCCTGGCGGAGCGCGGCCAGGCGCTCCCCGAGCCGGTCCTGGCGGCGCCGGGCGCGGTGCCAGTCCATCGCCAGGTTGGAGGCGACGACCGCCGCCCACGCCGACACGTCCCGCGGCGCCTCCCGGCCGCTCGCCGTCCGCTCCAGCAACCGCAGGCGGACCTGCTGCACCCCGTCCGGCAGGTCCGCCTGCGGCACCCCGCCCAGCGCGAGCACCGCCCGCACCCGGCGCTCCTGGGCCGCGTCCAGGGGATCGTCGCGTCCGGCGTCCCCCTGGCCGCGGCGGGCCTTTCTGCGCAGCACTGCCACCCCTCCCCCTGGGACCTGTCC
>NZ_QHJH01000423.1 GCF_003947455.1 Streptomyces sp. WAC 04229 | reverse complement strand
CGAGGTCAGCGAGAGGCGCAGCTTCACGGTGAGGGTCTTGCCCGGGGCGACGGTGAAGCCGGCGAAGGGGTCGGTGGCCGCGTCGTCGCCCTCGTTCCCCTCGTTCACGCCCTCACCCTCGCCGAACGCGCCGATCAGTTCGTCCCGGTCGGTCTTCTCGAAGGTGACGGGACGGGGGTCGGCGCCGTCGTAGAACTCCAGTTGGGGCTGCGACGGCTCCAGGGCCCGCTCCTGGTCGACGAGGACGACGACCGGGTGGACTCCCGAGCAGGTGCGGGAGGTGGTGTTGGTGAGGTCCAGGTACCAGACGCCGAAGCCCCCGCCGGGTTCGTAGCGGTCGGGGCCGCCGTGGACGCGGGTGGTGAGCGGGAAGGTGTGGTCGTCCGGAGCGGTGCAGGCGGGCAGCGGCTGCGGGGACACCGCGTGCGCGGGGACGGCGGGTACGAGGACGGCGGACGCAGCGGCGCAGGCGGCGAGCAGGGCGGCTGCCGCCACCGGGCGAGGGGACGTGGGCGTGAACAGTCGCATAAACACATGAGCGTGCCGGTGATGTCCGACTTCGGGCACCGCCATTCGGGCCACGCCCCCCGGACGGAGCACCGACGCCCCCCGGTCGGCGGCCGGCAGTCGGCGGGCCGGCGTCGGTGGTCGGCCCCGCCGGTCGGCGGCCCGGCACCGCTCGGCCCGCTTTACGCCAGACGGCAGCAAAGTGGCGCGATCGCGCGTTGCCGCTCCGCCCCGGCGGGCCGCAGCCTGAGGAGCGGGAGCGCTCCCACGCCACCGGACCCCCAACTCCTCACACC
>NZ_QHJH01000422.1 GCF_003947455.1 Streptomyces sp. WAC 04229 | reverse complement strand
TCAAATGTGTATAAGAACCGGGGCGGGCCCCCGCCACCCCCGCCCGACCGGCCACCGGCCGCCGCAGGCATCCCACCCACTGGGCCTACGCTGAACACATGAGCAAGCAGACCGGCCGCCGCCACCTGGCGGGCCTCACCGCATGGGACCGCTGCGCGGTCATGGGGGTCGTCAACGTGACCCCCGACTCCTTCTCCGACGGCGGTCGCTTCTTCGACACCACGGCCGCCATCAAGCGCGGCCTCGACCTGGTGGCCCAGGGCGCCGACCTCGTGGACGTCGGCGGCGAGTCCACCCGCCCCGGCGCCACCCGCGTCGACGAGGACGAGGAACTCCGCCGCGTGGTCCCCGTCGTCCGCGGACTCGCCTCCGAGGGCGTCACCGTCTCCGTCGACACCATGCGCGCCTCGGTCGCCGCCCAGGCCCTCGCCTCCGGCGCCGCCCTCGTCAACGACGTCAGCGGCGGCCTGGCCGACCCCCGGATGATCCCGGTGGTCGCCGACGCCGCCGCCCCCTTCGTCGTCATGCACTGGCGCGGCCTCCTGGAGGGCGGCAACGTCAAGGGCGTCTACGAGGACGTGGTCACCGAGGTCGCGGACGAGCTGCGCGCACGCGTGGAGGCCGTCCTGGAGGGCGGCATCTCCCCCGACCGCGTCGTCGTCGACCCCGGCCTCGGCTTCTCCAAGGACGCCGAGCACGACCTGGTCCTCCTCGCCCACCTCGACCGCCTCCTGGGCCTCGGCCACCCCCTCCTCGTCGCCGCCTCCCGCAAACGCTTCCTCGGCCGCGTCCTCGCCGCCGGCCCC
>NZ_QHJH01000421.1 GCF_003947455.1 Streptomyces sp. WAC 04229 | reverse complement strand
ACCGGAACCTGACGCCTCAAGCTCCGGCCCGACCTGCGCCCCCTATGAACTACTCACTGGAGAGAAAGAACCCACCCAAACCCCACCCCTCCCTCCCGTCGGGCCAGGTCACTCCCGCGAGTGAATATGCCCAACTGGGCTGGATATGCCACCGGTTGCCTGCCCTACGCTCAGCGACAGCAGCACACCGCAAACCACCCCCAGACATGCGACGGCCCCCGCCGGGACTGGCATCCCAATGCGAGGGCCTGACCACCAAGGAAGAAGAGAGCTTCCCGATGGATACCGAAAACCCTAGTGCCCCCCTGCGCGCCCAGTCCCGTATCGCGCGCGAAAACCACCCCGCCGAAAAGCCGTTCGCCGGCGTGACCCACGACCACGTCCGCCACACCGAGAACTTCACGGTGGTCGGCAACGACCTGGTGCAGCATCCGGAGCTGTCGGGGCTCGCCATCGGCCTGGCCTGCTACATCCAGTCGGTCCGGCCGGGCACCGCCGTCGACATCAAGACGCTCGCCGCCCGCTTTCCCGAGGGCCCCACCCGCATCGCCGCCGCGCTGAACGAACTCGAAACCCACGGCTACCTGAGCCGCAGCAGGGAACGCACCGCCACCGGCCGGATCGTCACCCGCACCGTCTCCTGCAACAGGCCCGGCCACCGCAGCGCCACGCGGGACACGGCACCGCGCAGGCCCGCCCGGCGGCGCACGGACCCCGACGAGGCCGCGCCACGCAAGCGCCTCCCCGCCGTCCCGCAGCCTTCGTGCACCGCCCCCGCCCTCCTCCAAGCGGCGGTCGAAGTCCTCACCGGCCTGCGCC
>NZ_QHJH01000420.1 GCF_003947455.1 Streptomyces sp. WAC 04229 | reverse complement strand
GCCCTACGACCCGCCCCGCCAAGGACGCTCCACCGCGCTGCTGATCGCCGTCGCCCTGGTCGTCGCGCTCGGCGCCGGCGGCTCGGTCTACGCCCTGATGAGCGGGGGCGGCGACGACCGGGCCGACGGCGACCCCATGCCCACGCCGACGGCCTCCGCGTCCCGGAGCCCGGACGGGTCGGCTCCCACCGTCGACGCCGACCGGCCGACCCGTGACGGCACGATCCCGACGGCGTACCTGGGCACGTGGGCCACCACCATCGACAACGCCTCCGGCCTCCACACCCGCACGCTGACCATCCGGCAGGGCGAGGTGGGAGACACGGTCCTGTCCCTCGCCGCCGACGGCCCCGCGGGCAACGGCACCTACCACTGCGTCTTCGAGGCCGACCTGACCGACACCCCGGGCCCCGACGGCCCCGTGACGGTCGGTCCCTCCACGGTGACCACGGGCCCGTCCACCACCTGCACCCCGGGCGCACCCACGGAGGTCGCCCTCCTGCCGAACGGCGCCCTGCAACGCACGAACACGAAGACGGGCGAAATCCTGACGTACACCCGCCAGTAGCCCCCGGCGCCACAGCTGCGGGCAATCGTGCCGCTGGGGCGGCACGGGTGGGCGCAGCGGCACCCCGCCACGCCGGGCTGCGACACCCACCCCCGGCCCACTACAGCGCCGGTTCACCCGCCGGCTGACCTCACCGCACCAACCTCACCGCGAACCCAGCGGCACGTCACCGCGAACCCAGCGGCACGTCACCGCGAACCCAGCGGCGCGTCACCGCGGCTCCGGCGGCCGCTGCCGAGGCATGTTCGGCCGAGCCCCGTTCGCAGGCGCCGAGAACCGCCCCGCCCCGGCC
>NZ_QHJH01000419.1 GCF_003947455.1 Streptomyces sp. WAC 04229 | reverse complement strand
GACCGGAGGGGCGGGAGCTGTAGGAGGAGCAACAGGAGGAGCTGCAGGAGTGACGGGAGGCAGCGGCGATGCCGTCGCCACCGGATCCGCACCCACGGCCGCACCCCCGAACGCCCGCCGCGCCTCCCGCGCCTGCCGTTCCTGCAACACGGCCGCGAGATAGGCGGGCGGCGGAACCTCCCGCGGTACCGGGGCGCCAGTCCGAGCCGCCACGTCGGCGGCGAGCCGTTCCGCCATGGCCCAGCCGACGCGGGCATCCAGCTGCCCCATCCGCGTCAGGTACTGACGGACGGCGAGCCACAGTTCGTCGGGTACCGCGGACAGGTCGAGCCCCGAGAAACGCCCGGCCAGCCAGGGCGGAGGCGGCGGCATGAACCCCGCGGACGCGACCGGCACCCGCTCCCGCACGACCAGCGTGCCCGCGAACACGTCTCCCAGCCGACGCCCCCGCGCCGACACCAGCGAGGCGATACAGGCGACCACCCCGAACGTCATGAGGATCTCGATCACCCCGATCAGGCCCCGCACCAGCGCGTGCCGGAACCGGATCGGCCCGCCGTCGTCCCGCACCACCCGCAGCCCGCACGCCATCTTCCCCAGTGACCGTCCATGGCTGAGCGTCTCGACGGCGATCGGCCCGCCCACCAGGACGAGGACGAAGACGGCGATCGACAGCGCGGTCTGCGCCGCCATGTCCAAGGAGGCGGTGGAGGCCACCAGGGCGATGGTGGCCGCTATGTAGACGGCCACGGCCACCGCGAGGTCGAGCAGCACGGCCAACGCCCTGCTGGGCAGCCTCGCGGGGCGCAGCTCCAGCGCCACCGCCTCGCCCGTCACCAGCTCGCTCACGCCCGCCGCCCTTCCCTCG
>NZ_QHJH01000041.1 GCF_003947455.1 Streptomyces sp. WAC 04229 | reverse complement strand
GGGGGAGGTGGCTGGGGGTGGCCTTGATGAGGGTCGGCTGGGTTGCGGTTTCTTCCAGGGTGGTGAGGTGGACGGTTCCGCCGGCGGTGAGGGGGGTCCACAGGGCGGTGATGGTGAGGTCGAAGGCGAGGGGTGAGTGCAGGAGGGTGGCGCCGTTCACGGCGCTGTAGGTGGTGCGGGCTCGGTGGAGGTAGGTGGCGAGGGCGTGGTGTTCGATGACGACGCCCTTGGGGCGGCCGGTGGAGCCGGAGGTGTAGATCATGTAGGCCGCGTGGCGCGGCGACCACGGGCTGCGGCGCTCGGCGTCCGTGAGAGGCCCGTCGGGACGACCCTCATACGCCGCCGGGGCCAACGGCTCGGTGAGAACGAGCGCCGGTCGCGCATCGTCGAGCATGTAGTTGATGCGCTCGGCGGGGTACTCCGGGTCGATGGGCAGGTAGGCGGCACCGGTCTTGAGTACGGCCAGCATGCTGATGATCGCGTCCAGCGACTTCGGCAGTGCGATCGCGGCGAAGTCCTCCGCGCCCAGGCCCTGTTCCAGCAGGTGCCGGGCGAGCTGGTTGGCGCGCCCGTCCAGCTCGGCATACGTAAGCGTGGCCCCGTCACACACCACGGCGACCGCGTCCGGCGTCCGTTCGGTCTGCTCGGTGATCAGTTCGTGCAGCGGCGTCCCGGGAAGCTCGGTCCGCGCTCCGTTCCACTCCACCAGGACCCGCTCCCGGTCGGCCGGGTCGAGGGTGTCCAGGTGGGCGACGGGCAGGTCCGCGTCGGAGATCAAGGTCTCCAGGACGCGCAGCATCCGGTCCGCCAGCGAGCGGACCAGGTCGCCGGAGCAGGTGTCCGCGCGGTGGTCGAGGCGCAGCCGCAGGCTGTCGTCGCGGGTGTGGGCCACGAGGTTGACGGCGAAGTCCGTGCTCTCGACCGCGTCGAAGCCTGCCACCCGCAGCCCGTCGAGCTGGCGGCTCGTCGTGTCGGCGCTCACCGGGTAGTTCTGGAAGACCATGGCGGTGTCGAAGAGTTCGCCGTGTCCGGCCCAGCGCTGGATGTCGGCGAGTCCGGCCCACTGGTGGTCCAGCAGTCGGGCCTGTTCGGCCTGGAGGCGGCGGAAGAGGGCGCCCAGGGGTTCGGCGTGGTCGAGGCGGGCGCGGACGGGCAGGGTGTTGATGAACAGGCCGATCATCGATTCGACGCCGGGCAGCTCGGGCGGGCGGCCGGAGACGGTGGCGCCGAAGACCACGCCGTCGCGGCCGGTGGCCTGGGCCAGGGCGAGAGCCCAGGCGCCCTGGACCACGGTGTTCATGGTCACGCCCTGCCCCCGCGCCCACGCGGAGAGGGCCGCCGTGGCGTCCCCGTCCAGGCCGAACGGGACGCTCGAGGGCGCCGTCTCGGCCGGGCCGGCGCCCGGGGCGAGGAGGGTGGTCTCTTCGAGGCCGGACAGGGACTCCCGCCAGGCGGTCCTTGCCGCATCCCGGTCGCGGGCGTCGAGCCAGGCCAGGTAGTCGCGGTACGGGCGGACCCGGGGCAGGCTCACGGGGTCGCCGCCGGAGACGTACAGCTCGGTCAGTTCCTGCCAGAGCAGGGGCATGGACCAGCCGTCGAGCACGATGTGGTGGTTGGTCATCACCAGGCGGACGCGGTCGGCGGTCAGGCGGATCGCCGTGAAGCGCATCAGCGGCGGGCTGGTGAGGTCGAAGCGGCGTTCCCGGTCCGCGGCCGCCAGCCGTCCGGCCTCGGCCTCACGTGCGTCCTGGGCGCGGTCGGTCAGGTCGTACTCGCTCCAGTCCGGTTCGACGTCGGCGGGGACCACCTGCACCCACGCGCCGGACCCGGTCTGCCGGAACCCGGCCCGCAGGTTGGCGTGACGGCGCAGCAGGGCGTGGGCCGCCGCGCGCATCCGGGTACCGTCGAAGTCGCCAGCCAGGTCGAAGGAGAGCTGGCCGACGTAGACGTCGCGGGCGGACTCGTCGTACAGGTTGAGGAAGAGGAAGCCCTCCTGGAGCGGCGCGAGGGGCAGGACGTCCTGGAGGCCGGGGAGGGTGTCCTCCAGATGCTCGATCTCGTCCTGGGCGAGTGAGGGGTGGGCGATGTCGGAGGGGGTGAGGCCGCCCGCGCCGGGCTGCCGGGCCTCCTCGACCAGGAGGCGCAGCGTCCGGAACCAGGCGTCGGCCAGCCGCTGGGCGTCCTCGGGCTCCAGCTCGGTGCGGGAGTAGGTCCAGCGTGCGCGCAGCCGGGTGCCGTCGGGGGTCTCCCGGGCGACGGCGTTCACGTCCACCGGGTGGGCGAGCGGCATGGCACCGTCGATGCCGGCGACATCGCCGCCCTCGATGGTCCACGGGGCCTCGTCGGCTCCCTCCTGGCCGATCTGGCCCAGGTAGTTGAAGCCGAACTCCGGTACGGGCAGCGCGGCGAGGGCTTCCCGGGTGCGCGGGTTGAGGTGGCGCAGCAGGCCGTAGCCGAGGCCGTCGCCCGGTACGGCGCGCAGCTGCTCCTTGACGGCCTTCAGCGCCCGGATCGCCGATCCGGCGTTGCCGGAGAGGGCGGGCGGGGCCAGCCGGACCGGGTACATCGACGTGAACCATCCGGCGGTGCGGCTGAGTTCGGCTCCCGGAACGGCCTCCTCGTGGCGGCCGTGGCTCTCCAGGTCCACGACGACGGGTGCGGCGGGGTCCTCGGAGCGGCCGTGCCGCCACTGGGCGACGGCCAGGGCGAAGGTGCTCAGCAGTACGTCGTTGATGGTCGCGTGGCAGACGCCGGGGACCCGGGTGAGCAGGGCCTCGGTGGTCTCCGCGTCGAGTTCGGCGGTGATCTCGCCCGCGGTCGCGTGGGTGTCCCGCGCGGGGTCCACGTGCAGCGCGCGCGGGGTGTCGCCGAGTACCGCACGCCAGTGGTCCAGCTCGTCCTCGGTCCGCGGCTGTGCGGCCAGGTCGGTCAGGGCCAGCGCCCACCGGCGCCACGGTGTGCCCACGGGGGCGAGGGCGTCGCCGGCGTAGGCCGCCGCCAGGTCGGGGATGAGGATGCGCCAGGTGACGCCGTCCATGACCAGGTGGTTGGCGACCAGCACGAGCAGACCGTCCTGGGCGGCGCCCCGGTCGAGCCAGACGGCCTGGAGCATGCGGCCGTCGGCGGGAGCCAGGCGGGCGCGGGCCGCCCACGCCTGCTCGGTGACCGCGGCGCGCACGGCGGACTCGTCGAGGCGTACGGCGTCGAAGCGGACCAGGCAGTCGGCCGGTGTCACGGAGCCCGGCTCCGGGATCTCGATGGTCCAGTCGTCGGCCACCCGCATGCGCAGCGCGTCGTGACGGTCGAGCACGGCCCGCAGCGCGGCGCCGAGCGTGTCGAAGTCGAGGGCGGCGGGCACGCGCAGGACCAGTGACTGGTTGAACTCGGCCTTGCCGGAGCCGAGATCGGCGAACCAGCCCATCATCGGGGTCCGCGGCGCCGGGCCGTACGCCGGGACGTCGGAGTCCCGCGCGGCGTCGTCCGGGCCGGGCGTTTCGGCGGCCGACCGGGCGAGCAGGGCGGGCGTCTGGTGCTCGAAGACGTCCCGCACGGACAGGACCAGGCCCGCCGCGCGGGCGCGGCCGACGAGCTGGATGGAGAGGATGCTGTCGCCGCCCAGGTCGAAGAATCCGTCGTCCACGCCGGGCGACTCCACGCCGAGGATCTCGCCGAACAGGTCGACCAGCAGCCGCTCGCGCGGGTCGCGGGCGGCCCGGCCCGAGGTGCGGGCGGAGTAGTCGGGGGCGGGCAGCGCCTTGCGGTCCAGCTTGCCGTTGATGGTCAGCGGCAGCGCTTCCAGCACGACGAAAGCGGTCGGGATCATGTGGTCGGGCAGGGTCTCGCGCAGTTCGGCGCGGAGCGCGGCGGTGTCGACGGTGCGGCCGGTCTCGGGCACGACGTAGGCGACGAGCCGCCGGTCGCCGGGCCGGTCCTCGCGGACGATCACGGCCGCCCGGGCCAGGTGCGGGCGCTCGGTGACGACCGCCTCGATCTCGGTGGGCTCGATCCGCAGGCCGCGGATCTTGACCTGGGTGTCGACGCGTCCCAGGTACTCCAGCTCGCCGTCGGGCAGCCAGCGCACCAGGTCGCCGGTGCGGTAGAGGCGGGTGCCGGGGCCGCCGAAGGGGTTGGCCACGAACCGCTCGGAGGTCAGGGCGGGGCGGGCGTGGTAGCCGCGGGCCAGGTGCGGTCCGGCGGCGTACAGCTCACCGGGCACGCCGGGCGGGACGGGGCGCAGGGCCGCGTCCAGCACGTAGACGGCGCTGTTGGTGACGGGGGAGCCGATGGGCGGGGTGAGGGGGCCGGACAGCGGCCCGCTCATCGTGGAGCAGACCGTGGTCTCGGTGGGACCGTAGGAGTTGAGCATCGTCCGGCCCGGCGACCAGCGCTCCACCAGCTCGGGCGGGATCGCCTCGGCGCCCACGACGAGGGTCAGCCCGCCGGGCAGCGACCCCTCCGGCAGCAGCCCGAGGACGGAGGTCGTCAGGCTCAGGTGGGTCGCCGCGTGCCGGGTCGCCAGCTCGGCCAGCTCGGGCCCCGGCGTGGTCTCCGGCGGTGCCACGACCAGGGCGGCGCCGGTGAGCAGGCCCATCGCCAGCTCCCAGAACGACGCGTCGAAGCTCGGCGAGAGATGCTGGAGGACCTTGCCGCCCGGGCCCGCCGCGCAGTCGCGGGTGAAGATGTCCACGAGGCCGGGCAGCCCGGTGTGGGTGACGACGACTCCCTTGGGGCGGCCCGTCGTTCCCGAGGTGTAGATCATGTACGCGGGGTGCTCGGGACGCAGCGGGGACGGCCGGTCGGCGTCGGTGACGTCGTGGCCGGGGAGCGCGGCGAGGGCCGTCGCGGTCCCGGCGTCGTCGAGGAGGAGGACGGGCGTCCCCGTGTCGGGGAGGCCGGCGGCCAGGGCGGACGTGGTGACGACGAGGGCGGGGGCCGCGTCCCGGACGAGGTGGGTGATCCGCTCGGCGGGGTAGGCCGGGTCGACGGGCAGGTAGGCCGCGCCCGCCTTGAACGCGGCGAGCGCGGAGACGACCAGGTCCGCGGAGCGGGGGAGGGCGACCGCTGCGAACCGCTCGGGGCCGGCGCCCAGTTCGAGGAAGCGGCGGGCCAGCCGGTTGGCGCGCTCGTTCAGCTCGCCGTAGGTCAGGGTCCCGTCGGCGGACTCCACGGCGAGGTGGTCCGGGCGGTCGGCGGCGTGCTGGGCGACGTAGTCGGCGAAGGTGCGGTCGACCGGCCTGCGGGCGGTGTCGTTCCACTCGACCAGGACGCGGTCCAGCTCCCGGGCGCTGAGCACGTCCACGTCGCCGATGCGGCGGCCCGGATCGGCGACCAGCGCCTCCAGGAGCCGCAGGAACCGCTCCACCAGCAGCGCGACCGTGCCCTCGTCGAACAGGTCCGCGCTGTACTCGGCCGCGCCCACCAGCCCGGCGGGGGCGCCGTCGGCGTCACGGTGCTCGGCGAGTTCGAGGGCGAGGTCCAGCTTGGCGACGCCGGTGGTCACGTCGATCAGGCTCACGCCGAGGCCGGTGGTGGCGAGCGCGGCGAGGGCGTCCTGCTGGGTGGTGTCCAGGCTGAGCAGCACCTGGAAGAGCGGGTTGTGGGAGAGCGACCTGGTCGGTGAGAGGACGTCCACCAGGTGCTCGAAGGGCAGGTCCTGGTGGTCGTAGGCGCTCAGGTCGGTGTCCCGCACCCGGTCGAGGAGGTCCCGGAAGGTGGGGTCGCCGCTGGTGTCGGTGCGCAGCACCAGGGTGTTGACGAAGAAACCGACGACCTGGTCCACGGCGTCGTCGCCGCGGCCCGCCACCGGGGTGCCCAGGGGGATGTCGTCGCCCGCGCCCAGCCGGGTCAGCAGGGCCGCCAGGGCCGCCTGGAGCACCATGAAGACGCTGGTGCGGGACTCCCTGGCCAGCTCCACCGCGCCCCGGTGCAGGTCGGCGGGGACGGTCAGCGGGACCCGGCCGCCGCGGTGCGAGGCGACCGCCGGCAGCGGCCGGTCCGCGGGCAGTTCGAGCCGGTCGGGCAGCCCGGCCAAAGCCTTCTTCCAGTGCGCGAGCTGGCGGCCGGCGGGGCTGGTGCCGTCGGAGGCGTCCCCGAGCGAGGCCCGCTGCCACAGGGTGTGGTCCGCGTACTGCACGGGCAGCGGCGCCCAGTCGGGGGCGCGGCCGGCCGCACGGGCGGTGTAGGCGGCGGCCAGGTCGCGGACCAGCGGGCCGAGGGACCAGCCGTCACCGGCGATGTGGTGGACCATCAGCAGCAGGACGTGCTCGTCCGCGCCGAGCCGGAACAGCTCCGCGCGCACCGGGATGTCGGCCGTCAGGTCGAAGCAGTGCCGGGCGGCCTCTTCGAGGCGGCGGCCGAGCGCGTCCTCGGTGAGGTCGGTGACCGGCAGGCCGAAGCGCACGCCGGCGGCGTCCAGGACGGTCTGCCGGGCGCCCTGCGCGTCCTCGGTGAAGACGGTCCGCAGGCTCTCGTGGCGTACGACGACGTCCTGGAAGGCCGCGCGCAGCCCCTCCGGGACGAGGGCGCCGGTCAGCCGCAGCGCGCCGGTGATGTTGTAGGTGGGGGAGGGGCCTTCGAGCTGGTGCAGGAACCAGAGCCGCTGCTGGGCGTACGACAGGGGCAGCCGATCCGGGCGCGGCCCCGCCGTCAGCGCCGTCCCGGCCCGCTCGGCCCCGTCCAGGACGGCGGACAGCCCGGCCACGGTCGGGCTCTCGAACAGCCGCCGCACGGACAGTTCGACGCCGAGGGTGCTGCGGATGCGGGCGGCCAGCCGGGTGGCGAGCAGGGAGTGGCCGCCGAGGTCGAAGAAGCTGTCGTCGACGGTCAGCCGGGGCACCCCGAGCACCTCGGCGAAGAGCGAGCACAGGATCTCCTCGCGCGGGCCGCGCGGGGCGCGTCCGGTGACCTGCCCCGCGTGGGCGGGGGCGGGCAGCGCCTTGGCGTCGAGCTTGCCGTTGGGCGTCAGCGGCAGCACGTCCAGGGTGACGAACGCCGACGGCAGCATGTGGTCGGGCAGGTGCCCGGCGGCGTGGTCGTGCAGCGCGCGGGCGGACGTGTCGGTGCCCGTGACCACGTACGCGACGAGCCGCGGGTCGCCCTGGACGTCCTCGCGCGCCACCACGGCCACGTCGTCGACGGCGGGGTGCGCGGCGAGCACGGCCTCGATCTCGCCGGGCTCGATGCGGAAGCCGCGGATCTTCACCTGCTGGTCGGCGCGGCCCAGGTAGTCCAGGCCGCCGTCGGTGCGGCGCCTGGCCAGGTCACCGGTGCGGTACATCCGGGTGCCGTGCTCGCCGAACAGGGCCGCGTACGGGTCGGCGGGGAACCGGTCCGCGGTGAGCGCCGGGCGGCCCAGGTAGCCGCGGGCCAGTCCCGCGCCGGCCACGTACATCTCGCCGGTGACGCCGGGCGGGGCGGGGCGCAGGTGGTCGTCGAGGACGTAGACGCGCAGGTCGGGGATGTTGACGCCGATCGTGCTCGCCGACGAGGCGGCCGCCGTGGCGCGGTCCAGGGCGAAGTGCGAGACGTGCACGGTGGTCTCGGTGATGCCGTACATGTTGACCAGCGCCGGCGCGTCCTCGGCGTGCCGCTCGTACCAGTCGGCCAGCCGGGACAGGTCGAGGGCCTCGCCGCCGAACACCACGGTGCGCAGGGCGAGTTCCTCGCGGTTCTCGCGGTCGGCGGCGGCCAGCTGGTGGAACGCGGACGGCGTCTGGTTGAGGACGGTGACCCGCTCGCGGGCGAGCAGGGAGAGGAACGCGGCGGGGTCCCGGCTCACGTCGTGCGGGACGACGACGAGCCGGCCGCCGTGCAGCAGCGGCCCCCACAGCTCCCACACCGAGAAGTCGAAGGCGTACGAGTGGAACAGCGTCCACACGTCGTGCTCGTCGAAGCCGAACCAGTGCTCGGTGGCGGAGAAGAGCCGCACGACGTTGCGGTGCGGCACGGCCACGCCCTTGGGGCGTCCGGTCGAGCCGGAGGTGTAGATGACGTAGGCGGTGTCCGCCGGGTCGAGGGGCCGGACCCGCTCGTCCTGCGTCAGGTCGGTGGCGGGGTACGGGTGGCCGTCCGCCTCGCCGAGGACGATGCGGGGCACCTCGTGGGCGGGCAGCCGGTCGGCGGTGGCGCGGTCGGTGAGCAGGGCCGCGGGCGCGGAGTCGGACAGCGCGTGGGCGAGCCGGTCGGCCGGGTAGTCCGGGTCCAAGGGCACGTAGGCGGCGCCCGACTTGACCACCGCGAGCAGCGCCACGACCAGCTCGGGCGAGCGCGGCAGGGCGAGGGCGACCAGGGCGTCGGGGCCGATGCCGCGCGCCGTCAGCTGCCGGGCCAGGCGGTTGGCGCGGGCGTTGAGGTCGGCGTAGGAGAGCGAGGTGCCCTCGAAGGTCAGCGCGGTCCGGCCCGGGTGCCGGGCGGCCTGCCGCTCGAACAGCTCGGGCAGCGTGGCGGTGACGGGCGAGGAGGCAGCGGGCGCGCCGTCCGGCCGGTTGGCGGTCACCAGCAGGTCGTGGTGCTCGCCGGGGACGAGCACGTCGACGTCGCCCAGCCGCAGGTCCGGGTCGTCGGCGACCGCCGTGAGCAGCCGCAGCAGCCGCTCGGTGAGTGTGCGCACGGTCCCCGCGTCGAAGAGTTCGGTGCTGAACTCCACGGCGAGGTCGAGACCGGCCTGCCCGCCGTCCGCGTCCCGCCGCTCGTCGAAGGCGAGGACGAGGTCGAAGCGGGACAGCCCGGTGTGCACCGGCAGTCGCGACGTGCTGATCCCGGGCAGCCGTCCCAGCTCGCCCAGGGCGTCCTGCTGGGTGGTGTCGAAGGTCAGCATCACCTGGAACAGCGGGTGGTGGGAGGTGGCGCGGTCGGGGTTGACCGCCTCGACGAGCCGCTCGAAGGGCAGGTCCTGGTGGGCGTAGGCGGCCAGGTCGCGCTCGCGGACCCGGCCGAGCAGGTCGCGGAAGGCCGGGTCGCCGCTGGTGTCGGTGCGCAGCACCAGCGTGTTGACGAAGAACCCGACCAGGTTCTCCACCGCCGCGTCGGTGCGGCCGGCGATGGTCGAGCCGATCGGCACGTCCTCGCCCGCGCCGAGCCGCGTCAGCAGCCCCGCGAGGGCCGCCTGGAGCACCATGAAGACACTGGTCCGCGTCTCGGCGGCCAGCGCGGCCAGCGAGCGGTGCAGGGCGGCGGGCACCGTCAGGTCGAGGCGGGCGCCGGAGTTGTCGCGGCGCACGGGACGCGGCCGGTCGGTGGGCAGCTCCAGCCGCTCCGGCAGCCCGGCGAGCGCCTTGCGCCAGTGCGCGAGCTGCCGGGCGCCCTCGCCGCCCGCACTCCCGGCCTCGTCGCCGCCGGTGCCGAGCAGTTCGCGCTGCCAGAGCGTGTAGTCGGCGTACTGCACCGGCAGCGGCGCCCAGTCGGGGGCCGCACCGGCCGACCGGGCGGCGTAGGCGGTGCCCAGGTCACGGGCGAGGGGCGCCAGCGACCAGCCGTCGCCCGCGATGTGGTGCAGCACGAGGAGCAGGACGTGGTCCTCGGACGCCACCCGCAGCAACGTGGCCCGCAGCGGCACGTCGCGGGTGAGGTCGAAGCGGTGCCGGGCGGTGCGCGCCAGGTCGTCGGCCAGCCGCTCCGGGGCGCTGTCCAGCGTCTCCAGGCGGCACGGGGCCCCCTCGGGGGAGAGGATCACCTGGTGGGGTCCGTGGGCGTCCTCGGCGAAGACCGTGCGCAGGCTCTCGTGCCGGGCCACCACGTCGCCGACGGCCGCCGACAGCGCGGCCTCGTCCACCGCGCCGGTCAGCCGCAGCGCCGCCGGGATGTTGTACAGCGGCGAGGGTCCCTCGTACTGGTGGATGAACCAGAGGCGCTGCTGCGCGAAGGAGAGCGGCAGCCGCTCGGGGCGCGGCCGGGCGGTGACCGCCGCGCGGGCCCGCCCGGTCTCCGCCAGCGCCGGGGCCAGCTCCGCCACGCTCGGCGACTCGAAGACCCGCTGGATCGGCACCTCCGCGCCGGCCGCGGCGCGGATGCGGCTGATCAGCCGGGTGGCGAGCAGGGAGTGGCCGCCCAGTTCGAAGAAGCTGTCGTCGACGCCGACCTCGTCGACGCCGAGCACCTCGGCGAAGAGCGCGCACAGCAGCTCCTCGTTCGGGGTGCCCGGGGCCCGCCCGGCGGAGCGCTCGGTGCGGGCGGGGGCGGGCAGGGCCCTGCGGTCGAGCTTGCCGTTCGGGGTGACCGGCAGCTCGGGCAGGGTGACGAAGGCCGCGGGCACCATGTAGCCGGGCAGCAGCTCGCGCAGGCGCGCGGTGAGCAGTGCGGCGTCCGCCTCCGCGCCCGGCGCGGGCACGGTGTAGCCGACGAGCCGCTGGTCGCCGGGCCGGTCCTCGCGCAGGACGACGGCGGCCTGGGCGACCTCCGGCTGCCGCACCAGCGCCGCCTCGATCTCGCCGAGTTCGATGCGGAAGCCGCGCAGCTTGACCTGGTGGTCGGCGCGGCCCAGGTAGTCGAGGCTGCCGTCGTGGTTCCAGCGCGCGAGGTCGCCGGTGCGGTACATCCGGCTGCCGGGCGCCCCGTGCGGGTCGGCGGTGAAGCGTTCGGCGCTGAGTCCGGGGCGGCCCAGGTAGCCGCGGGCCAGCTGCACGCCGGCGATGTACAGCTCGCCGGGCACGCCGGGCGGGACCGGGCGCAGCGCGGCGTCCAGCACGTACATCCGGGTGTTCCACACCGGGCGTCCGATCGGCACCGGCCCGTCACCGGTGTCCTCGGCGCACGGCCAGTACGTCACGTCGACGGCGGCCTCGGTGGGCCCGTACAGATTGTGCAGCGGCACGTCCGACACGGCACGGAAGCGGGCGCGCAGCTCCGCCGAGAGGGCCTCGCCGCTGCAGAAGACCCGGCGCAGGCCGCTCAGCGCGGACGCGGACGGCTCGCGCAGGAACACGTCGAGCATCGACGGCACGAAGTGCAGGGTGGTCACGCCCGCGCTGCGGACGGTGTCGGCCAGGTAGGCGGGGTCCAGGTGGCCCTCGGGCCGGGCGACGACCAGGGTGGCGCCCTGGACGAGCGGCCAGAAGAACTCCCACACGGACACGTCGAAGCCGGAGGGCGTCTTCTGCAGCACGCGGTCGGACGGTTCCAGGCCGTAGGTGTCCTGCATCCAGGCCAGGCGGTTGACGATCGCCCGGTGCGAGACCACGACGCCCTTGGGGCGGCCGGTGGAGCCCGAGGTGTAGATGACGTAGGCCGGGTGGTCGGGGGAGGGCGCCGCCGTCGGCGCGGTGGCGGCGGGCTCCGGGGAGGCGGCCGGGTCGTCGAGGAGCAGCCGGGGCGTGCCGTCCCGCGGCAGCCGCTCCTCGGCCTCGCGCGTGGTCAGGACGAGCATCGCGCCCGCGTCCCGCACGATGTGCGCGATGCGGTCGGCCGGATAGCCGGGGTCGACGGGCACGTACGCCGCGCCCGTCCGGACCACCGCCACCAGCGCCACGACCAGCTCGGCGGACCGGGGCACGGCCACCGCGACGAAGCGTTCCGGACCGGCGCCCCGGGCGGCCAGCGCGGCTGCCAGCCGCTCGGCGCGGGCGTCCAGTTCGGCGTAGGTCAGCGAGGTGCCCTCGAACACGACGGCCTCGTGGTCCGGGGTGCGCGCGGCCCGCGCGGCGAGCAGTCCGGGCAGCGTCGCGGCGGGCACCTCGCGCACGGTGTCGTTCCACCCGTCGAGGACGAGGTCCCGCTCGTCCGGCGTGAGCAGCGCCACGTCGTCGACGGAGCGCGCGGGGTCGGCCGCCAGCTCGGTCAGGAACCGGACGAAGCGTTCCTGCAACGAGTCCAGGTCCCGGGCGCCGTACACTTGCGGGTTGCCCTCGAAGTCGACGCGGAGCCCGGCCTCGGGGGTGCCGGACAGCACGATGTTCAGGTCGGCCGTCGGGCCCGAACTGATGCTGCGCATCAGGCCGACCGGCCCGCCGAAGTCCACCGGCCTGATGTACGGCATGACGTTGACGGTGGGTCCCGACACCCCGGAGCCGCCCAGCTCGCGGTCGAGGTCCTCGCCGCGGTAGCGGCTGTGCGCCATCAGGCCGCTCATCGCCGCGGACACGTTCTCGACCACCCGCGCGAAGCGGTCACCGGGGTGCACGGCCAGCCGCAGCGGCAGCCGGTTGGAGACCATGCCGGGCGTCACCCGGGCGCTCGCGCCGTAGCGGCCGGTGACCGGTACGGAGACCACGATGTCCCGGGCGCCCGTCATCCGGTGCACGAAGGCGCCCACGCCGGCGATCACCACGCGGGCCCAGTGCGCGCCGGTCGCCTCGGCGGCGTCGTCGAGCACGCCCGTGCGCTCCGGGCCGAGGGACAGGCTCCGCACGGTCGGCGCGAGCACCCGGGCGCCGCCCCGGCCGGTGAGGGAGACGGGCTCGGGACGGTCGGCGAACAGGCCGGTCCAGTAGGCGCGGTCGCGCTCGTGCCGCGCCGAGCCGCGGTAGGCCTCCTCGCCGGCCACCATCCGGTCCGTGTCCCCGAAGGAGTGCGCCGGCACCTCGCGCGCGTCCCGCAGCGCGCGGTAGACCTCGGCCAGCCGCTCGTAGAACAGGGCCATGCTGGTGCCGTCGATGACGATGTGGTGGACGCCCAGGTAGTACACGTGCCGGCCGCCGCCGAGCGTGAACAGGGCGTGGCTGCTGAGGCCGGGTCGGTCGAGCGGCAGCGGCGTCGCGCGGTCCCGCTCCATCCACCGCTGTGCCTCGCCCGCGGGGTCCTCGTGGCCGGAGAGGTCGATGTGGCGCAGCAGCACGGGGGTGTACGGCACCCCGTCCGGGTCCTCGACGGCGTCCGAACCCTCCGGCGCGGGCGGGCAGTACGCGCGGTACGGCCGGCCCTCCTCGTCGGTGAGGAAGCGGGAGCAGAGCGTCTCCGTCTCGGCCACGGTGTGCCGCAGGGCCGCGCTCAGCAGCGCGTGGTCCAGCGGCCCGTCGATCTCCAGGCAGGACCCGGTCCGGTAGTGCGCGCCGCGCGGGTCCAGCTGCTGCGCGAGCCACACCTCGTGCTGGG
Organism: Streptomyces sp. WAC 04229; assembly: GCF_003947455.1. GTDB lineage: Bacteria > Actinomycetota > Actinomycetes > Streptomycetales > Streptomycetaceae > Streptomyces. The sequence goes on along the minus strand of NZ_QHJH01000041.1, from coordinate 34,317 downwards.
CGCTGGTCAGACCGTGCCGAACCGAAGAGTTCTCAGACACCTGTCTCCTCACAATCCTCCGCCGGAACCCCCGGCCTCTCAGTGGCGCGCACCAAAACAAACAAGGTGTTGCCCGGATGGCATTCAATTAAGGGCGAACTGGGACGCTAGCAAGGCTGCGACGAGATGGTCAATATAGTTATCCGAGTAGATAACCGCAGGTAGGAGGCTTGATAACCAGCCGATAGCGAGGTTATACGGGCCATTTGTAGAGTGTGGTCACGCGCATTTTCCATTACTGCCCGAGAATGCGGTGACCCCTCTTCCCCGGCGGGTGCTCCCGCATTTCTCCCCTTCATTCATTGGAGATCCGCATGCCGCCCAGTGCCATCGCGTACGCCGAGCTGTACGTCGCGGACGACCGGGACGCCTCCGGCTTCCTCGTCGACAGCCTCGGCTTCGTCCCCCTGGCCGTGGCGGGCCCCGCCACCGGGACGCACGACCGCCGGTCCACCGTGCTGCGCAGCGGTGAGGTCACCCTCGTGGTCACCCAGGCGCTGCGGCCGGACACCGACATCGCCCGGTACGTGGAGCGGCACGGCGACTCCATCGCCGACCTCGCCTTCAGCTGCGAGGACGTGCGGTCCTGCTTCGACCGCGCGGTCCTCGCCGGCGCCAGGGCGCTGCAGACGCCGACGCCCTCGCAACGGGCGGGCCAGGACGCCTGGTTCGCCGCCGTCTCCGGCTTCGGGGACCTGCGGCACACGCTGGTCGCCACCGACGGGGACGGCGCGGCGCTGCTGCCGCCCGACCGCGACTGGGCCCTGCTGCCGGCCGCCACCGGCCACGCGGGCCCCCGGCCCTTCCTCGACCACGTCGCCGTCTGCCTGGAGGCGGGCACGCTGCGGAGCACCGCGGAGTTCTACGAGGCGGCCTTCGACATGCCCTACTACTCCTCCGAGTACATCGAGGTGGGCGAGCAGGCGATGGACTCCATCGTCGTGCGCAACGCCGGCGGCGGCATCACCTTCACGCTCATCGAGCCCGACGACACCCGGGTGCCGGGCCAGATCGACCAGTTCCTGACCGCCCACGACGGTCCGGGCGTCCAGCACCTGGCCTTCCTGGTGGACGACATCGTCGACTCGGTCCGCTCGCTCGGCAACCGAGGCGTGGCCTTCCTGCGCACCCCGGGCGCCTACTACGACCTGCTCACCGAGCGGGTCGGCGCCATGGCCGACGCCATCGGCGACCTGCGCGAGACCAACGTCCTCGCGGACCGCGACGAGTGGGGCTACCTGCTGCAGATCTTCACCCGCTCGCCCTACCCGCGCGGCACGCTCTTCTACGAGTACATCCAGCGCAACGGCGCCCGCGGCTTCGGCAGTTCCAACATCAAGGCGCTGTACGAGGCCGTCGAGAGGGAGCGGGAAGTGGCCGGTCGATGACGACCGCCACCCGGCGGCCCGCCGACGCCACCGCCGGGGACCCGGCGCGGGAGCCGCTCACGCTCGACGACTTCGCCGCGCTCGCCCGCACGGAACTGCCGTCCGCGGTGTGGGACTTCATCGCGGGCGGCGCCGGACGGGAGCGGACCCTCGCCGCCAACGAGGCCGTCTTCGACGCGGTGCGGCTGCGGCCCAGGGCGCTGCCCGGCATCGAGGAGCCGGACACCTCGGTGGAGCTGCTCGGCTCCCGGTGGGCGGCACCGGTGGGCATCGCGCCGGTCGCCTACCACGAACTCGCCCACCCGGACGGCGAGACCGCCACCGCCGCCGCCACCGGCGCGCTCGGGCTCCCACTGGTCGTCAGCACCTTCGCGAGCCGGTCCCTCGAAGAGGTGGCCCACGCCGCGAGCGCGCCGCTCTGGCTCCAGCTGTACTGCTTCCGCGACCACGGCACCACCCTGGACCTGGCCCGCCGCGCGCGGGACAGCGGCTACCAGGCGCTGGTGCTCACGGTCGACACCCCGTTCACCGGCCGCCGGCTGCGCGACCTGCGCAACGGCTTCGCGGTCCCCGCCCACATCACCCCGGCCAACCTGGCCGGTTCGGCGGCGGCCGGCAGCGCGGCCCCCTCGGCGCACAGCAGGCTGGCCTTCGACCGCCGGCTGGACTGGTCCTTCGTGGCCCGGCTGGGTGCCGAGAGCGGGCTGCCGGTGCTCGCCAAGGGCGTCCTGAGCGCGGCGGACGCCGAGGCGGCCGTGCGGGCGGGTGTCGCGGGCGTCGTCGTCTCCAACCACGGGGGCCGCCAGCTCGACGGCGCGCCCGCCACCCTGGAGGCGCTGCCCGAGGTGGCGGCCGCCGTGCGCGGACGCGTCCCGGTCCTCCTCGACGGCGGCGTCCGCACCGGCGCCGACGTCCTCGCCGCCCTGGCCCTCGGCGCCCGCGCGGTCTTCCTCGGCCGTCCCGCGCTGTACGCCCTCGCGGCGGGCGGCGGACCGGCCGTACGCCGCATGCTCACCCTGCTGACGGCGGACTTCGCCGACACGATGACCCTCACGGGCCACGCGACGACCGGGACGATCACCCCGGACACGCTGTTCCCGCCCCACCCAGGCCAGACCGCCGCGAGCCGTGCGGCGCCGCACACAGACAGGAGCCACGGATGACGACCGCCCGCGTGAGCACGGAGCCGGCGGGTGTGCTGCCGCGGAGCGGTCTGCACGCCAGCCTCTCCGCGCCGCTGCTCGACACGATGACCTTCCTCAACGAGGTCACCCTCCGCTATCCGCAGGCGATCTCCTTCGCGCCGGGGCGGCCGTACGAGGGGGACTTCGACGTCGCGCGCGTCCCCGGGCTCATCGAGACCTACCTCGACCACCTGCGCGCCCGCGGCCTGCCCGAGGACCGCGTCCGTACCGCGCTCTACCAGTACGGCGAGACCGCCGGCCAGATCAGGGACATCGTCGCGGGCATGCTCGCCGTCGACGAGGACATGACGGTCGACCCGGCCTCCGTCGTCGTGACGGTCGGCTGCCAGGAGGCCGTACTCCTCACCCTGCGCGCCTTGTTCACCGGCCCCGACGACGTGCTCCTCGTCGACAGCCCCGCCTACGTCGGCATCACCGGCGCCGCGAGTCTGCTGGACATCCCCGTCGTGCCCGTGCCCGGCACCCCGAACGGCCCCAGCCTGGAAGGGCTCGAACGCACCGTCCGGGAGATCGAGGCGAGCGGCCGGCGAGCCCGGTGCCTGTACGTGGTGCCCGACTGCTCCAACCCGACCGGCGTCAGCATGCGCCGCGAGGACCGCACCGCCCTGCTCGGCACCGCCGCCCGGCTGGGGCTGCTGCTCCTGGAGGACAACCCCTACGGTGTGTTCAGCCGGGTGCGCCGTCCCACGCTCAAGTCCCTCGACACCGACCGGCGCGTCGTCTACCTGGGCTCCTTCGCGAAGACCGCCTTCCCGGGCGCCCGGGTCGGATTCGTCGTCGCCGACCAGCTGGTGGCGGGCGCGGACGGCCGCCCGCCGGGTCTGCTCGCGGACGAGGTGGCCAAGGTCAAGAGCATGGTCACCGTCAACACCTCCAGCCTCAGCCAGGCCGCGGTCGCCGGACTGCTCCTCCAGAACGGCGGCGGGCTGCGGTCGGCCAACGAGTCCTCGGCACGCCACTACCAGGCCACCATGAGGTGCCTGCGGGAGACGCTCGCCGCCGAACTGCCGCCCGGCTCACCGGAGACGGCCGGGGTGCGCTGGAACGACCCCGACGGCGGCTTCTTCCTCACCCTCGACGTGCCCTTCGAGGCGGACGAGGCCGCGCTGGACGTCTCCGCGGAGAAGTACGGCGTCATCTGGACCCCGATGCGCCACTTCCACCTGGACGACGCGGGCGACCGGCAGATCCGGCTCTCGTGCAGCTACCTCACCACCGACCGGGCCGCCGAGGGCGCGGCCCGGCTGGCCCGCTTCGTCAAGGACCGCTCAACGCCCCTCGGGCCTGTCTGACCATTCCCGTCTGCCTCGCGACGCCATGCACGCACTCTCGCCGCACCGGGCGCAGAGCCAAGTACATCCAGTACGAGGCTCTACGCCCGGCACGCCGAGAGCACGCACCTGACGCCGCGAGGCCGCCCTCCGGGCGACGACGGGAATGGTCAGACAGGCCCGAGATCGGCGTCCTGCACCAGCCCCGCCTCATAGGCGATGATCGCCGCCTGCACCCGGTTGCGGACCTCCAACTGGGTGAAGATGGCGCTGACATACGTCTTGATGGTGCCCTCGACCAGGTGCAGCCGCTGCGCGATCTCCGCGTTGGACAGCCCGGCCCCCAGCATGCCGAGGACCTCCTGCTCCCGCTTGGTCAGCAGCGTCGTGCGCTCCCCGGACACCTCCGAGCGCGGCGAGGGCGCCCGGCGCAGCTCGGTCATCAGCCGCCGCGCCACCAGCGGGGAGAGACAGGACCCCCCGGACGCCACGGCCCGCACGCCGGAGATCAGGTCGCGCGGGTCGGACGCCTTGAGCAGGAATCCGGCGACCCCCTGGTCGAGGGCGCGCTCGATGTACTTGTCCTCACCGAAGGTGGTGAGGACGACGACCGCGGTGTCCGGGTTGGTGGTCCGCAGCTCGCCCGCGGCGGTCAGGCCGTCCATCTCCGGCATCCGGATGTCGAGCAGCGCCACGTCGGGGCGGTGCTTGCGGGCCAGTTCGACCGCTTCCCGCCCGTCGGACGCCTCGGCGACCACCTCGATGCCCGGCTCGGTCGTCAGGATGGAGCGGACCCCGGCCCTGATGATGGTCTCGTCGTCGGCGAGCAGTACGCGAATCATCCGGTTCTTCCCTGGTGGTGAGAGATGGTCGGTCAGAGCGTGTCCTTGGCCATGAGGACATCATCCTCGAAACACAGCCGGTACATGGTGTCGCCGAAGTCGAGGAGATTCCTGCTCGCCCGGTAGTACTCGCACGTCGCCCCGGCCGGCTTGGCGGGCTCGGAGGTGACCGGCGGCGGCTTCCTGATCCGCCGGTCCGGCAGCACCGGCGCCAGCTCGTCGCGGGTCTCCCCGACACGTATCCCCGCGTAGTCCTCGGGGCTGAGCGACGTCGTCGCCGAGGTGAAGACGTAGAGCCCCCCGAGGAGCGCCACGATGGCGGCACCGAGCACCGCCGGGATCAGCGCGGCCCGCCGCGCGTCGCGTCTGAGCCGGGCCCGGGTGCGCAGCAGCGCGGTCCGCGAGGCGCTGAGCCACGGCGCGGCGGACGCCGGCCGGGCCGTGTCCGCCCCGGGGCCCCGCGCGGTCGTAGCGGCGCCGGCACCCGCGTCCTCGTCGCCGCCGACCGTGTCGTGGTCGTCGGGGTGCGGTCCCGGACCGCCGGTGCCGGTGCCCGGCGGTCCGACGTGCCGCGACGGCGAGGACGCGCTGCGCGGCAGGCGCGCGTGCACCTCGAAGCCGCCGGCCCGCGGGCCGGTCCGCAGCGTGCCGCCCGCGAGCCGGACGCGCTCGTCGAGGCCGATCAGCCCGGACCCGCTGCCCGTCGCGGGCGCGTCCGCGCCCTGCTCCGGCCGTTCGTTGACGACCGAGACCACGGTCTCGTCCGCCGTGTGCGTGACCCGTACGGTGATGGAGGCGCCCGGCGCGTGCTTGGCCGCGTTGGTCAGGGCCTCCTGCACCACCCGGTAGGCCGCGAGGTCGGACAGCGGCGGGGCTCCCGGCCGGTCCCGCGCGCCGTCCTCCCGGAACTCCACCGGCGTGCCCGACCGCTGGAAGCGGCGCACGAGCTGGGCGATGGACTCGTGGGCGGGGGTCAGCGAGGGCGTGGGGTCCTCCCGCAGCAGCCCGATCACCTCGTGCAGCCGCTCGGTGGCCATCGTGCACCGCTCGCGCAACTGCCCGACGGACTCCCGGTGCTGCTCGGACAGGCCGGGGGCCAGCTCGAGACCGCCGGCGAGCAGCGCCATCACGCTCAGCTCGTGGCCCAGGGAGTCGTGCATGTCCTGCGCGATCCGGGCCCGCTCCTTCAGCCGGGCCTGGTCGGCGATGTAGCGCTGGCGCCACTCCAGTTGCTCGGCGTGCTCCCAGCCGGCGTGCGTCAACGCGGTCCGCTGGCTCCACCAGTTGCCCGCCCACCAGGGCAGCACGCAGGCGACGAACTCCGTCATCAGCAGGCTCAGCCAGTCCTTGGACTGGGCGACCGTGCTCACCAGCAGGAGCCCGGCGACCGCGACGCAGAGGAACACCAGGTGCGCCGGCCACAGACGGGTCAGTCTGCGGCCCGCGAGACAGCTCAGCACCACCGCCGCCATCGACGGCCACAGGCTCGCGCCGAACCACGGATAGAACAGCGTGAGGAGCACCGCGAGCAGCAGCGACAGCAGCGGCGCGGTGCGCTGCACCGCCACCGCGGCCGTGATGACCAGGCAGGCGGTCAGCCAGCTGACCGGCGTGCTCACGAGTGTCTCGGTCGTGAAGGCGGAGGGGGCCAGCAGCACCAGGAGCAGCACCAGATCGCCACGCCGGGCGAACGGACGTTCGGAGCCCAGGATCCGCAGAAGCGATTCGGTTCGTCGGCGCACGGCCTGCCATCGGTGCATTCCAGCACGCTACAAGAGGCGTTGCGGGCTCCGGATCTGCCGAAAGTCGAATGCGGTCGTTGCCGATCGCCAGATGTTTTCGCCCTTCCCCTCTCCCTAGCGTTGAGGACGTGACTTTGGAAGGAGCCACCAGGCGATGATCACTTTGGACCGACTGACCAAGCGGTACGGCGACAAGACGGCCGTCTCGGACCTCTCGTTCGAGATCAACCCGGGAAAGGTCACCGGATTCCTCGGCCCGAACGGCGCGGGAAAGTCGACGACCATGCGCATGATCGTCGGTCTGGACGCGCCGACGTCCGGGCGGGCCCTGGTGGGCGGCAAGCCGTACGAGGAGCTGCGGCACCCGTTGCGCGAGGTCGGCGCCCTGCTGGACGCCCGCGCGGGCCACCCCGGCCGCTCGGCCCACCAGCACCTGCTCGGCCTGGCCCGCAGCAACGGCATCCCGGCCTCCCGGGTCGCCGAGGTCCTGGAGACCGTCGGCCTGACCGAGGTGGCGAAGAAGCGCATCGGCTCCTTCTCCCTCGGCATGGGCCAGCGGCTCGGGATCGCCGCGGCCCTGCTGGGCGACCCGAAGGTGCTGCTCTTCGACGAGCCGGTCAACGGCCTCGACCCCGACGGTGTGCGCTGGGTCCGCGAGCTGATGCGCTCCCTGGCCGCCGAGGGCAGGACGATCTTCGTCTCCAGTCACCTGATGAGCGAGATGCAGGAGACCGCCGACCACCTCCTGGTCATCGGCCGCGGAAAGATCATCGCCGACGCGCCGATCGAGGAGGTCATCGCGGGCAGCTCGCTCACCGCCGTCCGGGTCCGGACCCCGCAGCCCGACGTGCTCAGGCGCGAGCTGCTGGAGTTCGGTCTGCGGGTCGAGCCGGACGCCGGCTCCGAGCCCGACGAACTCCTCGTCGTGGGCGGCACCCTGGAGGAGATCGGCGACCTGGCCTTCCACCACCGCGTCCCCATCCACGAACTCAGCATGCGCAAGGCCAGCCTGGAACAGGCGTACATGGAACTCACCGCCGCGAGTGTGGAGTACGGCTCTCCCGCGCTCTCCCAGGTCACCGAAGTCCCGGACCACCAGAAGGCGTAACTGGATATGACTACTACAACCGTCCCCAAGCTCGTGGGCCCTGTGAAGGGCGGCGGCTTCAAGGGCGCCGTCGCGTTCGAGTGGACCAAGTTCTGGAGCGTCCGGGCCACTTGGTGGAACCTGGCCGTCGGCCTGCTGCTCACCGTGGGCTTCGCCGCCATCGTCGGCGCGTCGGCCGACGCCAGCGCGAAGAAGGGCGTCGACGTCACGATGCCCGCCCCGCACCACGCCTCCCAGGCCTTCCTCATCTCCCAGCTGACCATCGTGGTGCTCGCCACCCTCGCCCTCACCAGTGAGTACTCCAGCGGCTCCATCCGCACCACGCTCCAGAGCGTGCCCAAGCGCGGCCGGATGCTCCGCTCCAAGACGCTGGTGATCGCCGCGGTCGTGGTCGTCGCCGGCTTCGTCTTCAGCCTGCTGGGCACCCTGGTGGCCGCACCCCTGATGGGCGACCACGGCGACTACACCGGCGGCCAGTTGTTCGGCACCGCGCTCGGCGCCGGGGTCTACCTCGCCCTCCTCGCCGTCATGGCGATCGGACTCGGCACCGTCCTGCGCAGTGCCGCGGGCACCATCACGACCCTCATCATGGTGCTGCTCGCCCTGCCCCAGCTGATGGGCGTCGTGGGCGCCAAGTGGCTGGAGACCGCCTCCGACTACATGCCCAGCGTCGCCGGCACCGTCCTGCTGACCCAGGACGGCGACCCGTACGGCGGCGGAACCGCGCTGCTGGTCCTCCTGCTGTGGGCGCTGGCCGCCTACCTCGCCGGCGCCGCGGTCCTGCGCCGCCGAGATGCCTAGGACGCCCGTACTCCTCCCCCCACGGAAGAGGAAGGGGCCGCACTCCGACAGCCGGGGTGCGGCCCCTTCGCCGTGTCACCTTCGCCGTGTCACCTTCGCCGCGTCCGGCGGGGCGCGATAGCGGTGCGATAAGGGGCCCATAGCGGGTCTCGCCAAGGTGGTTGAGCCGCATCCTCACCCCACCCTTGGAGGTCGTCCCATGCGCACCACGACGAAGACCAGGACCACCCTCGCCGCCCTCGGTTCGGCGCTCGCGCTCGGCATCGCCGCCGCCCCCGCCCAGGCGGCCCCCGCGGACAAGCCGCAGGTGCTCTCCTCCTTCACACAGACCAGCGCGTCCAGCCAGAACGCGTGGCTCGCGGCCAACCGCAACCAGTCCGCCTGGGCCGCCTACGGATTCGACTGGTCGACCGACCTGTGCACCCAGGCGCCGGACAACCCCTTCGGCTTCCCCTTCGACAACGCCTGTGCGCGCCACGACTTCGGCTACCGCAACTACAAGGCGGCCGGCCAGTTCGACGCCAACAAGAGCCGCATCGACAGCGCCTTCTACGAGGACATGAAGCGCGTCTGCACCGGCTACACCGGCGAGAAGAACACGGCCTGCAACAGCACCGCCTGGACCTACTACCAGGCGGTCAAGATCTTCGGCTGAGCGGGAGCGAGGGCGGGAGCGGGACCGGGCCCGGGACCAGGTCCTGGCCGAGGAGAGGAAGACGGATGCGCAGCGTCGTCATCGTGGGCGCCGGGGTGATCGGCCGCTCCGTGGGGCTCGCACTGCGACGGCACGGCGTGACCACCTACCTGGAGGACGCCGACCCCGAGGCGGCGCTGGCCGGCGAACGCTGCGGGGCCGGATTCGCGGCGCATCCCCCGCGGCAGGCCGACATCGCGGTGCTCGCGGTGCCGCCCGACCAGGTCGCCCCGGTCCTCGCCGAGCACCAGAAGCTCGGCACGGCCCGCTGCTACACCGACGTCTCCGGCGTCAAGGTACGCCTGCACCGCGAGGTCAGGGCCTACGGCTGTGACCTGACCTCGCTGGTCAGCGGCGCCCCCGTGGTCGGCGGTGGAGAGGGCCCCGCGCAGCCCCGGGCCGACCTCTTCGACGGCAGGCCCTGGGCGCTCACCCCCACCGAGGCCACCGGGAACCTCGCCCTGAACTGCGCGCTGGAACTGGTCGCGCTGTGCGGGGCGGTCTCGGTGCTGCTCGACCCCGAGGCCCACGACCGTGCCGTCGCCCTCGTCTCGCACGCGCCGCACCTGGTCGCGAGCCTCGTCGCCGCGCGCCTGCTGGGCGGCGACGAGTCGGCCGTGCGGCTGGCCGGCCAGGACCTGCGCGACGTCACCAGGACCGCGGACGGCAATCCCGAGCGGTGGGCCCGGACCCTGACCGCCAACGCCGGTCCCGTCGCCGACCAGTTGGACGACTGGGCGGCCGAGGCGCAGGCCATGGCCCGCGAACTGCGGGACGCCGCCCGGTCCGGGGACGCCACCGGGCCGGTCCGGCTGCGGGAGACCCTGCGCTTCGGCGTGGCGGGCCGGGCCCGCATCCGGGAACCGGACACACCCCGGCCTTGAGACCGGGGAGGACCACGGAACAGGACCTCGGACCGGCACCACCGACGGAAGGACACGACCATGCGCGGGATCCTGCGCGCCACGGCTCTCACCGCGGCGATCGGCGCGGCCGCCCTGCTCCCCTCGACGGCGGCCTCCGCCACGCCCGGCCGGGCCGCGGCGCAGGGCTGTGTGACGGACAGCGGGACCGAGGACTTCGGCCGGGGCGAGATCACCGTCTGCGTCGGCGACGACGGCGTACGCGTGACCGGCCATGTCGAGGACCTCAAGCCCGGCGGCCCCTTCACCGGCGGCGACTCCGCCTGCGTGGCCTGGTACATCACCTGGGAGACCGCGTCCGGAACCGCCTCCAGCACCAGCTCCATGGCCTGCCCCCACTTCCCGGGCGGCGAGGCGTACGTCGAGTTCGCCTACGATCCGACCGAGTCGGAGCACGGCCCGGAGAACGTCACCGGGGTGCGGGACACGAGCCTCACGACGATCTTCATGTGACGGCCCCGACGAAAGTCGAGGCGTGTCACCGTTCGGCCCACGGAGATCGCACAGACCCTTGCCGACCAAGGTCATGAATCCGCCGTCCCCGCTTTCACCACGCCTTTCCCACTCCTAACGTCATCGGTGTTCCTGCTTCCGACGAAGTGAGCGCCGATGACGAAGGTGACCCGGTCCGGCCGTCCGGCGCGTCGATGCGCCGCCCTCGCGGCCGCGCTGCTGCTGGCCGTCGCACCCTCCTGCGCGGCCGGCCGGAGCGCGGCCGCCGCCCCGGCCCCCGAGGTGGCGCGGGCCGCGCCCACCGCCCTGCCCGCCCTGCCCGCGCCGACCGGCGCCCTGCCGGTCGGCCTGCGCACGGCAGAGCTGAGCGACACCTCCCGGCGCGACCCCTGGAACCCGGACCGGCACCGCGAGCTGACGGTGTCGCTCTGGTACCCCGCGCTGCCCTCCCGGGCGCCGCACGCCTCCTACGTCACCGCGCGGGAGTCGGAGCTGATCCTGCGCTTCCACCGGGTGAAGGGCGTCCCCGCCGACCTGCTCAGCCGCACCCGCGTCCACGCCCGCCTGGCCCCGCCGCCGCTGCCCGCGCCCCCGCGCGGGCTGCCCCTCGTCCTGCTGTCACCGGGCTTCACGCTGCCCCGCACCTCGCTGACCGGGCTCGCCGAGGAACTGGCCAGCCGGGGCTACGCCGTCGCCGCCGTGGACCACGCCTACGAGGCCCCGGCCATCAGCCACTCCGACGGCCGCGTGACCGGCTGTCTGGCCTGCGAACGACGCCCGGAGGGCGCCCGGGTGGCCGCCGTCCGCGCCGCCGACCTCCGCTTTTTGCGCGAGCGCCTGCTGCGGTCGCCCGCCACCGCGGGGCTGATGCCGCTGGACCCGTCGCGGGTGGCGGTGGTGGGCCACTCCGTGGGCGGCGCCGCGGCCTTCGAGGCGCTGCGCACCGATACCGGCTTCGCCGCCGCCGCCAACCTGGACGGCACCGTGCACACCGGCGGGAAGAGCCCGGTGGACCGGCCGTTCCTGCTGCTCGGCGCGGGCGGGCACGGCCGTCCGGGCGCCGACCCCACCTGGGAGCGGGCCTGGGAGGACCTGTCCGGGCCGCGCCGCTGGCTCTCGCTGCGCGGCGCGGGCCACCTGTCCTTCACCGACTACGCGCCGCTCCTGGAGCGGACCGGCGCGGCGGGCCCCGGGGTCACGCTCGGCGCGGCGGACGCCCAGCGGATCACCCGGGAGCTGGTGGTGGCCTTCCTCGACGAGCGGCTGCGCCTCCACGGCCCCCGGCTCGACACGGCGGCCCGGACCGCCCCGGAGGTCGTCGACCACGGCCGCTGAGCGGCCCTTGGCGACCCGCGCCGGCCCGCGGAAAAACGGATCGATATCGGAAGGAAAAACGGCCCCCGTACCTTGACGGTGGTCGGCAGGGTCCGCAACCCGCGCAGAGTCTTTGCCCGACGCTCCCGGAAGGAATGTGAAGTGACCAATCCGTTCGAAGACGCAGACGGCCGCTACCTCGTGCTGGTCAATGACGAGGGGCAGCACTCGCTGTGGCCGTCGTTCGTGGACGTGCCCGCCGGATGGACGGTCGCCTTCGGCGAGTCCGACCGGGAGGCGTGCCTGGAGTACGTGGAGAAGAACTGGACGGACATGCGGCCCAGGAGCCTCGTGGAGGCCATGAGCGCCGGCAGCTGACGCTCCCGCACGACGCGACGGCCCGTACGGCCCCGGCAGGGGCGTACGGGCCGTAGTCGTGGCCGGATCAGTCGGTGCCCACCCCGCACGGGGTGGCGGCCGCCAGGCAGTGGAAGGCGTGCAGCCGCACCAGCTCCTGCCACCGGTAGCGCATCTCGCCCCAGGCGCTGCGGCCCACCGCCTCCACGAGCTGGGCGTCGACCAGCGTCTCGATCAGATCCTCGGCCTCCAGCAGATCCGTGCCGAGCACCTTCGCCGCCTCCGCCGCCTCGAACTCCGCGTCGTCGAGCCGGCTCAACTCCCGGTAGGCGGCGGCCACCCGGGGATCCAGGTCCCGCATGCTGCGGTCCAGCCGGGCGCGCAACGAGTCGTCACCGATGCTGAGTTCCGCCAGCCGGTCGCCCGAGCGCTCCAGGCGGCGGACCAGATCGAGGACCCGCCAGTGCGTCTTGGTGAGCAGCCGGGCCGCGGCGGCCCGCAGCGCCAGCGGCGTGTGCCCGCACAGCGCGGCGAGGCGGCTGGTCGCCTCGGGGGAGTCCTCCGCCCTGGCGTCCCGCAGCACACTGGTGAGCGTCTCCCGGGACTCGTCGTCCGACAGCGGCGCGACGCGCAGCCGCAGGGCGCGGTACTTCTGCATCAGCTCGTCCAGGTTGGCCCGGCCGGTGATCAGGACACAGCACCCGCCGCTCGTGGGCAGCAGATGACGCACCTGGGCGTACGACGAGGCGTGGTCGAGCACGATCAGGACGCGCCGTCCCTCCAGCATCCCGCGGTACCGCTCGGCCGCGTCCGCGGGCTCGGCGGGCAGTGGGCCCTCGGCTCCCAGCTGGCGCAGGAACTGGTGGAGCACAGCCGGCGTGTCGCTCTCCCGGAGGTCGGCGAAGAGCTGCCCGTCGGGAAATCTGTGTGCCGTGCGGTGCGCCCAGTTGACAGCGAGGCTCGTCTTTCCGATTCCGGGACTTCCGGTGATGTAGGCGATGGGGGATGGATTCTGTGTCGATCCGTCGAGCAGCACATCATCCATCAGCCACTGCTCCCGACTACGCCCGATGAAGTAGGCGTCGCTTTCCGGAAGCTGACTCGGAACGGTCTGCCGGACCTCTCTTCGCGGCGCCGCTATGCCCGGGACGTCGAGCTGCGGGAATTCGTCCCGGAGGATCGAGTCGTGCAGTGTCTGGAGGTCGGTGCCCAGTTCGAGACCGATCTCTTCGATGGAGTGCCGCATTCCGTCGCGGAATGTCGTCAGCGCCTCCGCCCGTCGGCCCGAACGGTACTGGGCGAGCATCAGGTAGTAGCGCAGTCGGTCCCGCAGCGGGCAGGCGCCGACCAGGGCCTGGAGTTCACCCAGTACGGCCTGGTGCTCGCCGAGTTGGAGGCGGAGCGCCATGTGCTGTTCCACGGCCAGCATCCGCTGTTCGTCGAGGCGGGCCGCCTCGGTCTCGGCGAAGGGCGCGTAGACGCCGCCGAGCGCGGGGCCGCGCCACAGGGCCAGGGCCTGGCGCAGCGCCTCCGCCGCCGGTGCCGCACGGTTCTCCGCCGTCAGCTCCGTGGCCCGGGCGACCAGTTGCTCGAAACGGAGCGAGTCGAGCGAGTGACCGGCGAGGCTGAGCATGTAACCGGGCGTGGCCGTGATGATGGTTTCCTGGTCCCAGCCCGCGGTGCGGAGGATCTTGCGCAGAGTGGCGATGCAAATGGCCACCTGAGTGCGCGCCGTACTCGGCGGGCGCCCGTTCCAGACCTTCTCTATCAGGGAATCAAAAGAAACGACCTGATTGAACGAGAGAAGCAGGGCGGAGAGTACGGCCCGTTGCCTGGGACCGCCCACCGTAAGACCTCGGCCGTTCATTTTTACTTCGAGCGGCCCGAGCACTCCGAATTCAACACCGATGGCGGGTATTTCCTTTTGGGAGTTCTCCGCGGTGTCGATTCTCTTGTGTATCGGTTCTATCAGCCGAAGATCCATGACCTCTTGATACCCCCGCGTCAAGTTGTGCTGATTTCTGCGTGCCGAAATGCTCCGGATCCATCGGGTGCCGCGGACATGAAAACTGCGCGAAGATCGGGTCAGCCGGGTTCACCGCTGGTAGGGACCTCGTCGCCATGTCGCTCACCTCCGGATCAGGTTGCTTCGTCAGGAGTTCCTGGGTTGTGTGAGTTCCTCACTTCCGCTCGGGTTCATACGCCCGGCCCGGTGGCCGGGCGGCAGTGTGAGAGGGAGAACGTCGCGAATGTCACTGTCGTGGTCGCCGGCGCGGCACCGCCTGCGGCTCGGCCCAATGTGACCTGCGGAATTTATCCGTCGTAGCTGGCTCCCCCCTGCCTGCAGTCGAATAATACGGACCTTCTTTGGGTCCAACACTCAACTTTCGTCAGGTCTCTGCCCTGGCTTTGGTCAGTGCGTCGTTTCCTATTGTCCCGGGGCTTGGACCGGCCCCCGCGGTTACCCGCCGGTCACCGCCCCTGCGGATTGTGTAAAAGATGTGAACTCCGCTGGTGGCGGCGGATGTTGTGGCCCGCCCCGGCGGGCACGGCCGCCGGGGTCCGGGTCGCTCCGGAGCCGTCGCGTCCGGGGGGACCGGTGCGGAGGTTTGGCTGGATCGTGACGCTCCTGGCGTCAGGGAGCCGTACAGACGCACAGACGAAAGGGACGCCCGGCACGGGCCGGGCGTCCCTTCCTCTCACCGGGCGGTACGGGGGATGACCGCCCGGTAGCTCACTCGGCGTCGAGCCCGCGCCGCATGCGGGCCCAGACCACCTCCAGCAGCAGTCCGGCGACCGCCGCACAGGCGACCGCCGTCCACGGGGCGGCGACACCGACCAGCTTCAGCTGGAAGAACTCCTGGAGCCACGGCACCACGAGCACCACCGCGAAGCTCACCGCCATGGTCAGCACCAGCGCCACCCGCCACCAGGTGTACGGGCGGGCGATGATGGCCAGGGCCCACAGCGCGGTCAGGAACAGCGCGAGGGTCGCCGCCGAGGTCTCGGCGTCCAGGTTGTCGTCGTACACGGCCCGGGCGACCAGGTAGGCCACCGAGGTGGCGGTCGCCGCCAGCACGCCGGCCGGGACCGCGAACCTGAGGACGCGGCCGACGAAGTTGGCCCGGGCACGCTCCTTGTTGGGGGCGAGCGCGATGAAGAACGCCGGGATGCCGATGGTGAGGGAGCCGATCAGCGTGATGTGGCGCGGCAGGAACGGGTAGGGCACCTGGGCGAGCACGACGACCAGCGCCATCACCACCGAGTACACGGTCTTGGTGAGGAACAGGTTGGCCACCCGCTCGATGTTTCCGATCACCCGGCGCCCCTCCGCGACCACCGAGGGCAGCGCGGAGAAGTTGTTGTTCAGCAGGACGATCTGCGCGACCGCCCGGGTGGCCGGGCTGCCCGAGCCCATCCCCACGCCGATGTCCGCGTCCTTGAGCGCGAGGACGTCGTTGACGCCGTCGCCGGTCATCGCCACGGTGTGACCGCGCGACTGGAGGGCGCCCACCATGTCCCGCTTCTGCTGCGGCCCGACCCGGCCGAAGATGGAGTTCTCCTCGACGGCGTCGGCCAGTTCCTTCGGGTCCTCGGGCAGGAACCGGGCGTCCACCGGCCGTTCGGCACCCGGCAGCGACAGGCTGGAGGCGACGGCGCCCACCGAGACGGCGTTGTCGCCCGAGATCACCTTCGCCGTCACGCCCTGGTCGGCGAAGTACCGGAGCGTCGCCGGCGCCTCCTGGCGCACCCGCTGCTTGATCACGACGAGCGCGGCCGCCGTGACCGCGTCGGGCACGGCGGCGGGGTCGTCCATGAGCGCGTCCAGCGGCCGCGAACAGCGCGCGAGGAGCAGCACACGCAGCCCCCGCGCCCCGTAGGAGTCGGCGGCGGTGAGCACCGAGTGGCCGGCCGGCAGCATCGCGTCCGGCGCGCCGAGCAGCCACGCCGACTCGGTGCCGGACGGTTCGACGAAGGAGGCACCGCTCCAGCGCCGCGCCGACGAGAAGGGCGCGGTGGCGGTGCGCCGCCAGTCCCCGGGAGCGGGGTAGGATTCGATGATCGCCTGGAGGCTGGAGTTGGGTCGCTCGTCGGCGGCGCCGAGCGCGCCGAGCACCGCCTCGACCGGCATGTCCGGCAGCAGCGGCAGGACCTCGTCGACGTCCATCGACGCCTCGGTGAGCGTGCCCGTCTTGTCCAGGCAGACCGTGTCCACCCGGGCCAGTCCCTCGATCGCCGGCAACTCCTGGACGAGGCACTGCTTCTTGCCGAGCCGGACCACGCCGACCGCGAAGGCCAGCGAGGTCAGCAGCACCAGGCCCTCGGGAACCATGGGGACGAGACCGCCCACCATGCGCCGGATCGCCTCGGAGAAGTCGTCGTCGTTCACCACGAACTGGGTGATGATCAGCGCGATGCCCGCCGGGATGATCGCCCAGGTGACGAACTTCAGGATCCGGTCGATGCCGTTGCGCAGCTCGGAGTTGACCAGGCTGAAACGCTTGGCCTCCTCGGCGAGCTGCGAGGCGTACGCCTCCCGGCCCACCCGGGTGGCGGTGAACGCCCCCGATCCGGCGACCACGAAGCTGCCGGACATCACCGGGTCGCCCGGCTGCTTTACCACCGGGTCGGCCTCGCCGGTGAGCAGTGACTCGTCGACCTCCAGGTTGTCGCCCGAGGTGACCGTGCCGTCCACCACGATCTTGTCGCCCTGACCGAGATCGATGATGTCGTCGATGACGATCTCGGAGGCGCTCAGCTCGACCCGCTGCCCGTCCCGCCAGACCCGCGGCCGGCTCTCACCGACGATGGCGAGCTGGTCCAGGGTGCGCTTGGCACGGACCTCCTGGACGATGCCGATCAGTGTGTTGGCGAGGATGACCCCGCCGAACAGTCCGTCCTGCACCGGCCCGACGATCATCACGATGACGAACAGCACGCCGATGATCGCGTTGATGCGTGTGAACAGGTTGCCCCGGACGATCTCGCCGATGCTGCGGCTAGACCGGGCCGGCACATCGTTGACCTGCCCCGCCGCGACCCGTTCGGCGACCTCCGCCGCGCTCAGGCCGACTCTCCCGCCGACGCGCGTCGTGCCCCCCGGCTCGTCCAACTGGTTCTTCATCCCTGACGCCCTCCCGGGCTCGACTCCGCGCTCAGTTCCGGTCTCGGCTGCGTCCCCCGCCACGTGACTGTAGGAGCCCGCCATCCACCGCCACCAGGCACGAACGACGTCTCTTGCGCCTTACTTTCGACAGGGACGGATCTTGGCCCGGCGGGTCGAAAGCCGATCGATATCGAGCAGAAAGTTGACGCTCCTAGCGTCGTGCCGGCAGCCGGGGCATCGCGCCGGCCCACCCCCACCCGAGGAGATCCCGACGCATGCACGCACAGACGAGCGGACACCCCGTGACCGGGGACGACGTGAGGCGGATCGCCGCCCGGGAGGCGGCTGGGACCGCGAGCGCCGCCTCCCGCGTCACCATCCCGCGGCGCGCCGTCGTCGCGGTGGGCCGGGTCTCCTCCGCCGCCGGGAAGGCGGCATGACCACCCACGCCGCCGAGGCCGGGGCGCGCACGGCGTACGCACCGGACCCCCGCGAGGCGGCCGAGGCGGCCCGCGCCACCGTCCCGGACCGCTCCGCCGCCGCGGCACTGGCCCGGGAGCACGACGTCATCCCGCTCCACCAGGAGTTCCTGGACGACTCCGTCAGCCCCGTCAACGCCTTCTCCCAGCTGTGCGGACCGGACGAAGCGGGCTTCCTGCTGGAGAGCGTGCCCGTCTCCGGCGGGGTGGCACGCTACTCGTACGTCGGCCACCGTCCCGTCCCGCTGGACCTGCCCGGCGGCGACCCGCTGACCGCGCTGCGCGGCTTCCAGGCGCGGTCCGCGGCCCCGGTGCGCGGACTGCCGCCGTTCCACGGCGGGATCGTCGGCTATCTCGGCTACGAGGCGGCCCGCCACTTCGAGGACCTCCCCGTCGCCGCCGGCCCGCCGCCCGGCCTGCCCGAGTCCGCCTTCCTGGCCGCCGACGACCTCGTCGTCTTCGACCACGCGACGCGCCGGGTGCTGCTGATGACCCTGTACCGCCCGGCCCGGGAGTCCTACGACGACGCCGTCGCCCGGATCACGCACCTCAACCGCAGGCTGCGCGAGGCGGACCGGCCCGCCGGGTTCGCCGGCCGGCCGCTCGCCGGAGCCGTACCGGCGGACACCGAGACGGACGGCTGGACCGCCAACCTCACCGAGGCGGAGTTCACGGACCGCGTCGCCCGCGCCCGCGAGCACATCGCGGCCGGCGACGCCTTCCAGATCGTGCTCTCCCGGCGGCTCAGCAGACCCCTGCGCGCCGCACCGCTCGACCTGTACCGGCACCTGCGTGCCACCAACCCCTCGCCGTACATGTACCACCTGAGCCTCGGCGGCGGCCGGCACATCATCGGCGCCTCGCCCGAACTCCTCGTCAAGGCGACCGGCCGCACGGTACGCACCCGGCCCCTGGCCGGCACCCGACCCCGCCACCCCGACCCCGCCGAGGACCTGCGGCTGGAACGGGAACTGCTCGCCGACGAGAAGGAGCGCGCCGAACACGTGATGCTGGTCGACCTCGGCCGCAACGACCTCGGCCGGGTCACCGAACCCGGCACCGTCCGGGTGGAGCGGCTGATGCGGGTCGAGCGCTTCTCCCACGTGATGCACCTGTCGTCCACCGTCGCCGGAGACCTCGCACCGGGCCGGGACGCGCTGGACGCCCTGCGCTCCGCCTTCCCCGCCGGCACCCTCTCCGGGGCGCCCAAGATCCGGGCCATGGAGATCATCGCCGAGCTGGAGCCCGAGCGGCGCGGCGTGTACGGCGGCGCCCTCGGGTTCGTCGGCGCGGACGGCCTGACCGACTTCGCCATCGCGCTGCGCACCATGGTCGTCGCCGACGGGCAGGTGCACGTGCAGGCGGGCGCCGGGATCGTCGCCGACTCCGACCCCGCCGCCGAGTTCCGCGAGACGCTGCACAAGTCGCGGGCGATGCTCACGGCCGTACGGCGGGCGGAGGCCGGGACATGAGCGCCCCGCACGGGACCCGCCCGGGTGCCGGGCCTCGCGTCGCGGTCGTCGACAACTACGACTCGTTCACCTACAACCTCGTCCACTACGTCGCCGAACAGGGCGGCCGGCCCACGGTCTTCCGCAACGACGCCGTCGGCCTCGCCGACCTCGCCGCGTTCGACCTGCTGCTGCTCTCGCCCGGCCCCGGCACGCCGGACGAGGCGGGGATCTGCGTCGAGGCGGTCCGCGCACTCGGTGCCCGGCTGCCGATCCTCGGCGTCTGCCTGGGCCACCAGAGCATCGCCGCGGCCTTCGGCGGCTCGGTGGTGCGCGGCGAGCAGGCGCACGGCAAGGCGTCCGCGGTGCACCACGACGGCAGCGGCGTCCTGGCCGGCCTGCCCGACCCGTTCACCGCCACCCGGTACCACTCGCTCGTGGTCGAGCCCACCGGTCTGCCGGACGAACTGGTCGTCACGGCCCGCACCGCGGACGGCACGATCATGGGCCTGCGCCACCGCGAGCACCCCGTCCACGGGGTGCAGTTCCACCCGGAGTCGGTGCTCAGCCCCGAGGGCAAGCAGCTGATCGCGAACTTCCTGGAGTGCGCTGATGATTGAGTCCCTGAGAACACTCGTGCGGCGCCCCCTCACCGAGGGCGAGGCCGCCGAGGCGATGCGCGTGATCATGCGCGGCGAGGCCACCGCGGCCCAGATCGCCGGGTTCGCGCTGGCCGTCACGGTGCGCGGCGCGTCCGTGGACGACCTGGTCGGCATGGCCCGCGCCGCCCAGGAGTTCGCCACGCCCGTGCCGTGCGAGGGCGACCTGCTCGACACCTGCGGAACCGGTGGCGACGGGCTGAACACCTTCAACATCTCCACCGCGTCCGCGATCGTCGCCGCCGCCTGCGGGGTACGGGTCGCCAAGCACGGCAACCGCAGCGCCTCCTCCGCCTGCGGCAGCGCCGACGTGCTGGAGGAACTGGGCATCCGCATCGACCTCGGCGCCGAGGAGGCCGCGGCCTGCCTGGACCGCGCCGGGATCACCTTCCTGTTCGCCCCGGTCTTCCACCCGGCCTTCCGGCACACGGCGGGCCCGCGCCGGGAACTGGGCGCGCGGACCGTCTTCAACCTGCTCGGGCCGCTGTGCAACCCGTCGGGCGCCCGGCTGCGCACCCTGGGCGTGCCGAGCCGGGAGCTGGTGGAACCGATGACCGAGGTCCTCCACCGGCTCGGCGTCACCAGCGCCCTGGTCTTCCACAGCGAGGACGGCATGGACGAACTGAGCACCGGCGCACCGGCGCACATGGTCGAGCTGCGCGACGGCCGCCGCACCACCCACCGCTTCGACCCCGCCGACCACGGACTGGCCAGATCCCGGCCCGGCGACCTGGCCGGCGGCGACCGCGCCGTCAACGCGGCCGTCGTCCGCCGCGTCCTGGCCGGTGAACGCGGCCCCGCGCGGGACGTGGTGCTGCTCAACGCCGCAGCCGCCCTGCGCGTCGCAGGCCTGGCCGGCACCTGGCCCGACGCGCTGCGGGCCGCCGGGACCGCCGTGGACGACGGCGCCGCCGCCGACCTGCTCGACCGCTGGACCCGCGCCTCCTGGCAGCACGCGGACGCGGACGTGGAGGTGCCGGCATGACCGGCATCCTCACCACCCTCGTCGCCGACGCGGAACTCCAGACGCGGCGCCGCCGCGCGGCACGTCCCGAGGCGGAACTGGCAGACCTGGCCGCCGCGGCGCCCCCCGCCCGGGACTTCGCCGCCGCACTGCGCGGACCGGGCCTCGCGGTCATCGCCGAGATGAAGCCCCGCAGCCCCTCCAAGGGGCCGCTCACCGACGACTACCGCCCCGCCGAGCTGGCCCGCGCCTACCGGGACGGCGGCGCGCACGCCCTGTCGGTGCTCACCCACGAGGCCGGGTTCGGCGGCAGCCCCGAGCACCTGGCCGTCGCCCGCGCCGCCTGCGAGCTGCCCGTGCTGCGCAAGGACTTCGTCACCGACGAGTACCAGATCCTGGAGGCCCGCGCGCTCGGCGCCGACGCCCTGCTGCTGATCGTCGCCGCGCTGAGCCCGGAGCGGCTGGCCGAACTCCTCGCGCACACCCGGGCTCAGGGCATGGAGGCGCTGGTCGAGGTGCACGACGAGCGGGAGGTGGACGTGGCCCTCGCGGCGGGCGCCGACGTCATCGGCGTCAACCACCGGGATCTGCGGGACTTCTCGATCGACCGGACTCTTTCGGCCCGGCTGCGCGGGCGGGTGGGCACCGGACGCGTCATGGTCGGGGAGAGCGGAGTCCGCGGCGCGGCGGACGCCCGTGCGCTGGAAGGGGCCGGGGTCGACGCGGTCCTGGTCGGAGAACTGCTCATGCGGGCCGGGGATCCCGGTGCCACGATCAAGGAACTGGTCGGATGACGGCGAGCGACACGCACACGACACGACGGGCGGTCCCCGACGGGACCCGGACGGCGGGCGGCGGTGGACGGGGCGCGTGGAGCCCGGACTCGTGGCGCGGACGTCCGGCGGCCCAGCAGCCCGACTGGCCCGACCCCGAGGAGCTGCGCGGGGTGGAGGACACCCTCGCGCTGCGGCCGCCGCTGGTGCTCCCCGAGGAGATCCTCGACCTGCGCCGCTCCCTGGCCCAGGTCGCCGCCGGGGAGGGCTTCCTGCTCCAGGCGGGCGACTGCGCCGAGCGGTTCGGCTCCTGCACCGAGGCCGGGGTGCGCGGCAAACTGCGGGTGATCCTCCAGGTGGCCATCCTGCTCACCTACGGATCCGGGCTGCCGGTGGTCAAGGTGGGCAGGATCGCCGGCCAGTTCGGCAAGCCC
Organism: Streptomyces sp. WAC 04229; assembly: GCF_003947455.1. Lineage (GTDB taxonomy): Bacteria > Actinomycetota > Actinomycetes > Streptomycetales > Streptomycetaceae > Streptomyces. The sequence goes on along the minus strand of NZ_QHJH01000041.1, from coordinate 12,313 downwards.
CGCAGCCGCCCCACGGAGACCGTCGACGGCGTCGAACTGCCCGCGTTCCGCGGCGACATCGTCAACCGGCCCGAGTTCACCGCCGAGGCCCGCCGCCCGGACGCCGGACGGCTGCTGAGCGCCTACCACCACGCCTCGGCGGCCCTGAACGTGCTGCGCGCGCTGACCCTGGGCGGCTACGCCGACCTGGGCCAGGTGCACGACTGGAACCAGGAGTTCGTCCGGCGCAGCGCCGCCGGACAGCGGTACGAGAAGGCCGCCGACGACATCACCTGGGCGCTCAGGTTCATGTCCGCGTGCGGCCTGGACACCCGCTCCCAGGCGGCCCTGCACCAGGTGCAGCTCTACACCTCGCACGAGGCGCTGCTGCCCCAGTACGAACAGGCCCTGATCCGCTACGACGAGAAGCGGCGCGGCTGGTTCGACACCAGCGCCCACATGCTGTGGATCGGCGACCGCACCCGGCGGCTCGACGGGGCGCATGTGGAGCTGCTGGCCGGGGTGGACAACCCGGTCGGCGTCAAGGTGGGCCCGTCCACCGGCGCCGACGACCTGCGCGAGCTGTGCGAACGGCTCGACCCGGACCGCGCCCCGGGCAGGCTCGTCCTGATCAGCCGGCTCGGCGCCGGACGCGGCGCGGAACTGCTGCCGCCGCTGCTGCGGGCCGTGCGGGACGCCGGGCACACCCCGGTGTGGGCCTGCGACCCCATGCACGGCAACACCTTCGTCTCGGAGAGCGGCTACAAGACCCGCCGGCTGTCCGACATCACCACCGAGGTGGCCGAGTTCTTCGCCGTGCACCGCGAGGAGGGCCTGCACCCGGGCGGCATCCACCTCGAACTCACCGGCGACGACGTCACCGAATGCCTGGGCGGCGACCTGGACGAGGTGCTGGACACCCACCTGGCCAGCCGCTACGAGACCGCCTGCGACCCACGCCTGAACGCCGCCCAGTCCATCGAACTCGCCTTCCGCGTCGCGGAGTTCCTCCGGGAGCAGCGCAGCGGGGCGTGAGCCGTACTGCCGAAGGTAAGTTCCACGCCTGACGAACGTCAGGTGTGGCGCGCGGGGCGGTCTCCGTACCCTCGTGCCAGGGCCTGAAATTCCCCCGCAGGCTCCGTTCGAACCGGCCCGGGGGCGGCGATCCGGCCTCTGCGGACCGCCGCCCCCGGGCCGCCGGCGTTTCCGCCGGGTCAGACGGCGGGCACCCGGCAGAAGCGCCCCGCCACCCGCAGTTCGGTCTCGATGAGGTCCGCCGTGCGCCGCAGCTCCGGCAGGACCCGCGTCACGCACTCCTCCGTCGTCCGGCGGGCCGCGTGCATCGCCACGTTCACGGCGGCCACCACCCGTCCCGTACGGTCGCGCACCGGGACCGCGACGGCGCGCAGCCCGGCCTCCAGCTCCTCGTCGACCAGGGCGTGGCCCCGCTCCCGCACCTCCCGCAGCACGTCGGACGGTGTCGCGGCGCCGTCCGGACGGCCGGCCAGCAGCACGCGCCCCAGCGCGGTCGCGTACGCGGGCAGCCGGGTACCGACCGTGACCCGGGCGCTGAGCACGCGGCCGGTGGACGCCCGGGCCGTGTACTGGATCTCCTCGCCCGTCTCCGACAGGACGGCCAGCGCCGCCGACTCGTGGACGCGGCCGGCCAGCGCGGTCAGGTGAGGCTGGGCGATCTCGGGCAGGGAGGTGCGGGAGAGCGGCGGGAAGCCGAGGGAGAGCACCCGGGGGGTGAGCGCGAACGCCCGGTCGGGCGCCGCTGCCACCAGTCCCGCGTGCTCGTAGGTGATCAGCGCCCGGCGGGCGGTCGCGCGGGCCAGGCCGGTGGCCTTCGCGACCTCGGTGAGGGTCAGCGCCGGGCGGCCCGCGCCGAAGGCGGTCAGCACGGTCAGCCCGCGGGCCAGCGACTCCACGAACTCCCGGCCCAGCTCCTGCTTGGACGCACCGGTCCAGCCGGCCAGGCCGGAGGGCGGCGGCCCCGGTTCCGGTGGCGGCGCGGTACGCAGGTCGTCCTCCATCGCGGCGACCGCCGCGCGCAGCCGGGGGAGCAGGGCGGCCCGCAGGTCCGGTGCCGTGTGGCGGCTGGTGTGGCTCACCACGCTCGCCACGCAGGCCACCCGTCCGGTGCCGGGGTCGCGCACCGGGACCGAGACCGCGACCAGGCCCGGTTCGATCAACTGGTCGTCCAGCGCCCAGCCGTCGCCCGCCGCCCGCTCCGTACGCCGCTCGAAGTCCTCGTCCGGGGTGCCGTGTTCGCGCGGCGGTACGGCGGGGAAGCCGCGGTCCTCCGGGTCGGCCGCCCGGCGCCGGTGCCAGCGGTGCCAGTCGGCCGGCGTCCACTCGGCAGCGAACAGCGGTCCCGGCGCGGTGCGTTCGGCGGGCAGGAGGTCGCCGATGCGGAAGCTCAGGGACATCGCGCGGCGGCGGGTGGCCTGGTGGATGAAGCGGATGCCGTCCCGGTCGCCGACCGCCAGCGACACCGACTCGTCCAGTTCGTCGGCGAGGGCGTCGGCGCGGGCGGCCAGCAGGTCGGGCAGGCGCAGCGCGGCGAGGTAGGCGTTGCCCAGTTCCATCAGCCGGGGGGCGAGGGACACGTCGCGGCCGTCCAGGCGGACGTATCCCACGCGGGCGAGGGTCGCGGTGAGGCGGTCGACGGTGGACCGGGCCAGTCCGGTGGCCTTCTCCAGTGCGCTGAGGCTGAGCGCGCCGCCGTCCGCCTCGGTCAGCCGGTGCAGCACGGCGATCCCGCGCAGCAGCGGCGCCACCGCCTCGTCCGGCACGGCGGCGGCCCCGTCGCGTGCGACGGCGTTCGTGGTGTTGGCGGGCATCGGCTCTCCGGTACGGCGTTCGCGGCAGGGCTACGTTAATCCCGCTCGCCGCGGGTGACCCGCACCCGGTGGTCGCCGTTCCCGTCCGCGCCCGACACCTTGATCGTGACGTCGCGGGCCGGGTCCTCGAAGGTCTCGCCCGGGGTGAAGGCGGCGTCGGAGAGTTCGGCGTGGACGTTCGGGCCGCGGGTGCAGCCGCCGCTGTCGCGCTGGGAGTCGTAGACCTTCACCGGGCCCATGCCGGTGTCGACGTCCGCGTCGACCTTGTAGACCAGCACACCCGGCCGGCACACCGTCTCGTCGTTGCCCGCCTGGGTGCGCAGCTCCACCGCGTAGCCGGACTCGCCGTCCAGCGGGACGACCACCAGCTTGTCGCCGCCCTTGCGGGCCAGTGGCGTCAGCGTGTACTCGGTCGTCCCGGCCGCGGCGGCGCAGTGCACCTGGGAGGGGTCGAGCCAGCCCAGCTTCCACTTGTGCCAGCCGAGGAGGTCGTTGTTGGCGCCCCAGTCCTCGCTCATGATGTCCCAGTGCCCGACCGCGCCCCCGCCCTCCTGGGTGTAGAGGTCGGGGAGTCCGAAGACATGGCCGTTCTCGTGCGGCAGCACCCGGTAGCCGGTCTCGTCGTAGGAGCCGGAGCCGTCGTCCTGGCGGGAGTAGACGAAGGACGCGTTGGCCACCGGGACGCCGTCGGCGACCGGGGCGTCGGCGTTCCCGGCGAAGGTCACGGACAGCACCGTGTCCAGGGCGGACGGGCCCGCGTTGGGGGTGACCAGCACGTTCAGCAGGTCGTAGGAGCGGAAGTCCACGTCCGCGTCGGCCGTCGCCACGAGGTCCTGGACCATTTTGCGGTAGCCGGGTTCGAAGGGGGCGCCGCGCTCTATGCCGTACTCCGCGAACGACTTCGGCATCCGCAGCCAGTCCCCTATGGGGGTTTCGGGGCGGTAGTCGAGGCGGCCGTAGGAGCTGGTGCGGAACCAGTCCTCGGTCTTCGGGAAGAACTCCGCGAACCGGTCGAGCGCCTCGCCTTCGCCGGGTGCGTCGGAGAAGTCGATCATCAGGTTCAGGGCCCGGACGGTGCCGGTCGAGGGGGCGTAGCCGGCGGAGGTCGGGACGCCCTCGGACATCTGGATCTCGGGTCCACCACTGATCATGCAGGGGCCGTGCGCGGAGGAGCGGGAGAGGGCGGCCGGTCCGGCGCCCGCGGGCGCGGTGCCCGGCGCGAGGCCGCCGGTGCTCGCCGAGGTGCTGAGCGCGAGGGTCAGGACGCCGACGGTCCCGATCGCGGCCAGCCGGCGCGGACGTATGCGTCGGCTCGGCGGCTGCGCCTGCATGCGGACCTCCCCGGATCACGGCAGCCGCCCGGCACCACCGGCTGCGCTCCTGCGCTCACCCTGTGCCGAGGGGTGTGCGGGCGCGCGCTGGAGCGGCCGATCGTGGGTTTCCCGCCGGTAGCTTCCGTCCGGGGCACGGGCGTTGAGGGATCACGGAGGGTGAGGGGCCGATCCGTTCCGGTGGTGTGACTCAGGTCACGGTGCTTCTTCTCGAGTCCGGGAAATAACCGGGGATCGTTTCCCCGTTTAGTCCTGTGTCCGAGCGAAACGGGGAGTGCCTCCCCGGATCGCGAACCCCACGCCAAGGAGTACGCCGTGCAGACCGCGACCCCCGAGCAGCGCAAGGTGTCCAGGCCCCGTGCCGACGCTCTGCGCAACCGGGAGCGGATCGTCACCGCCGCCCGGGAGATGTTCGTCGAGCACGGCCCCGAGGTGCCGCTCGACGAGATCGCCCGCCGGGCCGGCGTCGGCAACGCCACGGTGTACCGCAACTTCCCCGACCGCGACGCCATCGTCCGTGAGGTCGTCTGCTCGGTCATGGACCGCACGGCACGGGCGGCCGAGCTGGCCCTCGCGGAGACCGGTGATGCGTTCGAGGCGCTGGAGCGCTTCGTGCACGCCTCCGCCGACGAGCGGATCAGCGCCCTGTGCCCCATGGTCTCCAGCACGTTCGACCAGCACCACCCCGACCTGGAAGCGGCGCGCGAACGGGTCGAGCGACTCGTCGCCGAGGTCATGGACCGGGCGAAGGCGGCCGGTCAGCTCCGTAACGACGTGGGCGTGGGCGACCTGATGATCGCCGCCGCCCAGCTGAGCCGGCCCCCGGCCGGTACGGGGTGCCTGAGCGCCGACCGGTTCGTCCACCGCCATCTCCAGCTGTTCCTGGACGGACTGCGGGCACCGGCCCGCTCCGTCCTGCCCGGCAGCGAAGTGACCATGGAGGATCTGCGCCGGCCCTGCGACCAGTAGCTCCAGCAGCCCCGCGACACCCGACCCTCCGGCCGTCGCCGTAGGTCAGTCGTCCCTTTTACTCACCTTTATCCGTCACGAAGTCCCGAAGTGGGTATCCCCATGTCTGAAACAGCCGTCAAGGCTCCCGGCGTCCCGGACGCCGGACGCTGGAAAGCGCTCGTCTTCATCGCGCTCGCCCAGCTGATGGTGGTCCTCGACGCCACCATCGTGAACATCGCCCTGCCCTCCGCCCAGCAGGACCTCGGCATCTCCGACGGCAACCGGCAGTGGGTCGTCACGGCCTACGCCCTCGCCTTCGGCGGTCTGCTGCTGTTCGGCGGCCGGATAGCCGACCTGTGGGGCCGCAAGCGCACCTTCGTCCTCGGCCTGGCCGGCTTCGCCGTCGCCTCGGCGCTCGGCGGCGCGGCCACCAACGAGGCGATGATGTTCGGCTCCCGCGCCCTCCAGGGCGTCTTCGGCGCCCTGCTCGCGCCCGCCGCGCTCTCCCTGCTCGCCGTGATGTTCACGGACGCCAAGGAGCGGGCCAAGGCCTTCGGCATCTACGGCGCGATCGCCGGTGGCGGCGGCGCCGTGGGCCTGATCCTCGGCGGTTTCCTCACCGAGTACCTGAACTGGCGCTGGACGTTCTTCGTCAACATCCCGTTCGCCATCGTCGCCGCGGCCGGTGCCTACCTGGTCATCCGTGAGCCCCAGGGCGGCCGCAACCGCTCGCCGCTCGACATCCCCGGCGTGATCCTCTCCACCCTCGGCCTGGTCTCGCTCGTCTACGGCTTCACCCGCGCCGAGTCCAACGGCTGGAGCGACGCGCTGACCGTCGGCATGTTCGTCGCCGCGGCGGTGCTGCTGCTCACCTTCGTGATCGTCGAGTCGAGGGTCAAGGCCCCGCTGCTGCCGCTGCGTGTGATCACCGAGCGCAACCGCGGCGGGATCTACCTCTCGCTGGGCCTGGCGATCATCGCGATGTTCGGCCTGTTCCTCTTCCTGACCTACTACCTCCAGGTCGTGAAGGGCTACACGCCGGTGAAGACCGGCTTCGCCTTCCTGCCGATGATCGCGGGCATGATCACCGGCTCCACCCAGATCGGCACCCGCCTGATGACCCGGGTCGCGCCCCGGCTGCTGATGGGCCCCGGCTTCCTGGTCGCCGCCGTCGGCATGCTGCTGCTGACCCAGCTGGAGATCAACACCTCCTACGCCGGTGTGCTGCTGCCCGGCATGCTCCTGCTCGGCCTCGGCATGGGTACGGCGTTCATGCCGGCCATGTCCATGGCCACCATGGGCGTGGAGGCGCGGGACGCCGGTGTCGCCTCGGCGATGGTCAACACCTCTCAGCAGGTGGGCGGCGCGATCGGTACGGCGCTGCTGAACACCATCGCGGCCTCGGCCACCACGTCCTACGTCGCCGACCACATCGGCGGCGCCACCTCCCGGTCCCAGCAGCAGCTGGTCCAGCTCCAGGGCCAGGTGCAGGGCTACACCAGCGCCATCTGGTTCGCCGTCGGCATCCTGGTGGCGGCCGCCGTGATCGCCCTGACCTTCATCAACGCCGGACGCCCGGGCGGCACCACCGTCACCGGGTCGGCCGCCGGTGACGGGGTCGAGGACGAGCTGCCGGTGCCGGTCGTCGCCCACTGACGCCGGACCCGGTACCCGCTCGGGCCCTTCGTTCCATCCGTGTGCGGGGGGAGGGGACGCCCTCCGCACACGGCTCCCAGGACCTGCCCCGGCCGCGCGTTCAGCGCAGCCAGGGCAGGTCCGCACCCGCTTCGCTCGGCTGAAGTCCCTCGGCGACGATCCGCATGATCTCGCCGAGGGACTTCTGCTGTCCGGGGGTGAGCCGGTCGAAGACGGCCTGCCGCACGGCGTCCACGTGCCCCGGAGCGGTCCGGCTCAGCACCGCGTACCCCTCGTCCGTGAGGATGGCGAACTGGCCGCGCTTGTCGGAGGGGCAGTCCTCGCGGCGGACCCAGCCGTTCTTCTCCAGCCGGGCGACCGCGTGCGAGAGCCGGGAGCGGGTGATCTTCGCGTAGCGGGCCAGCTCCGTCATCCGCAGCCGCCGCCTCGGCGACTCGGCCAGTTTGACCAGCAGACCGTAGTAGACGTGCGGCATGCCCGCGTCGCGCTGGAGCTGCCGGTCGAGGTGGTCCTCCAGGAGGGTGGCGGCCTCGATGTAGGAGCGCCAGACGAGCTGCTCCTCGTCGGTGAGCCAGCGGGGTTCGTCGTTCATGGGTCCCACTCTACGGAACTACTCCTTGAAAGTTAAACAAGTCCGGGATAGATTGACGGCGTAGAGATTGAGAGTTCAAGTACCGGGAGCCGTCATGACCGCCGCCACGCAGGAGCGCATGCCCGCCCTCTACCTCAGCCACGGCGCCCCGCCGCTCGCCGACGACCCCGTCTGGCCCGGCCAGCTCGCCGCGTGGGCCGCCGGACTGCCCCGGCCGAAGGCGATCCTCGTCGTCTCCGCGCACTGGGAGGAGTCCCCGCTCGCCCTCGGCGCCACCACGACCCTGCCCCTGGTGTACGACTTCTGGGGCTTCCCGGAGCACTACTACCAGGTGCGCTACGAGGCCCCCGGCGCCCCCGAGCTGGCCGAGTCGGTCCGCAAGCTGCTGCGCGCCCCCGGCACGCCCGTCCAGGACGTGCCCGACCGCGGCCTCGACCACGGCGCCTACGTGCCGCTCGTCGAGATGTACCCCGAGGCCGACATCCCGGTCCTCCAGGTCTCCATGCCGACCCTCGACCCGGAGCGCCTGATGGAGACCGGCCGCAGGCTCGCCCCGCTGCGCGACGAGGGCGTGCTGATCATCGGCTCCGGCTTCTTCACCCACAACCTGGCCGCGCTGCGCCAGGGCGGCGTCCCCTCCTGGTCCGCGGAGTTCGACGACTGGGGCCGGCGCGCGCTGGAGGACGGGGACGTGGACGGGCTGCTCGACTTCGCCCGCAAGTCCCCGGCGGGGCGGCTCGCCCACCCGCGCACCGAGCACTTCGCGCCCCTGTTCGTGACCATGGGGGCCGCGGACGCGGCCGGCGAGCTGGATCTGCGGCGGTCGGTGATCGACGGCTTCTGGATGGGTCTGGCCAAGCGGTCGGTGCAGTTCGGCTGAGCCCCGCCCGGGCGGGCTACAGCGGCTTCTCGTACCAGGCGACGTCCCAGTAGCGGCCGAACTTGCGGCCCACCTCGCGATAGGTGCCGACGTACCGGAAGCCGAGGCGCTCGTGCAGCCGGGCCGACGCCTCGTTGGGCTGGGCGACGCCCGCGTAGGCGCGGTGCAGGTCCTCACCGGCCAGCGCCTCGAAGAGGGACGTGTAGAGCAGCGTGCCCACGCCCCGGCCGCCGGCGCCCGGGGCGACGTAGACGGTGGTCTCCACCGAGGTCCCGTAGGCGGGCTTGGCGCGATAGGGGCTGGAGGTGGCGTACCCCAGAATCTCCCGTGAGTCCGCGTCCGTGGCAACCCTCAGCCGGTACGGGCCGTCTTCAGGGTGGGAGAGCAGCCAAGGGCGGCGCTCTTCCACCGTGAAGGGCTCCGTGTCGAACGTGATGGGCGTCTCACACACGTAGTGGTTGTAGAGGTCGGTGAGTGCCTTGAGGTCGTCCTCGACTCCCGGTCTGACCTGGACATCCGTACGTTCCGTCGGCATCTCGCCACCTCCTGCGGCGGCACAGGGTACTGCATGATCAGAAAAATCGAGGGGCGGGTTGGGAATTCTGTCCGGATTCCAGTCGTTGTTTCCATCGGATGCAGGGCACCCGAGGAGAGTCCCCCACAGTGCTGAGCGTCCACCGGATCACTCGCTGAACCACCATCGCAAGGGAGCACGCATGGCAACCCGTGCCGTCGCCCGTCGTAAGTCCGCCACCGGCGAGACCTCCGGCGCGGCAACCAGCGTCCGCGCCAACGGCGGAGAGCTCGCCGACCGCGATCTGGTCGGCATGTACCTCGACGAGATCGCGCGTACGCCGCTGCTCGACGCCGCCAAGGAGGTCGAGCTGTCCCAGACCATCGAGGCGGGTGTCTTCGCGCGGCAGGTCCTCGAAGGCTACGAGGAGACCGGGGCGGATGCCACCCGTGAGGAACTCCAGGCCCTGATCGACGAGAGCGAGCGGGCGAAGGACGTCTTCATCCGGTCCAACCTCCGCCTGGTCGTCGCGGTCGCCCGCCGCTACCCGCGCAGCGGACTGCCGCTGCTCGACCTGATCCAGGAGGGCAACGCCGGCCTGGTCCGCGCGGTCGAGAAGTTCGACTACCGCAAGGGCTTCAAGTTCTCGACCTACGCGACCTGGTGGATCCGCCAGGCCATCACCCGGTCCATCGCCGACCAGTCGCGCACCATCAGGCTGCCCGTCCACCTGGTGGAGGAGCTGGGCCGGATCCGGCGCGTGCAGCGCGAGTTCAACCGCGAGCACGGCCGCGAGCCGGAGCCCGCCGAGATCGCGGCCGAGCTGGGCTCGACCCCGGAGCGCGTCACCGACGTGCTCGACTGGGCCCGCGACCCGGTCTCGCTGAACATGTCGGTGGACGACGAGGGCGAGACCCAGTTCGGCGACCTGCTGGAGGACACCTCCGCCGTGTCGCCCGAGCAGTCGGTGATGACCCTGCTGCGCAGCGAGGAGCTGGACGACCTCATCGGCCGCCTCGACCCGCGCACCGCCTCCATCATCAAGATGCGGTACGGCATCGTCGACGGCCGCGAGCGCACCCTGACCGAGGTCGGCAAGGAGCACGGCCTCACCCGTGAGCGCATCCGGCAGATCGAGAAGCACGCGCTGCTCGAGCTGAAGAAGCTGGCCCGCTCGACCGGCTTCGAGGCGGCGGCGTAGCGCCGGAGCGTGACGCGGGGGGCGTGACGTGCCGGGTGGGGCGCACGCCGGTGGCCGAACCCCGCGCAAACATGGCCGTACAACGCTGCTTCAACCCGCGGGGGCCCGGGAAAAAGAACTCCGGGCCCACCCGCAGGCGGCCCGAACCAACGGACCGCCGCCCTTGAGGACCGCGTCCCGACGCACTCCCCCCGGTGCCGGGACTTTCCCGAGCCGGGCTCGGCGCCCCTCCCCCCGGGGTGCCGCAGCCCGGCTCCCTCTTCGCAGCGAGCCCGGGCGGGTCGGCGGGACACCCCGAACCTGAACCCCGGGGTGGCCCGCCGAATGGCAGATTGTGCCACAGCGGCATAGCCTGCCGAAGTGAGCAGCACCATCCCCGCACTCCCCGACCCCTGGTCGAGGCCGGTCTCCCTGACCGAACGGCGCAAGGCCGAGACCCGTATGGAGATCGCCCGCGCGGCGGCCCGCCTCTTCGTCGGCCAGGGCCTCAGAGCCACTCGGGCCGAGGACATCGCCCGCGCCGCCGGAATCGCCCCGCGCACCTTCTACCGCTACTTCGCGGCCAAGGAGGAGGCCGTCGCCCCGCTGTACGCCCTCGGCGCCGAGCGCTGGGTGCGGGCGGTCCGCGACGCCCCGGCCGAGCTGTCCCCGCCCGAGGCGCTGGAACACGCCGTCCGGCACACCCTGACCCCGGGGGCCGGAGTCTCGGCCGCCTCCTGGGAGTGGGCCCGCACCCTGATCCGCCTGGCCGGGAGCAGCCCGGCGCTGCGCAAGGTGTGGGCGGAGGTCTGCCACAGCACGGAACGCGGACTCGTAGAGGCGCTGGCCGCGCGGATGTCCGGCGGCGACGACAACGTTGCCGAACGCCTCGCGGCCTCGCCCAGGCTCCACTTCGCGGCTGCCGTGGCGGGCGCCGCCGTGCGCGTCGCGGCGGAGCACTGGGCGACCTCGGGCGAGACGGCCCGCAGCCCCCTGGACCAGGCCGTGCGGAACCTGGCGGACCTCCGCGGCTTCGCGTGGGAGGACGGACCGGCCGAGCGGGACTGAGCCGCGCCGTCACCCGGCGTCCGGCTCCGCGGCCCGTCCCAGCCGCGCCCCCAGCTCCCTCACCCGGTCCACCAGTTCCGCCGGCTGCCGGACCCGGAACTCCAGCCCCGTCATCGCCAGCCGCACCGCCATCCACTCGGGCGCGTCGGACACCGTCGCCCGCAGGACGCACGACGTGCCGCCGTCGACCGCCTCCGGCGCCCCGAGCCACTGCGGCAGCCGTGCCGCGACGGCCTCGGCCGGTTCGAGGAAGACGACCTCGATCCCGTAGGAGTCGTTGCGCCGCTGCATCGAGCGCCGCAGGTATTCGGCCGCGTCCCCGGTGGGCAGCTCCCGGGGCGTGAACCGGGCGCCGGTGGCGAAGGGCTCGCTGACCCGGTCGACCCGGAAGGTCCGCCAGTCGTCGCGGTCGAGGTCGTAGGCGATCAGGTACCAGCGGCGTCCCGTCGACACCAGCCGGTACGGCTCCGTCACGCGCCGCGACTCGGTGCCGTCGCCCGCGCGGTAGGCGAACCGCAGCCGCTCGTGTCCGGCCACCGTCGAGGCCATGACGGTCAGCGTGCCGGGTGCGATGCTCGGGCCGTCCCCGCTGGTCAGCGGCGTGGTCGCGGCCTGCAGCGTGGTCACCCGGTGCCGCAGCCGGGACGGCAGCACCTGCTCCAGCTTGGCCAGCGCCCGCACCGACGCCTCGTCCAGGCCCTCGACCGCGTGCCCGGCGCCCGCGCGCAGCCCGACCGCGATGGCCACCGCCTCCTCGTCGTCGAGGACGAGCGGCGGCATCGCCTTTCCGGCCACCAGCCGGTAGCCGCCGTCGGCGCCCATGGTGGCCTGCACGGGGTAGCCCAGCTCGCGCAGCCGGTCGATGTCGCGCCGGACCGTGCGGCGGGAGACCCCGAGCCGGTCGGCCAGCTCGCCGCCGGGCCATTCGCGGGGCGTCTGGAGGAGGGAGAGGAGCGTCAGCAGCCGGGCCGGAGTGTCCGTCGTCATGGCACCGAGGATGCCGCACATCTAGGACGTGATCCGTCCTACTGCCGTCCTAACTTCCTCGCATGACCTTCACGCAGACCCCGGACACGCCACCGGCCCCGCCCGCTTCACCCGCCCCGCCCGCTTCGCCCGCGGGCGGGGCGGGGGGGGGGGGGGGGGGGGGGGGGGCGGGCGGGGGGGGGGGGGGGGGGCGGGGGCGGGGGGGGGGGAGGGGGGGGGGGGGGGGGGGGGGGGGGGCCGGGCGCGGGGCCGCCCGGGCGGGGGGGGGGGGGCGGCCGGGGGGGGGGGGGCGGGGGGGGGGGTTCTCCGGCCGGGGGGGGGGCCGGGGG
>NZ_QHJH01000418.1 GCF_003947455.1 Streptomyces sp. WAC 04229 | reverse complement strand
GGCCGCGGGGGTGGGGCCGTCCGCCTGCCGCGTCTGGTCCGCCTCGCCGGGAGCGGTGGGTGCCTCGCTCCTCGGTACCTCGATCGCCGACGCCTTCTCCACGTCCAACGGCTCGACGGCCGGATACGACGGCACCGGCGCAGCCCCCTTCCCGCCCGCGGGCGACGACCTGCCCTCCAGCCACGGCGGGATGTGCGTCAGTGGGATGCCGTGCGCGCGGGCGATGCCCAGGGTCTCGCGGTAGCCGGCCAGGGCGGGGTGGTTCAGCGCGCGCCTCCAGCGGGTGTACGCGTAGGCGACCAGGGCGGTGCCGACCACGACGAGGCACCCCGAGGCGGCCAGTACCGCGATCAGGCGGTGTTCGCTCAGCGTGCGGATCGTCGGGACGACGACCGGCAGGAGCAGGCCCACCGTCAGGGCGAGGATCCCGAGCCATGCGGACGGGTGCCGACGCTCCCCTTCCATCGCCCGCCGCCGCTCCGCGAGCAACGCGCTCACCGCGCCGTCGTCCGTGTAGTCGACCCCGTGCCGGGCGCTCACGGCGCCTATCGCGTCCGCGGCCCGCGGGTCGGCGGCCAACGCCGCCCCGTTCACTGGAAGAAGGTCCATCGATGTCCCCGGTGATCTCTCCGTGCTCGCCCCGTCACTGATCCGAGCGAAGATCATGGCACGCCCGGTCCGCTCCCTCGTGAGTGAATCGTGCAGGCCTGATGGGCGCACCGTGACGAAGAGCACGCGGACGGTGCCCGGCGGTACCGCTCGTGGATTCGCGCGTGCACAGTTGGAGTGCCGTTCGCCGCGCGGTACTCAAGGGGGTTCCGTGGGCGCGAAGTTGCAGATGAGTAACGGTGGGCGGGGTGGCGGTACGGGGGG
>NZ_QHJH01000417.1 GCF_003947455.1 Streptomyces sp. WAC 04229 | reverse complement strand
CCCTCGGCCCGCTTGCCCTTGCCGTTCCCCTTGCCGCCGGCCGCCGCCTCGTGTCCGGCGCTCCCACCCGGGCCCGCGGGGCCGCCCCCGGGCGCCTCGCCGCCCCGTTCCCCGGCGGAGTGCGACGGCCTGACGCCCCCTCCGGACTCGTCGTCGCCGACGCTCATGCAGCCGGTCGCGGCGACGACGGCCATGGCCGTGGCGGCCAGACGGACGGGTACGTACAAGGGGCGCACGGGCGGCCACCTCCGGGGTTCAAGGAGTCGCCGTGCCCAACTCCCTTCACCCACAAGAGGACACGCGCCCGGCGAGGCGGACTTGACCCGAGCGCGTCACCCGTACCCGCGGACGGTCACCCGCGCCCGTGGGCCCTCACCCGTACCCGAGCGCGTGCAACCGCTCGTCGTCGATCCCGAAGTGGTGCGCGATCTCGTGGACCACCGTCACCTCGGTCTCGGCCACCACGTCCTCGCGCGTCTCGCAGAACCGCAGCGTCGGCCCCCGGTAGATCGTGATCCGGTCCGGCAGCACCCCCGCGTACCACTCCCCGCGCTCCGTCAGCGGCGTCCCCTCGTAGAGCCCGAGCAGCTCGGGATCCTCCGCCGGCGGCTCGTCCTCGACGAACACCGCGACGTTGTCCATCAGCCGCGTCAACTCCGGCGGAATCCGGTCCAGCGCCTCGGCGACCAGTTCCTCGAACTCCTCGCGCGTCATCTCCAGCACGGACCCATTGTCGGGTACGACCTTGCGGTACGACCCGCATATCCGCCCGGGGCCATGGGCATACGGGACCAATGGCCCGCGTCCCAGCCGCAGCCCCGCACGCCCTGGCCCAGGTGATGAACTCCATCCGCAACGCCCCGCGCGCCCTCACC
>NZ_QHJH01000416.1 GCF_003947455.1 Streptomyces sp. WAC 04229 | reverse complement strand
CCCCGGTGCCGCCGCAGCCCCCCGCGGGCCAGGGCTGCGGGGCGTCGGGTGCGGACGGGGCGTCGGGTACGCCCTGACCCGCGGGGGGCTGCGGCGGCACCGGGGCGTCCGGCACGGGCGGCTGGGGCTGCGCCGGCACCGGCGCCGCTTCGTCGGCGGGACGGGCGGCCCCGGCCCGACGGCGCCGCCCGGTCGGCGCGTCGGCCGGGTGCGGCTGGGGCGGCGTGTGGTCCTCGGCCTGGTCGTGCGGTACGGCGTCGTGGCGGCCCTCGTCGAGCGGGGCGTCACCGGGGGCGGCCGGGCCGGGCACCTGGGTCCGTGTCTGTGCCTGCGCGGTGGCGTTCGCCTGTGCCTGCGCATGGGGAGCCCGGGCGTGCTCCGTGACCCGGCTCTGAGCCTGGACCTGCCCGACGTGACCGGCCGCCGGAGCGCCCTGCGCCGGGCCTTGCACCGGTCCCGGCGCAGTCGCCGCGTCGCCGTCGGCCGGCCGGTCCGCGTCGGCGGGCGGCAGGGCGAACACCTGACGCGGCGCCGCCTCCTGGGCGGCGGCCCGCTCGTTCGCGGAGGCCAGGGCACGCCGTCGGCGGCCGGTCGGCCGGTCGGCGTCCGCCGGGTCCGACTCGCCGGCCTGCGCGGGCAGCGCCGGGGGCAGCGCCTGCTGCTCACCGCCGTCCTGCCGGGTACGTCCTCCCGCGGGCGCGGGCACGCCCTGCGGCGGTACGGTCCCGCCCAGACCGGTGTTGGAGGCCGCGGCCCCGCCCCGGTCACCGGCCATGACGACGGCGCCCTCGGACACCCCCGCCTGCGCTCCCGGCGGCAACTCGGCGACGCCGGTGGACGCGGCCTCGGCGGGCCGCCCGCGCCGACGCCCGGTACCGCCGGGCCCGGACCCGTCCCCCGCCGCCTGGGCGGGCACCGGAAGGGGGGCGGAGGGC
>NZ_QHJH01000415.1 GCF_003947455.1 Streptomyces sp. WAC 04229 | reverse complement strand
CCCGCCACGAACCACCCCCCGATCGGCCGCCTGCGCGCCCTGCGCTCGGTCGAACTGCTCACCCCGAACTTCGCCGAGGCCGTCGACTTCTACGAGGAGGTGTGGGGCCTCCAGGTCGTCGAGGCCGAACACAGCGCGAGCTGGCTGCGCGGCACCGGCGAGGAGCACCACGCCCTGCGCCTGACCCGCTCCGACACCATCGGCCTGGGCCGCCTCGTCTTCGCGCTCGGCACCCCGGCCGAGATCGACGAGGCCGCGCGCCGCCTCCGGGCCCGCGGCATCGCGCTCGTCACCGAACCCGGCCCGCTCGACCAGGTGGGCGGCGGCTACGGGCTGCGCTTCCACGACCTCGACGGACGGCTGGTCGAACTCTCCGCCGACACCTGGGCGGTCACCGCGCGCGGCCGGGACGTGTCCCTGCCGGTGGGCGTCACCCACGCCGTCCTCAACACGCCCGACATCGACGCCTCCGTCGCCTTCTACCGCGACGTGCTCGGCATGCGCGTCTCCGACTGGTCCGAGCACCAGATGGCGTTCCTGCGCTGCGGCACCGACCACCACTGCGTCGCCTTCAACCAGGCACCGTGGGTCTCCCTCAACCACGTGGCCTACGAGATGACCTCGCTGGACCACTTCATGCGCGGCCTCGGCCGGCTCCGGCACCACGGCATCACCCCCGAGTGGGGCCCCGGCCGGCACGGCCCCGGCAACAACACGTTCTCGTACTTCACCGACCCCACGGGCCTGGTCTGCGAGTACACCACCGAGGTCGCCCAGATCGTCGAGGACACCTGGATCTGCAAGGTGTGGCGGCGCACCCCCGAGCTGTCCGACCTGTGGGGGACCGCGGGCCCGCCCTCGCAGCGGATCCGGGCGCACATGGCGGGCACCCCCGACGGCAGCCCGGTCGTCCCGCCCGTGGACGCCCCCGCCACCCCCACCCCGGCC
>NZ_QHJH01000414.1 GCF_003947455.1 Streptomyces sp. WAC 04229 | reverse complement strand
CCTAGTACTCCAGTGTGGTTTCGTGATCTATCCAGCAGGTTCGTTGGCGGTTCGTCGTCGGTAGTGGCTGCGTCGGGCTGTTGCCTGATGGCGGCTGCGCCAGTGGGACCAGTGCAGGAGTCTGCTCGCGGTCACGGCCGGTGCAGTGAAGACGGCGGCGAGCAGGTGGCGGATCTCGGGATCGGGTCGTTGCCGCGGGTGGGGTGGAGTGGATCGACGGGCCGTTGTGGTGCCGTGTCGGTGGCGAGGACGGTCAGGAAGACCAGTGCGAGTATGGCGAGCGTGATGTGGCGGTGCCATGAGGTCCAGTGGCGGAGTTGGTAGTGGTCGAGTCCGACCTGGACTTGGCGGCCTGGAAGCGTTCCTCGACGCTCCAGCGGATCCCGGCGACGTGGACCACGTCGGCCAGGGACACCGCGGTGGGTGACCAGCACAGGTAGAAGGCGAGTTCGCCGGTGGTGCGGTTGGGCGGATGAGCAGGTGGCGGTGGTCGTCGGTGCCGATGTGGATCCAGGCCCAGTCGTAGTGGCGCGGGCCTTTCGCACCGTTGCCTGCGCTGTGCCGCTGCCAGGCGGTGGCGGGCAGCCGTGCGGCGACGGTGTCCGCGCGGACGGGGGGTGCGGCCTTTGTTGATCCGCGCCCGTGTCGAGCAGGCGACCGCGAGGACGTAGCCGGTGGCGCGTGCCTCCAGGGAGGCGCGGAGTTGGGGGTGATGGCCGTAGGCTTCGTCGCCGGTCACCCACCGTGCCTGCACCTCGGCGTGCAGTGCGGCGGCGATCATCTCCCGGGCCAGGCGTGGTTTGGTCGCGAACCGGACTTCTTCGGGCATCCCGGCCGCCCGGCGGCGTTCGGGATCGGTGCACCAGGACCGCTCGGGCAGGTAGAGGCGGCGGTCGATCAGGGCCCGTCCCCGGCTGGTGGCGTAGGCGAGGAAGACACCGACCTGGGAG
>NZ_QHJH01000413.1 GCF_003947455.1 Streptomyces sp. WAC 04229 | reverse complement strand
CCCCCGGCCAGCCCGACCCCGATGTGGGTGAAGTCGGTCTCGAGGATGTTGGCGCGGTGCCCGGGACTGTTCATCCAGCCCTCGACCACGTCGGCCGCGGAGCGCTGCCCGCAGGCGATGTTCTCGCCGACCGTGCGCCGGGCGGCTCCCGCGGCGGCGGCCCGGTCCCAGGGCTTCCCGCCGTCGGGGTCCGTGTGGGCGTAGAAGTCGCGGGCCACCATGTCCGCGCTGTGCGCCTGCGCGGCCCGGGTCAGAGCGGCGTCGACGGCCAGCGGGCGCAGTCCCGCCCCGGCCCGCTCCCGGTTGGTGAGGGCGACGACCTCCGCCGTGGTGCGGTCCAGTCCGTCCGCTGTGAGCGGCACCGCCCACAGCGCCGTCCAGTACGTGTCTCCGGAGGGCCCGCCGGTGGCGTGGCCCCAGCCGGCGTGCGTGAAGGCGGTGTCGTGCAGCGTGCGCCGGGTGCGTTCGGTGCCCAGGCAGTACGAGACGAACTCGGCGGGGGTGCGCGGGCCGGAGACCAGGTGCTCGCCGACGGTGAGGTAGGCGAACCCGGCGGAGACGACGCGCTGATGGACGGAGACGCCGTCCCGCGTCTCGACGCTCAGCGTGCCCGCGGCGGCCATCGCGGCGGCGTGCGCGCCGGCCGCGGAGACCAGCCGGGCGTCCGCGGTGAGCGGCGGGGAACCGGCCGCCGTCCGGGCGGAGTTGACCAGACCGAGGAGGCCGTCGGCGTCTGCGGCCGGCACGGGCGACTCGGCCGGCGTCCCGTGCGGCACGGGGGCGTCGTCGATCACGTCGACCCCGAAGTCCCGGGCGAGTCCGGCGAGTCCGTCGGCGTACCCCTGGCCCAGGGCGCGCAGCTTCCAGCGCTCGCCGCGCCGGTACAGCTCCGCGAGCAGCAGCACGGTCTCCTGCCCGGGGCGCGCGGGGGTGAACCGGGCCAGGGGTACGCCGACGGACTCGCCGGACTCGCCCGGGACTTCGGGGT
>NZ_QHJH01000412.1 GCF_003947455.1 Streptomyces sp. WAC 04229 | reverse complement strand
GCATCGGGGAGTACCGGCTGCTGGGGCGGCTGGGTGCGGGCGGGATGGGCCACGTCTATCTGGCCCGCTCGGACCGGGGGCGCACGGTCGCCGTGAAACTGGTCCGCGAGGAGCTGGCCGCGCTGGAGGAGTTCCGGGAGCGCTTCCGGCAGGAGGTCGCGGCCGCCCGTCGGGTCGGCGGCCACTGGACCGCGCCCGTGCTGGACGCCGACACCGAGGCCGCCGTGCCGTGGCTGGCCACCGGGTACGTGGCGGGCCCCAGCCTCCAGCAGGTCGTCGGGCACGACCACGGCGCCCTGCCCGAGCGGTCGGTCCGCATCCTGGGGGCCGGTCTCGCGCACGCCCTCCAGGACATCCACGCCGCCGGGATCGTCCACCGCGACCTCAAGCCGTCCAACGTGCTCGTCACCATCGACGGGCCCCGCGTCATCGACTTCGGCATCGCGCGGGCCCTCCAGACGGTCACCGACGGCGGGCTCACCCGCACCGGGGCGCTCGTCGGCTCGCCCGGTTTCATGGCGCCGGAGCAGGTGCGCGGCGACCGGATCACGCCCGCCTGCGACGTCTTCTGCCTCGGCTCCGTCCTCGCCTACGCCGCCACCGGCGCGCTGCCCTTCGGCACCGCCGACAGCGGCGTGCACGCCCTGATGTTCCGCATCGCGCAGGAGGAGCCCGACCTGGACGGTGTGCCCGAGGGCATCGCCGACCTGGTGCGCGACTGCCTGAAGAAGGACCCCGCCGCGCGCCCCGTCCTCGCCGAGGTCCTGGAGCGCACGGGCGCGCAGGACACGGTCACCGACGGCCGTTCCCGCGACCCGTGGCTGCCCGGCGCCCTGGTCGCCCAGCTCGGCCGGCACGCCGTACGGCTGCTGGACACGGAGAACCCGGAGGCGCCGGGCGGCACCTCCCCGCTCCCGCAGACCCCGGTGGCAGGGCCCCCGCCACCGCGTGGGCCCGGCAGCGGCGGCGGAGGCTGGGGTCGCCCTCTCATTCCAAGCTGACACCGCTG
>NZ_QHJH01000411.1 GCF_003947455.1 Streptomyces sp. WAC 04229 | reverse complement strand
GACCGGGGGCGGTCCGTCCGGACGGCTCGGGGGCTGGGAGGCCGCGCCGCTCGTGATCGTCGGTGACGACGCCGCACGGCGCGTGCGCGGAGCAGTACGGAGGCGGGGCGTGGTCCTCGTCGGCCGTGACCAGGACGACTCCGGGGTCTGGCAGCGGGCCGTAGGGATCGGCGCCGACCACGTGCTGATGCTGCCCGACGGCGAGCAGTGGCTGGTCGACCGCATCGCCGACGTCACCGAGGGCGTCGGCAGACCGGCCCTCACCGTCGGCGTCATCGGCGGCCGGGGCGGCGCGGGAGCGTCGACGCTGGCCTGCGCGCTCGCCGTCACCTCGGCGCGGGAGGGGATGCGCAGCCTGCTGGTGGACGCCGATCCGCTGGGCGGCGGTCTGGACGTACTCCTCGGCGGTGAGACCGCCGACGGGCTGAGGTGGCCCGCCTTCGCCGCCTCGCGCGGACGCGTCGGGGGCGGCGCCCTGGAGGAGTCGCTGCCGGAGCTGCATGCGCTGCGGGTGCTCAGCTGGGACCGGGGCGACTGCGTCGCGGTACCGGCGCAGGCCGTCCGCGCGGTGCTCGCCGCGGCCCGGCGCAGGGGAGGCACGGTCGTCGTCGACCTGCCGCGCCGGATCGACGACGGAGTCACGGAGGTGCTCGCCCAGCTCGACGTCGGGCTCCTCGTCGTCCCCGCCGAGCTGCGGGCCGTCGCGGCGGCGGGCCGGGTGGCCACCGCTGTCGGCATGGTCCTGCGCGACCTCCGCGTCGCGGTACGCGGGCCGTACGCCTCCGGACTCGACGACCGCGAGGTGGCCCGGCTGCTCGGACTGCCCCTGGCCGGCGAGGTGCCGGTCGAGTCGGGACTGCTGCGCGCGACGGAGAGCCGACGCCCACCGGGCACGTCCGCGCGCGGGCCCCTGGCGCGGTTCTGCCGGGAGTTCTGGGACCGGGCGCTGGTGGAGACGGGGGGTGCGGTGTGAGCGCGGTGGGGCCGGTTTTCGCGGGGGAGTCGGGCGG
>NZ_QHJH01000410.1 GCF_003947455.1 Streptomyces sp. WAC 04229 | reverse complement strand
ACGCCGGACGACCGCGCAGGGTCTGGCCAAGCGGGCACGGATCGTGCTGGCCTGCGCGGACGGACTCAGCAACACCGCGGTGGCCGCCCGGCTGGACACCGATCGTGGGACCGTTGCCCGGTGGCGGAGCAGATTCCTGCGTGACCGCCTTGACGGGCTGTCCGACGAACCCCGTCCGGGAGTGCCCCGCACCATCACCGATGCCCAGGTGGAGGAGGTGGTGGTGCGCACGCTGGAAGAGACGCCCGAAGGCGCCACTCACTGGTCGAAGCGGGAACTGGCCCGGCGGGTGGGGATCTCACCGACGAGTGTGCTGCGGATCTGGCGGGCCTTCGGGCTGCAGCCCTGGCGCACGGAGACCTTCAAGATTTCCCCAGACCCGCTGCTGACCGACAAGATCCGTGACGTGGTCGGGCTGTATCTCGCCCCGCCGGCGAACGCGGCCGTCTTCGCGGTCGACGAGAAGCCGCAGATCCAGGCCCTGGAACGGACCGCACCGGTACTGCCGATGATCCCGGGCACTCCAGAGCGCCGCAGCTTCGACTACGTCCGGCACGGCACCGTGGACCTGTTCGCCGCCCTGAACACCGCCACCGGCAAGGTGATCGGGAAGCTGTCTGCCCAGCACCGGGCGGTGGACTTCCGTGACTTCCTCGACGAGATCGACCGCCAGACCGAGCCGGGCCTGGCGGTCCACGTGATCTGCGACAACCTCTCCGCCCACAAGGCGCCGGTGGTCCACGAGTGGCTCCTGGCCCATCCCCGCTTCGAGCTGCATTTCACCCCGACCTACTCGTCCTGGATCAACCAGGTCGAGCGGTGGTTCGCCGAACTGGAGCGGCGCTGCCTCGAACGCGGCGTGTTCTGCTCACTCGACGAACTGAAGACCGCGCTCGAGGACTGGATCAAGAACTGGAACGAGCAAGCCCGGCCCTTCAAGTGGACCAAGACCGCAGACCAGATCATCGACCGCATCTGCCGCTACTGCGACAGGATCTCCGGACCGGGACACTAG
>NZ_QHJH01000409.1 GCF_003947455.1 Streptomyces sp. WAC 04229 | reverse complement strand
CTGACCGAGCTCGTCGACACGTTCGACAACGTGGTCGCATTGCACGAGGGAAAGATGGAAGGTACGTCGGCGAGAAAAAATGTTTTTTTTTTTTAAATGATGCGCCACCCACGAAACTTAACACAGAGTATATCTTCGCAACCTTCGAGTGTTAAAACCCCCCATGCCCAGACCCCACGGCTTCGCCTACACCGCCACAGCGGCCGGCACCGTCCACATCACCCACCACGACAAGCCCGCCACCACCCTGGGCGGCCCCCGGGCCGTCCGCTTCCTCCAAGAGGTCACCGCGGGCGATCCCCAGCTGGTCATGGCCCGCTGGACGGGAAACTACAAGCGCGGCAACGAACGCACGGCCCGCGAACACCCCCGAAACCACCGCTGACCAGGTCAGACACGCCCCTGACCCGATTGGCCGCCGGGTAAGGGAACGGTAAAACGCCCTCGCTCGTTCACCCGGCATGACAGCTATGACCCCCGGCTCGAACATCCCCCTCTCCGCCGCCCGCGTGACGGTGGACGTCGCCGCGCCCGTGCGGCTCGACGTATCGGGCCTGCTGCTCACCGCCGACGGCAAGGTGCGCTCCGACGACGACTTCATCTTCTACAACCAGCCCACCGGCCAGGGCGTGACCTACCGCTCCGGCGGCGGCACCGCCCCGGACGCGATCGTGGTGGACACCGCCGCCGTCCCGCCGGGCATCGAGAAGATCGTCGTCACCGCCAGCCCGGACGCCGCCGGCCAGACCTTCCAGGGCATCGAACCGACCGCCACCATCCGCAACGCGGACGACAACTCCGTGCTCGCCAGCTTCACGCCCCCGCAGCTCGGCACCGAGACCGCCCTCGTGATCGTCGAGGTCTACCTGCGCAACGGCGCCTGGAAGGCCCGCGCGGTCGGCCAGGGCTACTCCAACGGGCTGGCCGGCATCGCCACGGACTTCGGCGTCACGGTGGAGGAACCGGCCGCCCCGGCGACGCCGCCGCAGCCCCAGGCGGTCACGCCACCGCCGCCCCC